>NZ_JBQKUP010000035.1:0-307931 GCF_052156535.1 Nitrospira sp. T9
CGAACCAGAGGCGCTGTTTACGATCTCAAGTATCATGTGGTGTGGGTGCCTAAATATCGTCGGATGGTTCTGGGCGAGCGAGTAGCGAATCGGTTGAAGAGGATTTTTCAGGAGATTGCCGAACGGTATGGCTTTGAGATCGATACCCAAGAAGTAATGGAGGATCATGTGCATATATTTCTTTCGGTCCCCCCATGCTATAGTCCTGCCCAGGTAGCGCAGAGGTTGAAAAGTATTTCGGCCCGCAAAGTTTTCCAGGAGTTTCCCGAGGTGAAGCAGCAATTGTGGAGTGGGGAATTGTGGAACGATGATTATTTTGTCCGAAGAGTAGGGGACCAAGTAACGGCAGAGGTGATTCGTCGGTATATCACGCATCAACATGATCCCAAACAACTGAAATTAGATTTCTAAATCTTAAATGCCTCCCAGCTTGCTGGGGGGTTCTTTACTTTCAAGAGTATAAATTCAATCCCACCAGCAAAAAGAATTTCTTCCGACATTTTAACATTTCTAAGGGAAAGGGAGGGACAGACCGAGCTCAACTTTAGGTTAACCTTGGCCACGCGTAATTCCTTTCTTGTATAGATTCCCAAGTTCCATCGCTGGTGAATTTTGACTGAATAAATCGAGTTGTCGTCGAAATATACTCAGATCAAACCACTCACCAATGACTTCCTCTTGCTTTTTTGAGGTTTTTTTCCAGTGTCTCTCTTTAGCAATCGTGGTAAACAAGTGGTCGAACCTATTCGGAGGCAACAGTTCGTGAACGAAGAAAGCAAATAACCTTTTCTCTTCCTTCAGTTCCTCCCTAATCTCGGGTCGTGGACAAAGAGCAAGTACGGATAAGCCTATGTTTCCGATGACCCCGAACAGTAGTTTGCTTGCCACAAGAATTTGATTTTCAATGGAGACCACCTTTGGGAAAAGTCCTTTCTGCATGTAGCCGGCCTCTCCTACAGCCTGATATTGGCTATGTATTACCTCGCTGAACTGTTTATAAAAATGAGGGAAAATTGTGATTCCGTGGCTCGAAAGCTCCTTTCGAACGTTCCCATCTGAAAAACATTTGTCTTTTGGCTCTATAAGCCATTCGTCAAAGAGATGTGGAGCAAGAGCAAAGAGCGCAAGCAAATTTACTCGACTTGCCAGAGAACGGATCAAGGCAAGCGCGTCAAGATAACAGCCGGCTCCGCAAAGCAAGTTGACCGATGCAGCCGTTTGGGCAAAACCTTTTAGGAAAAATAAGAATGTGAAGTCGAACTCTTGGTGCCTTCCAGGGGACGATGCGCGGGCATACAAATGGGCCAGGGATAAGACGGAATTAACAACCAAAAACATCTCTCCCCGTTGTTTCTGAATTAAATTCGATTGTTCGGCAACTTCAGGACCGGACCAATATGTGGAAATCTCTGGTCCTCCCATTTCCTGACAGTAGAGGGCCCCAGTTAAAGGGATATGACTGAGGTCCTTAGGCACGCCAAGGGCCGCTATTGCATGCAGGGCAGAATTTCTATCCTCATCCAACATAAGTTTCCCTTGTAAATTTGTAAGCCTACACTGACGCGTGAATAAGTGGACGGTTGGAAAGTCCTCTGTTGGAGCAGCGCGTTCCCCCGCCATAGGTTGTTGATGAACGAGCCCAAACGCGGACTGTGGTCAGCCGAAGGCCCATCACTTTCCCTTCACCCCAAATCGATTAGCAATTCCTCAAACTTGACTAGCAACCCTCGTCCGCCGTCTGCGTTCGGCTATAGTCATGATTAGGCCGCGCTAGTTTCATTGCCTCGCATGCAAGAAATTATTAGAACATATTCTGCTCATAATTATTGCGAAGCACGTCATTCTGCTCCAAGCAGGCGTAAAGAACCGCAAGAGATGCACGCACCAGCTTCTCGTCTCTTCCGGGCGGGGAATGGGGAGTGTGCTTGCCGCCATGAAAGAGATTGTTGCGAACGCGAGTAATAGAATCAATTGATTTTTCAATTTGGGTTTTTCCGTGAAGCGGGATCGGACTCCACTCGTCTTTGCTGATTTGCACTTGAGGAATTTCCGTCGTCAAATATTCCACCGCGTCACACAATTCAGAATTTTGCTCTAGGCATAAGTACCCGCTAACGCTTTCTGCAAACGACCACCACGCTGGCTCCGCACGTTTTTGATTCTGCCTGATGAATCCCGATTCCTTAAGAGTGAATTCAAAACGGGAGAAAACAGCAAAGAACTCACAAGCCAGCGATTTAGAAAACTGAAGGCCCTCAAATGGGGATACGATTTTCATGTGTCCTACGAATTACTGGGGATATCTAAACAATCTGCAGGGTCTGGTTTTCCTGACCGTAAAACACGCTATCACTTATTCCGAACAATATGCGTTGTTCGGTGCAATCACAAGATCTTTCGGTCCATTTGCCCATTGATCACAGCAGCGTGCGAATCGGCAACAGGACTTTTTTCGCTAACGTCACCGCTCATCAACCAGATTAAGCTTGACCAGGCGAATTCTTAACCAAACGAGGAAATTAAGCAAGTTGTGGGAGGGAAAAATTTGAACAGAATTTTCGGAAGGGAAGGAGCGTAGAGTCTATCTAAAGAGGATCAGTTGCGGTCAGGCAATCCCCTTTAACTCTTTCTCTCATCTATACTTAACATGTGGCACTGTGGTTTTTCAGGTAACTCAATCCAGAGCAAATCGGTTACATGATGGCCCTGACGGTACCATATTTTGCGCTTAACCGAGGAGAAAGGGAGAGACCGCCTCGACATACATCTTCGGTGCCGGTGTTTCACACAGACGGCGGCCGGGATGAAGCCACCTCGTCCTTAGTCAGACACCTGCACCAGCACTTTTCCCATCGGGCCCTTGGCCAATCGGTCAAACCCTGTCTTCGCCTCCTCGAAGGGGACAATGGTGTCCACCTGTGGTCGCTGCCCCATGGCATCCAATCGACCAACGATGTGTTCCCACGCCGCATGCGCTTCCTGAGCGGTAAAGTCTCCAACCGAGACTCCGCCTATTCGATTACGGCGAAAAAACAGAGTCGACGTGTTGAACTCCGGCACCGTTCCTCCGCTCCGGCCAACGACGCTGACCCGCCCGCCATATCCAAGCAGAGCCACCACCTGAGGGAGCAGTGCGCCTCCCACGTTATCCACCGCAAGATCGACTTTGCGCGGCCTCAGTGCCGCCGTCACGGCCTTCACGAGGTTACTGTCCATCGGGTCAAACACAAAATCCGCTCCAAGTTGTTTTAATTTGTCCCTTTTTTTCGCACTACGGGAGAGTGCCACCACCGTCAGATTCATCGATTTCCCTAGCAGCACCGAGGCCACACCGACACCCCCGGAAGCACCGGTCACGAGAAGAACAGTTTTCGCCGATGGTGGTGCCGGAGGATCGGCCCATTGAGTCAACGCTTGCCAAGCGGTCAAAAAGACCAACGGAGCACCGGCCATCTCTTCATCCGACCAGCCGGTAGGGATACGCGTCACACTTTTGGCCGGAACCACCACTTTCTCAGCAAGCGTTCCCCACTGCTCTACACCCACCTCGCAACGTAAGATCCCGACGGTCTCGCCTACGCGCACTTGCTCTACGCCTGGTCCGACCCCTACCACTTCTCCCACCCCATCACGTCCAAGAATGTGAGGAAGCGATGGATTGGCCGGGTACATCTTTCGCGCAAGAAATGCATCGGCCGGGTTCAGTGCGGCAAATTTCACCCTGAGCAGCAATTGTGCCGGACCCGGCTGTGGATCCGGCACTTCACCGAGTCGCAAGCTTTCAACACCCTCATAATCATCCATCAACCACGCACGCATATGCCTACCTCATATTGATCAGTCTTTGGTCCAGTGCAGGGGCTATCCCCAATATGCCTATACGGAATAGTTTACAGCATCATACTATGTCATCAAATCGGATGGGCCAAGTTTGCGCGAATTACATACTCGCTAATAACCGAGTGAATTATCCATTTTAGCTCTTTGTTTCTAAAAGACATACGTGAGGCGAAGAACAACTCAGGATAGACTCCGAGATGCTCCGCTTTAAGAGGGCTAGCCATGGATGCCTTGACCTACATTACCGTTCGTGCCAATTTGGCCAGTGCTATAAATCGCGTTTGCAACGATCAGGAACCACTCACCATCACACACAAGGGAGAGCAGTCTGTCGTGATGCTTTCGCTTGAAGATTATAAAGCGTTAGAAAAAATTGCCTATATCCATGAAGACTGAGAAGACTACCTATATTCGTCCAATGCTTTCCGGAATCCGCACTCCATTATTGGGATCTTTTGGCAACGGCAGACACCCAGGCTTGAGCAAACATGCCGGTTGGATCCTTGGCCCACTCCCGAAGAGTTGTCGCGTGAGGACTGAACCCATTTTTTTCAAGTTGAAGGGCAAGGTACTCTCCGATGAATTTTAAGGATGGATAACATTCGTATCGTGCCGCAAGATGTATGTCTGTAAACCCCGCATCTTGAAGGAGAACACCCAAATTCTTTCCAATCCGTAGATTACCGCCATTCGCTTGCTGAAGATCAGCATAGGCTGTTACGGCAGCCTCGAGCTCAGCCGAGGAAGGAGAAAGTAACCACCCATCGGAATCTGGACTGCAAACACCAATCATTCCATCCTTTTTTAATTTATGAAAAGCCTCCCTCAAGGCAGCCACTGGATCGGCAAGGTGTTCCATCAGCGCATGACAAAAAATCCGATCAAATGATTCTTCTGTGAATGGCAGTTCGTAACATGACCCTATCTGAAAATCCACATTCGACACACCGGCCTCTTCCACAAGCTTGCGCGCCTGCACAACCTGAGACTCGCTGGAATCAATTCCCGTGACCTTCCCCGGAGCAACCAGTCTGGCAATATCAACACTGATGGTGCCGGGACCACAACCTAGATCCAACACATCGTGGTTCGCACTCAGGAAGGGGACAAAAAACCGACCGTGCGACTCCAGGGTTCGGGTTGCCATAAAGTTGGTAGCGTTAGGTGTATGACCTGGAGTGTAGACCTCTGATTTCATCGTTCTCCCCTCAAAAACATGCGCTCCCGCATTCTGGGAGCATAGATAGTCCACCTCCTCCGGTGACATTTTCCTTGCACTTAATTTATTAGATTCCCTTTCGTTGACAAAAGGCCGCAGGTTTTTTTGCATAGGTGGTGACCCACCGCCCCCGCTATCCAAAAACTGTCACCCCTGGGCCATGCCTCTTCCGACACCTTTTCCTCTGTAAGCAGATATCCGGATGTGTGATAGTCGTTCCACACGGCCACCCTCGTGAGATAGCGCCCCGATCTAACTGTTCATATCGAAGCCTGAATTCTGATTATCCCGGGGAGGCGTTTCTCCCTGAGCCTTCTGAATGACCGAAACCCCAATATAAGCAACAGCACGCATCCACGTATTGGATTTGTTCTGCTATACCTCCACTTGGCTTGCGACGGTTACGCCGTTTTGTTTGAGGACCTCTCGCACCTTGGGAATATCGGGAGGGCCTGCGGGGATCTCCCTGCTGAGGGCGGTGAACATTCGCGTGGCCATGCTGCCCTGGCCGGTGAGTTCGAACATCTCTCCGCCACCTGGCCCGTAGCGAAAGCCGTGCTCCGTGCCGGCCGGTACGTGCACCAGCGTGCCGGGCAGGCACATGACCGTCTTGTTGTCGCAACTAAACTCAATCTGACCTTTAAGGACATAGAAGGACTCGTCCCAGGCGTGACTATGCAGGGGCGGACCCATTCCTTCATCGCCTTGCTGCAGAGTGATCTCATAGCTTTGAGTCGCGTCGCTTGATGCAAGTACGGTCACCTTCGTGCCAAGCACATTCAAAGCAGGTTCGTAGTTTTCGGGTGAGACAATAAAGGGTTGGGGTTTCATGGTGTCATGACCTCCAGTGGGAAAATGAGTGATTGACCATTGCGATATAATGGATTTCTGGGCTGATTTTTCGTCAATTGACGAAATTAGTCAAGATGTGGAACAGAAAAAATGAAGCGGGGATTGTTGAGATCTTTTGTACTGAAACGATTAGACACGCCCATCACGGAACATGGGGAATTGCACGTTCAGGCGGAGGTTTGATCGGTGGCTTGGGGAAGTGGAGATGCCGGCAGATGGATCGTCACCGTTAAGCCCCCGCCCGGGAGGTTGGCCAAACTGATGTCCCCGCCATGATTGCGAACGATGGATCGGGCGATAGCCATGCCGAGACCAATGCCTCCGGTTTGTTTATTGCGGGATTCCTCCAGCCGCACAAACGGCTGAAAGACCCGTTCAAAATCCTGCTCCGGAATTCCCGGACCACTATCTTGAATCACAATCTGAAATTCCGTGTCAGACTGTCGAAGCTTGACCTCGACCTGCCCTCCATAGCTCACGGCATTTTCAATGAGATTACGAATGGCCCGTTTGAGGCTGATGAGGCGGCAGGTAAATGGTGTTTTCTTCGCGCTCTCGAATTTCACATCCATGCCCATATCGGCCAGATCCTGACAAAGACTATCGATTAAGGCGCTGAGATCGACCGAGCGCGACACCTCCGTCGAGGCCTCGTCTCGGGCGAAGGCCAACGTGGCTTCGGTCATTCGTTGCATGTCTTCCAATGTATCCAGCATCTTGCCTCTGGCTTCCTGATCCTTCATCAATTCGACTTGCAGTCGAAGAGAGGTAATGGGAGAGCGTAAATCGTGACTGATGGCCGCCAGCATTCTCGTGCGATCCTGGACAAACCGTTGCAGTCGTTCGTACATGCGGTTAAACGCCCGGATGGTCTGCTGAATATCGACGGGACCTTCTTCCGGAATGGGCGTGATGGATTCCCCGCGACCAACCCGTTCCGCGACTTCTGTGAGTTGTTGAAGCGGACGCGTGAGGCGTTGCACCATGAACACCACGATCAGGCAGATACTGCCACCGGCAAGGACCATCGAAATGAGTGTCGGCAGCGCCCAACGGCCCAGGGATGGGGTGATACCCATACCGGCATTCAGCCAGCGGCCATCCTGTAGACGGGCGGAAATCAGCAGGCCGGGGGCATCAAACTCCGAGAGCGGAAGCGGAAAGGACGGTCCGGAATTTTCACTTTGTATTGTGAAATGCTGATCGCCTCCAGGCCCCTCCCCTATGGTCTTTTTCCAAGACCCGTCCTGTGGGGGAAGCATGAATCGCAGTTCAGACACGTCGTTCTTGTTCAGCAAATCCTTAAGACGGCTGATCCACTCATGGTCGCCTTGTTGCATGCCCTGAGGAATCTGACTGGTATCCGACAACCAGTAGTACAACTTTCGTGAACTGGCGGCCTGGACCATGCGATCGTGCAAACCGGATGGACTGTGTTCAATGAGATCGATGAGAGAAGCGGTTCGCTCGAGAATTTGGGTCCGCTCGACAGATCGAATAGCCGCACGACGCTCATCGGTAAAAATGAGAAAGTTGGCCACTTGCGCAATGACCAGGGCCACGAGCAGAAGGGCAATCATCTGGCTGGTCAACCGTTGCGGCCACAACCGCCGGAAGATGGACATACCCGGTTTCATTGAAAGGTGACCTCTGCAGTGAAGGTGTATCCCCCGCCCCACACCGTTTTTATCAAGGCGGGTAATTTGGGATCGATTTCAATCTTTTTTCGTAACCGGCTGACCTGATTGTCGATACTGCGATCAAACACATCGCCCGCGCGATGGCGGGTGAGGTCGAGTAATTGATCACGAGTCAAGACCATGCGTGGATGATTCAGGAACACCCTCAACAGCACGAATTCCCCGGTGCTGAGCGGAATGGCCACTCCATCCTCCCCGATGAGTTCCCGTTGCGAAACCTGTAAGACCCACCGGTCGAATCGAATGGTTTTTTCCGCAATGCGCCGTTCCTTCCATGGCAGACTATTCGCCCGCCGGAGCACGGATTTGATTCGTGCCAACAATTCCCTGGGATTAAACGGCTTGACGACATAATCATCCGCACCCATTTCCAACCCGATCACGCGGTCCGTTTCCTCCGCCATAGCCGTGAGCAAAATGATAGGAATGTCCTTTGTTTCACGTAAATGACGGCAAAGAGAGAGACCGTCTTCTCCCGGCATCATGATATCCAACACGACAAGGTCGATGGCGCTGGTCTCGAGAATTTTCCGGGCTTCCCCCGCGCTTCCAGCCACACTCAGCCGAAAGCCCTTTTGCGTGAGATAGCTTGAAAGCGGATTGCGAATATCCGGCTGATCGTCAACGACAAGGAGATGCGGTAACGAATCCATATGGCTCCTCAAGATCACCCTTCTTCAGTATTATGACGCCGGTACCGGGAGTGGGGGAAAAAAAATTGTATCAAAGTTTGTCAAAACAGAATTCTGTCAGGTTTTCTTACAAAAAAGAAGGATATGGAAAAATTTCGGAGAAATTTCCTGGGTATACTAACCGAACAGAGAAGTATGGGGGTGAAACGGCTGATTGGATCGTGTTCGTCACCAAGATCCACCACAATGACCTTTTTCATCTCCGGTCACATGAAGTTCAGACAAGTACCATCCATAAAGTCTTAAAGGGATCAGGATTTATTTTCCTCGTCATCCGCAACATCGTATGATTACCCTCCAATATTGTCGCCCCATCCTCACAGGAATTTCCCTGATGCTGATTACCGGGTGCTTGTTCGACCCACAACCCATTGAATTGAAAATTCAGCCGCCCGATTCCTTTTCCCTTTCCGGCCAGCATGCGTTGCCGGACAAATGGTGGGAAGCCTTTGAAGACCAGGCCCTTGACCGGTTGATTGAACGCGCGCTGGAAGACAACCCGACTCTGTTAGCCACCTGGGACCGCCTGCGACAGGCGGAAGCCATTGCGGTGCGTGATGGAGCCCCCCGCTTTCCATTCTTAAACGGAAACAGTAACGCCAGCCGGAGCCGCACGGATTTAGGCACGCAAACTGATCGTTTTGCTGTAGGAGTATCAGTGGCCTATGAGCTGGACCTGTGGGGACGGGTACGGGCTTTCGGAAGTGCGGCGAACTTCGACGCACAAGCCAGTCAGGCCGATTTAACGGTCGCCGCGATCACCTTAACAAGTCAGATGGCGAAAACCTGGTATAACCTGCTCGAACAACGAGGCCAACTGGCCTTGCTGGAGAAACAGATAGCGACCAACGAGAAAGTCCTGCAATTAGTCACCTTGCGGTTCCGACAGGGCGTGGCCGCGGCGGCCGACGTCCTGCGACAGAAACAATTAGTGGAACAAACGCGTGGAAAAACCAAAGACGTCCGCGCGCAAATTGGAACACTGAGCCATCAACTTGCCATTCTTCTTGGGAAACCTCCGAAGTCTCTGGAGTTCCCCGACAATCAGGCGCTGATACGCCTTCCCCCATTGCCGAGTACCGGCCTTCCTGGGGAGCTCATTCAACGTCGCCCTGATGTGCAGGCCACGTTTTACCAGGTACAAGCCGCCGATGCGCGTGTCGCGGCCGCCATTGCCGAACGTTTCCCGCGCATTGATCTTGCCGGGTCGATAACCACAAATCTCACCCCAACACTGACCAGCGGATCCTTTGCCGCCGCTCCGGGAGGACTGTTTGCCAATTGGTTAGCCACCGTATCGGCACAAATCGTAGCACCGATCTTTAATGCGGGGGCGAGGGCGGCGCAGGTCGATCTAAACAAAGCCGCCCGGTCTGAAGTCCTTCACAACTACGAATTCACGGTCCTTCAAGCCTTCCAGGAGGTCGAAAATGCCTTGATTCGTGAAACACAACAACGGGCAAAAACCTCCAGCCTTGAAGAGCAGTTCCACATCGCCACCCAGGTGATCGAACGCTTGCGAGCCCGATATCTGAATGGCGCAACCGCCTATCTGGACGTGCTTAATGCCCTGAACAGTCAACAGGAGCTTGAACGCGAGATCCTGACCGCCCGACGGACGCTCATCGATTTCCGGGTTGATCTGGCCAAGGCTCTGGCGGGTGGGTGGCCTATGACTAAACCTGAAATCCGTCAATTAACCATTTCCACCGGATAGGGATTCCTCCCGACAAACGCCCAACTCATGTTACCCCCATCCCATTCCAACATACGACTGAACCTGGTGAAGGCGGTCCTGCCTGTTCTGATCCTGGCGCTGGCTGGGGGCATTGCGTTTTCGATCGTCCAGACCGCCCCACAACCTGAACGGCATCCCAAACCCAGGCAGCCCCGTCTGGTGGAAACCGTTGAAATCAATGTAACCACACAGATGCTGACCATCGAGGCTTGGGGACAAGTCCAGCCTGTTCATCAAATCACACTCCGGTCACAGGTGAACGGGAAAATCATCGCCGTCAACCCTGAACTCGTTCCCGGCGGTCGTTTCAAGGCCCAGGAAACCATTCTTCGTTTGGAACCGGCGGATTATGCGCTGGCCGTCCGCCAACGACAATCCGATCTGGCAAAAGCCCGGGTGGCTCTTCTCCTCGAAGAGGGCAACCAGGTCGTCGCCAAACAGGAATTCGATTTATTGGGTGCAACGATTAACGACCAGGAAAAGGCCCTGGTCCTTCGCCTCCCGCAACTGCGCGCGATGAAAGCCGACGTGGATGCCGCCGCGGCGGCCCTGCAATCCGCAAAGCTCGCGCTGGCCCGCACCGTCATCAAAGCCCCGTTTGAGGCAACCGTCGTTCGCCATCACGTCGATCTCGGGACCTACGTGACCACCACCACCGATCTCGTGACGATTGCGGGAACGAAAGAATATTGGGTCGAGTTAGCCGTTCCCATGGCTCAATTACGTTGGATCACGATTCCTCGCACACCTGATGAACCAGGGTCCGCCGTCAAACTCTTCCAGGAAAATGTGTGGGGAAAAGAGAAATTTCGGACGGGCCGGGTGGTCCGGTTGCTGACCGATCTTGAACCCAATGGGCGAATGGCCAGACTGCTGGTGGCCATTCAAGACCCTTTAAATATTCAAGCACAGCATGCGCCGCTGCCTCGCGTGCTGCTCGGTTCTTATCTTCGCGCTGAAATTCAGGGGGAGGAACTCAGCCGGCTGGCCAAGGTGGATCGTCGCTGGATCCATGATCAGGACACCGTGTGGCTCATGAATACAGACAATACATTGGAAATTCGTCAGGTGACGATCGCCTATCGTGGCCAACATGCGGTCTATATTTCTGAAGGCCTGGAAACGGGAGACCGCTTAGTGGTCACCGACATTTCCGCCCCCACGAATGGGATGCCCATTCGCCTGAATACCAGCCATTCGGACACATCAGGGACTCCCCATGGCACCTAACCCTTCCTCGTCTCCACCTCAGCAGGAATCCGGCCCTCTCGCCTGGATGGTGCACAACCGGATCACGCCCAACCTGCTCATGTTGACACTACTTCTGGGTGGACTCTTTATGGCCTCCCACATTAAGCAGGAGGTCTTTCCCGAATTTGAAGAAGACACCGTCACCATCACCGTTCCGTTTCCGGGCGCGAGTCCCGAAGAAGTCGAACACGGGGTGATTCTGGCGATCGAGGAAGGGGTGCGTGGTCTGGAGGGCGTTAACGAGATTCGGGCCACGGCCGCGGAAAATCAGGGAACGGTCGTCGTCGAACTCCTGGCCAAGTCCAACAATCAAAAAGTCTATCAGGACATTCAGCAGGCGGTCAGCCGCATCGTCACCTTTCCCGAAGATACGGAAAAGCCGCGTGTCACCTTGGACACCCGTCGTCGCGACGTCCTGACGCTTCAGTTGTATGGTGACGTCTCGGAATGGACGCTTCGTGAAGTCGCCGAGCAGGTTCGGGACCGTCTCTTACAGGAACCCGGGATTACGCAAGTCGACCTTGAAGGCGCGCGGGCGTATGAAATTCATGTGGAGGTGCCCCAAGAAGACCTCCGGGCCTATGGACTGACATTGGAGGACATCGCACAAACCATAGCCGCGACCGCACTAGATCGATCCGGTGGAAGCGTGGAAACCTCCAGTGGCGAAATCCTGTTGCGGGTACAGGAACGACGTGATTGGGCATCAGACTTTGCCGACATTCCTATCATTGCCAACCAAACGGGAACGCTCTTGCGTCTCGGAGATATCGCCCACGTGTCGGAAGGATTCCAGGAAAGCGAAACGTATGCCACATTTAACGGCGCACGTGCCATTGGCATCGAAATCTATCGAGTGGGAGATCAAACTCCGATCGGTGTGTCGGAAAGCGCACGCGCCGCGATGGCCCGTATTATTCCTGATCTGCCGGACTCCATCCATTACACCATTCTCAAAGACCGGTCGGAAATCTATTATCAACGCCTGACGCTTCTGCTGAAGAATGGATTTCTCGGATTGTTATTGGTCCTGGCTATCCTCACCCTGTTTTTGGAATACAAACTGGCGTTCTGGGTAACGGTGGGAATCCCGACGTCATTTTTAGGGGCCATGCTCTTTCTGCCGGCCATGGACGTGTCTATCAATATGGTGTCCCTCTTTGCATTCATTATTGCGCTCGGGATTGTCGTGGATGATGCCATTATTGCCGGAGAAAACATTTATGAATACCGGCAACGCGGCAAATCCTTCAGCGAGGCAGCCATCCTGGGAGCACGGGATATTGCCATTCCCATCAGCTTCAGCATTTTGACGAATATCGTGGCCTTCCTGCCGCTGATGTTTATGCCCGGATCCTTCGGGAAAATCTGGGCCGTGATTCCCGTCGTGGTCTCGACCGCCTTCATTATTTCCTGGGTCGAAGCCTTATTCGTCCTTCCTGCCCATCTGGCACATTCCGGCACCAATCCGTCCGGCACGATCGGCAGAACCCTGCATCACACCCAACAACGGTTCAGTGCCTGGTTTTCCCGATTCGTTGAACGGACCTATGGTCCTTTTCTTCGCCGCGCCATTACTCACCGCTACCTGACGATTGCCATTGGTTTCGGGATTTTTGCCATTGTTCTGGCCTATCCATTCAGCGGACGCATGGGCTTTATTCTCATGCCCACCGTTGAGGCTGATTTTGCCAAGGCCACAGCCGCGCTTCCTTTCGGAAGTCCTCCCGAGGAAATGATCCGGGTCCGGGACGGGTTGATCCGTTCCGTGCAAGAGGTGGTCGACCAGTATCCGGGACAACATATTACCAACGGCACCTTTGCGCTGGTGCTGGAAAACGCCATCGACGTTCGCGCCTATTTGCCGGATGCCAACCATCGTCCGCTCAGCACCAGCGAATTGACCACCCTCTGGAGGGAACACACTCCGGATTTCCCGGGAGTGGAATACCTGCGGTTTGAGGCGGATAGCGGGGGTCCGGGGCGCGGGGCCGGGATCAGTGTTGAACTCAGCCATCGAAATATTGACATGCTCGATAAGGCGAGCACCGATTTGGCCGACCGTCTGGCTGAATTCGGCAGTGTGAAAGACGTGGACGACGGGTATTCTCCAGGAAAACCCCAACTGGACTTCCGCATCAAAGAGGAGGCCCGCAGCCTCGGCCTCACGGCCGGAGATATCGCCAGACAAGCCCGCAATGCGTTTTACGGATCGGAAGCCCTTCGCCAGCAACGAGGGCGAAACGAGATCAAAGTACTGGTGCGATTCCCGGAGTCGGAGCGCTCGAGCGAATACCACGTGGAAAATCTGGTGCTTCGAACGCCTGCCGGTCCGCACGTGCCGTTGTATCAGGTTGCGACAGTCGAAAAAGGCCGGGCGTTTCGGGAAATCACCCGTCGGGACGGACACCGCACTGTGACCGTCACCGCGAATGTCCAACCCGCAAAGGAAACCAACCTTGTCCTCAATAAACTGAAAAGCGACGTACTTCCGGCCCTGCTTCGTGATTATCCCGGCCTTAGTTACAGCTTCGAAGGACGCCAGGCCGATATGCGAGATGCGCTTCAGAGTTTTCTCTATAGTTCGACACTGGCCTTGATCCTGATTTATGTGTTGCTTGCCGTGCCGTTTCGTAGTTACCTTCAACCCGCCATTGTGATGACATCCATTCCGTTCGGATTGGTTGGTGCGGTGATCGGGCATATGATTATGGGCTACAACATCAGCATCATCAGTATGATGGGGATCATTGCTCTGGGCGGAGTGGTCGTCAATGACTCCTTAATCATGATCGACTATGCCAATACCAGGCGGCGGGAAGGACATAATGCCTTTGAGGCCATTTGCCAAGCCGGCATCCGCCGGTTCCGGCCCATTCTGTTGACCACCCTCACCACCTTTGGCGGATTGGGTCCCATGATTTTCGAAACGTCCCGTCAGGCCCGCTTCATGATACCCATGGCCATTTCATTGGGATTTGGAATTCTCTTTGCCACCGCCATCATGCTCGTGCTTATTCCCTGTCTCTATCTGGTCGTGGAGGATGTGTTGGGCATGTTCACCGTTACTGTCAACTCGCCTTCCCCGGTAAAAGTTCCGAATGAACCGGAAGCCATCGTTGCCGAGTGAGAGAGGAACGACTTAATCAGCTAAAGAGCATGCTTTTCATCAGCACATGGCTGAAAGGAAAAATGTGGAAATGCCTGGATATGACGAAATCTCCTTTGGGCTTCCCTCAACTACCCTCGGGCGGGATAATCTGCTGTTACATGGCAGGATCTGACTCCAAGCACATTTCTTCTCCCTAATGTTTTTTGCCTGTCTGATCATTTCCGAGTAGACTGGGGCACAGTCCAATATCAGAATGATTCACACCTGTTTCGCCGGAGTTGATGAGAAGAAGAGGTCTTGAAACACCATGAAGTTTGCAAAATATCCCATTTCAGAAGCTTTGAAAAACAACCTGTCCCGACTCGGATTTGTGAAAACCACGGACATCCAATTTAAAGCCATGCCCTCGATCATGGCGGGGGAAGATGTTCTGGCCATTGCCCAAACAGGAACGGGGAAAACGGCAGCATTTGCCATCCCGATTATCAATCATCTTGACCAGTGGAAAAGGAGTCAACGCTCCAATGGCATCCAATGTATTGTCATGGTGCCGACGCACGAACTGGCGATGCAGATTGGAGAGGTCTTTGCCCAACTTTCCAAACAGACCAAGGTCAAGGCGTTTGCCATGTATGGGGGCGTGGAGCAGGACCCGCAGATACAAACACTTCAAAATGGCATTGATGTGCTCATTGCGACACCCGGCCGCCTGTTTGATCTGATCAGTCAGGGGTATGTCCTGCTGGACCGGGTCCAAACCCTTGTGCTGGATGAAGCTGATCACATGCTCGATCTCGGATTTATTGGTGATATTCATGCGATCAAAAAAAAACTGCCCCACAACCATCAAACGCTCTTTTTTTCGGCAACTATTAATGCCGAGATCAAAAAACTGGCGTATTCTCAGGTGAGACATTCGGCTATCCGGATTCAAATCTCGCCGGACAATCGTGTATCCAAAAATGTCTCTCACTATGTGATGTTCGTGGAAATGGATGATAAACGGTTTTTCCTGGAGCGGTTCCTGAACGATAATCCTGAGAGCCGCGTGATCGTGTTTGTCCGGACGCGAGTGCGCGCTGAACGGGTTGCCAAGGCGATGGGTCGTGTCGGAATTGAAACGCTGACCATTCATGGGGAAAAGGATCAGCGTGACCGGGCAGCGGTCATGAACGCTTTTAAAACAGGGGCTTGTCAGGTTTTAATCGCCACAGACGTCAGCGCACGCGGCATCGACATTCCGGATGTTCATTATGTGTTGAACTATGACCTGCCGGATAAGGCAGAAAACTACGTGCATCGTGTGGGAAGAACCGGGCGTGGCGTCAAAAAGGGGATTGCGATTTCGTTCTGCAGCAAAGAAGAAAAGCCACGACTTGAGGAGATTCAGGCGTTTTTAGATCAAGAGATCGAGGTCGTCAAAATCTCGAAAAAGGATTATGCCTTTACGGTGACACATCCCAGCGAGGAACCCAGCTTGGAAGAGTTGCTCAAAGAAATAGAGGAGGAAGAGGAAAATAAAAACAAGAAAAAAAGGAAAACTCAAAAGAAGAAAAAAAAGACCAAATGACTCGTTAAAGAATATGAATCTATCGCAATTTTTGTGGACTGAAACTCGTTTCCCGTTCAGGTAGCCTACCATTCAAGTACCGACCCTTAACCAACCTTCAACACCGAATTGGGTGCTCGCAGACCATTGTTTCTATCGCCGGGTTTCGGCCCGACAGCCGAGCCACTTTTGTTTCGGCAAAAGTAGCCAAAACCATTGACGCCCAGTTCGGCCTCTTTAGATTAAGCGGACGCAGGAAACAGGAGGGCGGGCCAACTCGCCAGGCCCGTCCTGAGGTTTCTCGAAGGGCTCAAACAAGGCCCGCCAATGCTTGAAGAGCGTCCGCCAAGAAGGCCGAACAGCAGGCATCGGATCAAAGGCAAGGGAACGAAGAAATCTATGGAATGGGGCCTTGCAATCAGGAATCAGCTTTCCGTTTCACTTAACCAACCCCAAGCATAACTATCCACTGTAATATTGTAAGACCTGACCCTGCTAGGCGGGAGGCGACCGCCTAACGCTCAGCATCAGCTGCGGCGCGAAGCGCCGTCAGCTGCAGGCTGTTGTTAGCTGGCCCGCTGTTACGCATTGGGCCGCAATCTCTGTCCAATCGCCATTATTCCCCGGACGATCTCCGTGGCTTTTGCCCGAGTGACGCTCTCCTGCGAATGTACAACCATGTTACGAACGGGCATCCAGTCGCGTAGTTTTTGATGTTCAGCTTCGGTCAACAATCCGCGTTTTGCTGCGAGGCCAGCTAGCGATCGAAGCGCGTAGGCGCGACCCAGCAGATTCTCTTCCTTCTCAAGTGCGGTGCGTAGCAGAGACTCAAGGTGCGTAATCGCCGAGGTCACTGCGGCGCGGTACTCGTGGGCACCAAGTAATCGCAGCGGTTCTTCGGCCAGCCGTGGCTGGATGTCAGCAGCAACACCTCGAAACCACTCATCGAAAGAGTGAAGAAGCTTTGGCTGATCGGCGACTGGGCCCTTCGCACGTCTCGCGATTCGTTGATTCGCGAGGTCAGTGGGAAGAACTGTGCCCTCCTCGACAACAACAAGTGTTTGCAGGGGCTTTTGCATTCCCATGAGCATCCCAAGTTCCAAGATCGTGTTCTGGGTGGTCACATCCACCACTGCCGCCACCGATCTGCGCATGATCGCGTCAATCTTGGCGGTGTAGTTTTCACCAGGCGCAATCACATCTGCAGCGGTGACCGGCACAAGGCCAGCCCGCTCCGCGAGAGGAAACACTTGGTCGCGATACTGCGGCTGGAGGCCCAATGAAACTGCAAAGAAGCACAATCTTGTCACGGCCCCTTGCGGGAGTGAAAACTCAGTGAGCGGCTCCTCCTCGGTCACGTGACTTGCGCCAATCAAGTGGGTTTGCATGTACTCACGTAGTTGGTCGAATGCCGTCGCCAGCACGTGAGTGTACTTAGCACGGCTGCCGGGAAGGCTGATCACCTTGACTCCGCGGCGGGCAAACCGCGCGACATCCGTGCCCTTTGCGTCTACCAATATCGCGTAGGCCAACCTCCGGGATTTTCCTAGACGCTCGCCGACCACTTGCCACACCTGCCTGAAGTCTGGGTCGTCGAGACTGTAGCCGATCAGGACGGCCGTTCTGGTGATGAGGAGATTGGCAAGATAGGTCGCCAGCAACGGGTACTTGTCGAGAAATCCGTCGTAGTCCTCCTCCGTCAGAACGAGGCGTGCGGGATGATGTACGTCCCCGTGGAGCTTCAGCAGCGCCGTTGTATTGGTACGATCATTTACCGCGAGGTGATCTTCATCGACGATTGGTCGGCAATGCCGGGAAGTAGCTCCGTATTGCCGCTCCAGTAAGAAGTCCACGTTCGTTGTACAAACGATATCAAACAGAATGGAGCAGAACGCTCGGTGCGCATCGCCGGGCCTCGCCTCATTGATCAGGAGCGCATCAGCGACCCGTTCAACCATTCTCGGCCGACCATACTCATGAGCGTACGCCGACACCGCATCAAGTGCGCCCGCATAGGGATAGTCCTGCAAATCAGCAGCCAGCTCGCGCCCAAGATCGTCCCACAGCGGAACCTGCTGGCCCGGCGCGACTACAGCATTCCGAGACATCCCGGCACCAATCACTGGTAGCCAGCGACCCGCTACGAGGTCATCCAAGAGAGGCTTTGGAAAGTGGTTTAGGTACTGGCTCAATGGTGCCTCGTTGTCCAGCTAACAATGTTTAGGCGGATCCGTATAAGAGCCGGATCTTTGACTTTCTGTCCAAATAACACACCCTAACAATGGCGACTTCAGACGGCCATCATCCTCCAAAGATCAGAGGCTTGCCCAGTTTTTGCCTTTTCCCAAAGTTTCTTATGCGGATGGGCATAGGATAGGCGAATTCTTGTTCAACGAGGGAAATTAGTCAAGCTGTGGGTCATCACTGCGAGTTAAAGAATTTTCAGAAGAAACTCAAATCTGGAAATCCTCCCTGTTTTTTTCGGTCCGACGCCTGCCGCCCAGTCCTAGGGCCTGATGCTCCCATGAATTGGTGGGCCTTGTGTGAGCCCTTCAGCAAAGCTCAGGGCAGGATCCGCAAGTTGGTCCGCCCTCCAATAGTTTGCATCAGAATCATCCAAATGGGGCCGGGCGGGGTGTCAGTGGTTTTGGGTCCTTTTGCCTCCACAACAATGGTCGCGCTCTTCGAGACGCATCCGGCAACACCTCGGCTGCCGGGCCGACTCCGGCAAGAAAATTCATTGAGGCATACAACCACTTTTCTCTAAAACATAGAGACTGTGAACCTGCAAACGACACGTCATTTAGCCAAAGTTCCATCAAGAGGAAAAAAGGCTCAACAAAAGATTTGCCCACTTTTCAATTCCGTTTCACTTTCGATTCTTCAGGAATATGACTCCGAGATAGACGAATTATCCTTGCATGGATTTGCCCATTTATCCCTAAAGTAAAAAAAATCTCACATGAGTATAAGAAATTTGTGCGCAAGGATTTTTGAAATTCAGGTGCGGTCGCACAAAAGAGAATGCGTATCTGATTCGATACGACGTGTATCGTCATTGATACGCGCAACGCATGTGGAGTTGAGAGCAGCAGTATCAGCAAGGATGTGAAGCCTGGTGCCAGTAGGAGCTATCAATCAGATACCGTAAGGGTCTCTCTCGCGCACCCGTTTTGAGGGGAATGGGTTTTGCTTATTCGAGCAACACAGAAGATGTTTAGGAATGAGTAAATGAACGGAATGTGCGCAATGGATAAGTAAGGTAAGAAAGGGATCACGCTATGAGAATGTCTCGTGAAATTTTCCTGTCGACACTCTGCGGAATGCTCATCGCGATGAGTTTCTGTGGGACAGTGAACGTGTGGGCTCAGTTGACCGGTTCAGAAAAACTGGTGCCGGTAGTATGGAATAACGGCAAGGTCTATTTCTTCCAGGGAAATGAGTATGCCCGATACGACATCGCCCAAGACAGGGCGGACAGTGACGATGGCAGTGGCAATCCGTACCCTCGCCCCATCCGGAACATCTGGCCTGGACTTTTTGAGGAGAACATGGACGCGGCAGTCTTCTGGCCTACGCCGCCTCCGGGAGGAGCAGAAATCAAGACGGTCGCCTACTTCTTCAAAGGCAATCAGTTCATGAGGTATGACGTTGATGCTGATCGTGCGGATGCGGCGGATGGTGCCGGCCGGGCCTACCCCCAGCCGATCTCGTTGAAGTGGCCTGGGATCTGGACAGATCGGGTGGATGCCGTTGTGGTTTGGCCCGTGCCGAGAAGCGGCAGGACCGTCGCGTACTTTTTCCGGGATGATCAGTACATCCGCTTTGATGTGAAGCGGCATCGGGCTGACCCGGGCTACCCAAAGCCCATTGCGGGCAATTGGCCAAATTTCAAGTTTCCAGGTGGAATCGACGGTGCGGTGGCCTGGCCGACGAAGATCGAGGGGAAGTCGGTTGTCTATTTCTTTAAAGGCAATCAGTATATGCGGTATGACGTTGTTGCCGATCGTGCCGACGATCAAACCGGTGGAGGACTCGGCTATCCTGCCCCTGTTGCCGGAAATTGGCCAGGCCTCCTAACCACACCGGGAGGAACGGATGTCCTTGCAGCCTTTGCCCGGGAATGCGATCAGGCCATCGGCGTGTCTGTTCCCGATTTCGATGTCGATAGCCCTTTGGGGACAACGGTTCCAACCGATCATCTCACTCCGGCTACTGCGACCTATCCAGACGGCACCTGTGATCGTCCTAACGTCCTCAACGGAAAATGCGATCGTGGCAGCCGCTTCCGGGTGCTAGTCAATACGCCAGACGCCTATGTGGTGGCGCATGCCCGAAAGATGGGCCTCCCGCAAGGACAGTATGGCGACGTGGCAATCATCCAGCACAATAAAGTCAATGGCAAAACGTGTTTCTATCAGGGAGCACTTGAAGACTTTCACTTGAGCCATGATGAGAAGGTCAAGGCACCTTCCAAGGGGGTGGGCAATCCACCTTTCTGGATGACACCGTCACAAATTGTCAACAGCGAATTCCCCTGCGTCAGTTGCCATGACAATGGGCCAATTATCCGATCACCGTATCTCGCCCAGATATCCGGCCCCAACCAGTTGCCCGGTGCGGGTGATATCACCTTCAACAGCGACCCCGAGCCCTATTCCTTTGTCGGCGCTGATTTCGCCCCATGGAAAGCCTATAAGGTCGAGGTCAGGGACAACCTATGCAACAACTGTCATCGCATGGGGGTCAACAACGTGAGTAACACCGGCATCGTCGGAAACAATGGCACGGCCCTCGATCTAGGTATCAAGGCTACAGCCCATTCACAGAAGAGTAAGCACCCTCACT
This sequence comes from Nitrospira sp. T9, assembly GCF_052156535.1. Classification (NCBI taxonomy): domain Bacteria; kingdom Pseudomonadati; phylum Nitrospirota; class Nitrospiria; order Nitrospirales; family Nitrospiraceae; genus Nitrospira; species Nitrospira sp. T9. The sequence goes on from NZ_JBQKUP010000035.1 coordinate 20,802, forward strand.
CAGTCACATCGCCGATATGGATGACGCCCGGGCAGGTCACCTTCGACCAGGCGACGTCTGATGCTGCACTTGCAATCAAGCAATGCGCCGAGCAGTTCCGTGCAGGAATGCCATTCCTGCCCAATTCACCAAGTTGTAAAATTACGCAATTTACGACACCATAGACCCCATATCGTTGACGATCGAACGGAGAGCCAGAGTAAGGTCTGGGACGGTATGAATAATCCCTTCCTGGTCTGTCCTGTGTGGGAAAGGATAGCACCCGTTCTACTCCTTGGACGGGCCTTTAACCCGCTAGACATAATGGGGTTACTCCATACGATCAGCTCTTTTTTCATTTCCACATATGGCGTGGTTTCGGTAGGTGCCGAAGCGGACTGTGAATCACCCATGCTATGCGAGCGCACTTAGACATAGAAAGCCGAGCCAGCAAAACAGGGAGAGAAAACGAAAATTTTTATGAAGTCGCCTTGATTATACTCAGGGACTTAAAAGTCTTCCCGATAGACCAACCGAATTGTCACTCTAGACAAACTTTTCATCTGACTGTACAGTTACCTGTACATATTGGAGGAACATAACTATGGATGCCGTGACGTATACTACTATTCGTGCAAACCTGGCCAGTGCCATGGACCGAGTGTGCAACGACCATGAACCTTTGATCATCACCCGCAACGGAGAGCAGTCTGTCGTGATGCTTTCGCTCGAAGATTATAAGGCGTTAGAGGAAACCGCCTATCTCTTGCGTACGCCCGCCAACGCCAAACGCCTCCTTTCGGCCGCCGCCCAATTGAACGCCGGCAAGGGCGTTGAGCGGAAGTTGGCCAAGTGAAGCTGATATTTGCTGACGAAGGATGGGAAGACTATCTCTATTGGCAGATGCAGGACAAACGCATGGTCGAACGAATCAATAAATTGATCCGGGAGACACAACGCGATCCCTTCACAGGTATAGGTAAACCCGAACCATTGAAGCATGCACTTTCAGGATTCTGGTCCCGCCGCATAACTGATGAGCATCGCATGGTCTATCGAATAGAGGGAGACGCACTCTTGATCGCCCAATTGCGCTTCCACTACTAAAAACCCGCCGTCAGAGTCCATGGTGTGCCTTCCCCACGGTCATTTCACAAAATCTTGTCTAGTTAACGCACTGACATGCGACGTAGGATGAGTTCTTTTTTCTTTTCCACATATGATGTGGTCTCCCTCAGGGGATCACACTCCCACTGACAACAAGGCCTGCATTATGACGATTTATTGGGGAACCGGGCGAGTGCCGTCCGAGCTATCAGCTTAGATCTCCGGATGTGACGTGTTCCAGTTCTGCGATTAGCGGTGGAAGGTCTTCTTGCGCCGTTTTCCAGAGAATATCCAGGTCGATGTCAAAATAGGCGTGAACCAACCGGTGGCGCATGCCGATCATGTCGTCCCATGGGATTCCGCAGGTTTGATCTCGAGTATCCGTTGTCACTTGATAGGCCGCCTCCCCAATAATTTCAATATCTTTGACCAAAGCCAACACCAATTGACGATCACTGTTTAAGTCAAAGCGCGTCCGGCCACGCACAAATTCAATGGCTTCGCGGGCGGCATCCAACATATGTCGGAACCGGATGAGGTCATCCTCCCTCATATTGGACCTCTGCTTCTTCCAGGATTCGCTGACGGAAATACCGGCTCAAGTCCTGAGGCGTGCGAAGATCAACCTTCCGTCCGCCCAGCAGCACTGAAAGCTCTCGTTCCATGCGCGCGATCCCGAAGAGGCCAGGGACCTGGTCGGGTTCAAACTCAACCAGCAAATCAATATCGCTTTCGGGACGAAAATCAGCACGGAGCGCCGACCCGAAAACCGCCAACCGCTGGATACCATGCTCACGGCAAAATGCAGCTATGGCGTCCTTGGGTAGTGAAATTTCAGAATTCATCCTTCTACCTCCATAACAAACTTTCGATGCCCCGATTCCTCAATGCACTTGAACACGATGCCGAGGAGCTTAGTTGGGCCATCCCTCACATGCGAAATAGGACAGCCAAATTCTTCGTCAATTGAGTAGATAAGTCAAGTTGCGAAACAGGTGAAAGGGAAAAGAATGTATTGTGAGTTCCTTAAGCGAAATTTCACAATCGCTTGCCCATTTGGCATAGGGAGGAGAGGAGCTCGCTCACCGGGTGGACATCCGACGGAGGATGAGTTCTTTTTTCTTCTCCACGTATGATGTGGTTTCCGTGGGCTGGTGTCGAAGGGGACTGGGAATGACCGCTGCCAGTCTGGCGCCCTCATCCATAGAAAGCCGCGAGGCCGGCTTGTGGAAATAACGTTGGGCGGCGGCCTCAATGCCAAACACGCCTGGTCCCCATTCAACGATATTGAGATAAAGTTCCAGAATACGTTTTTTACTCAAGGTCGATTCCAACATCCAGGTAATGAGAAGTTCTTTACCTTTGCGAATCGGATCCCGGGAGGTCGAGAGGTATAAATTCTTGGCCAATTGCTGGGTAATGGTCGAGCCCCCCCGAACAATCCGTCCTTTCTCCAAATTGGTTTCAATAGATTCCAGGACCTCATGCCAATCCACGCCGGTATGAGAATAAAATGTACCATCCTCGGATACCAGAATGGCCATACGAACGTGACGCGGAATGCGTGAGAGCGGCGTCCATCGGTAATCGATTTTCAGCGTGGTGCCTTGAGCATGCGCTTCGTCGATGCGTTGCCGCATAAGCGCGGACTCTGTGGGATTCTCCGTGGGCAACCGGGCGATCGAGAGAAACGGAAAGGTGAGAATCTCAAATACCACATAAAGGCCGAGAAGAATAAATATCGCTTTAAACGGAATGAGGCGAATCCACCGGAATCGCCGGACACGAGGCTTTCTCTGCGAACCGATATTCCAGAGAGGTTTGGGGCGACGGGGTTTTGCGGCTTTCGGCCTTGATCGCTTCATGCTGTGTTCTTGACTGCCCTTCACCTGTCCCGACGGATACGATATGATGAGGCCCTGGTGGACAGAACCGACTCGATGTTGCCCGAAGTACGTATCAATTTAACGAGACAGTTGTCCAATGATTTCTCGAAACAGTGCGATCCCATCTAACACAAACACGAGGAAGGTAAAACTCGGACCGGATTGGGTTTTATGATATCGTGGCTCCACCCGGGCACAGATTCTTCGCCGCTGGCTCAGAATGACAATTCTGGGTAGATTATCATCACCAGTTCGTCCAATGCCTGAATGGGATAATCTACATTTTCACCGCATAGGAGTGAATGATGAATGCCATGATCCTCGAACAGGATGCCGATGTCGCGACGGGTCCTTTACGGGCTCGCGATATCCCCAAACCTGAGCCGGGTCCCGGCCAGGTTCGCGTCAAGGTTCATGTCTGCGGAGTGTGCCGCACTGATCTGCACGTCGTCGAAGGCGAACTGCCCCCGTCTACGCGTCCCATTGTCCCCGGACATGAAACCGTCGGCATCGTGGATCGTGTGGGACAAGGAGTCAAGCAGATCAAAGAAGGTGATCGAGTAGGAATCGCCTGGCTCCAGGGAACCTGCGGGACCTGCGAATTCTGCAAGGCCGGGCGGGAAAATCTATGCACACAGGCTACCTTCACCGGCTATCACGTCCACGGCGGGTATGCCGAATACGCACTGGTCTCTGAACAATTCGCCTACCCTATTCCATCCGTGTTTACGGACGAAGAGGCCGCCCCCCTATTGTGTGCCGGCATCATCGGCTTTCGTGCCTTACGCCGCAGTCAGGTGAAACCCGGACAGCGGCTGGGCTTGTACGGATTCGGTGGCTCCGCCCATATTACGATTCAAGTCGCCCGGCATTGGGGTTGTGAAGTCTACGTCTGTTCCTTACGGGAAGAACATCGCACCCTGGCTCGTCAACTGGGAGCGGTGTGGGTCGGGACGGCCTCAGAGATGCCACCAAACTCTCTTCACTCAGCGATCATGTTTGCCCCGGCGGGTGAGCTGGTGCCTCCGGCACTTCGGGCATTGGAAAAAGGCGGCACACTCGCCTTGGCCGGCATCTATATGACCCCCATTCCATCCTTGGACTATACACTCGATCTGTTTCAGGAGCGGACACTCCAAAGCGTCACCGCCAACACCCGGCAGGATGGATTGGACCTGTTGGAGACCGCCGCTGCCATTCCCATTCACACCCACACGGTTCCCTTTCAATTAGAAGAAGCCAATCTGGCACTCCAACAATTAAAAGCCGGAACCATCCAGGGCGCGGGAGTCTTACATGTGCTGTAAAGGCCTAGGAGTCTGTCGGACTTAGGGGATCGAAAGCGAAACAGCGGCTGAGCGAGGCCAGATTTTGACGGTTTCGCAGGCCCATAGTGGGACTATGGGCCAAGAAAGCGGTGCAATATGGACCGCTGAGACACTGTTGCAGCCGATTCTTCCTAAGTCCGACAGGCTCCTAACACCCTCGCTCGAAAAACAGGCCGCGATTGATATCGCCGATGCTAACCATTCCCATCAGTTTGCCGTTTTCCGCGACGGGGATTCTCCTGAAATTCTTCACACCCATGTAGGAAGCGGCCTCTAAGATCGGCGTGGAGGGCGAGACGGTCAAAGGGTTCCGGCTCATCACCTCTTCAACCTTTTTTTTCAGGGCTTCCGGATATCCGTCCTCCATCTCGGTGAAATCCCGGCTGTGAACATTGTCATGGATATAGTCACCAAAATTCGGGAAAAGCGGTAATATCACGTCTCGAAGAGCCACCAACCCGATCAGATTCTCTTCTTGATCAATGACCGGAATCGCCCCGCAATGCCGACTCAACATTTTGATCACAACCGTTCGAACCGAGTCCGTTGGAAACGCCGTCAACACTCCTGTGGACATCACTTCACGTACAAGCATACCCACCTCCTGCGTTGAGGGTGATTGAGATAAATTACTGTACTCCCCTCAAAATGACATTGTCAGCTTAATACCCGGCGGCCAGGGAGTCGGGTTTGCGAGGATCGGATGCCCCATAGAACCCCTGCGGCCCCTTCAGAATGCTTTGAGCCCCACCCATGGTTTCCCCAACCGTAATGGTGTGACCCCATTGTTCAAGAAGGGTCAACGTGTCCGGACTCAATCCGCGTTCCACTCGCAATTCGTCGGGCATCCATTGATGATGGACACGGGGCGCTGCGGTGGCAGAGGCCAGATTCATATCATGATCAATGACGTTTAAAATAAGTTGAAGTGTCGTGGTAATAATTTGACTTCCCCCCGGGCTTCCGGTGGCGAGGAAGGGTTTTTCATTGTGTAAAACCAAGGTCGGAGTCATTGAGGAGAGAGGGCGCTTTCCGGGTTCAATCGCATTGGCCGCCGATCCCATCAGACCATAGGCATTGGGCGTTCCGGGCTTCGCCACAAAATCATCCATTTCATTGTTCAACAAAATTCCGGTTCCCACGGCCACAATGCCGCTGCCAAAGCTGAAATTGATAGTATAGGTGTTCGACACGACATTACCTTCTTTATCCATGACCGAAAAGTGTGTGGTATCCCGCCCCTCGTAAGGCAAAGGGTTGGAGGGCCGAATACTTGATGAAGGACGAGCCTTCTGCGGATCGATAGAAGCATGTAAATGTTTCGCATATGCCTTGGAGATCAGACCTTGCACGGGCATCTCGACGAATTCAGGATCGCCCAGCCATCGGCTCCGGTCTGCATAAGCCAGCTTCATACTCTCAACCAGCCAATGAATAGTCCTGGCGCTATTGTGGCCGAATATCTTGAGTGGTTCGTGTTCCAGGATTTTCAGCATTTGTATCAAATGAACGCCCCCGGAACTGGGCGGGGGCATCGACACAATGTCGTATCCGCGATACGTTCCCCGCAGCGGTTGCCGCCAGACCGCACGATAGCGACCCAAGTCTTCTTTGGTCATCAATCCTCCGTGGGCACGCATCTCGGCGCTCACACGCTCCGCGATTGGACCGTCATAAAAGGCACCTGCCCCCTGCTTGGAAATTTGTTGAAGCGACCACGCCAGATCGTTCTGGATCAATCGATCCCCGGACCGGAACATCGTCCCATCCGGGTGAAAAAAAATGCGGCGAGTGGAGGGCCACCGAGAAAGCTGTGTCGCATGCTCTTGTAGCGCTGCGGCCAAATCAGAGGAGACGATGATTCCTTCCCTGGCAAGTTGGATTGCCGGAGCCAGCACGGCCTGCAGAGAAAGGGTGCCATATGTTTCAAGCGCTTCCACCAAACCCGCGACCGTGCCGGGAACCCCCACAGATTGATGGCTGTAGCGAAGGCGTGACTGATCGACCGTGCCTTCCGCATCAAGAAACATCTGTGGTGATGAGGCAGCAGGAGCGACTTCGCGGTAGTCGAGGGCCATCGCGACAGGCTTCTCTGCTGCGTAAATCAGCATAAACCCGCCGCCCCCGAGATTCCCCGCCTGGGGAAGCGTGACAGCCAGCGCAAATCCCACTGCTACCGCCGCGTCAATCGCATTCCCTCCGGCTTTTAATATGTCCACACCCACACGGGTTGCCGTGGCCTCTTGACTGACGACAATTCCATGTTCGGCATAGACGGGATGAAAGATTTCCCGGTGGGTAAAGATGGGTGTATCTTGCGCCAACCCGTCATCCAAGACACTCCCCACCAAAACACACGAACACACTATCCATGCCAGGTATGTCTTACCTGCCAGTGCCCAATGAGGTGTAGTGTTCATGTGGGGAACCTTGGACTTCATCATGCCGGATACCCTTTGATACCCTTCACAGAGCCAACAAAAATCCATGTGGAATGGTGGGGTGGCTCCATCTTTCTTTGAACCGTTAGGTCTGTGGAGGAACCGGATCTCAGAATACCTTGAAAAGTTCTGAAAACAAAACCGGGCCTTTCACCCGACCAGGTACCATCCTATCGCCGCCGAGGCATTTTCTATTGAGCCCGTTTCTTGCTTCTCACATCCTATTGAGTGAGTATTGGATGAACAGCAAATAGATGAAGAGTCCTCATTCTGTTGCTTTGAACTTCCTGTTTTCAATAAGACATGACCGTGATGACTATTGAAGAATCTGTTCTCGGCTTTCTCGTAGCCCTTGCCGCAGGGACATTGATTGGCTTGGAACGTCAGCAGGATCTGAGCGTAGAGCGCAAAACCGGCATCGGCGGCGTACGAACCTTTCCCTTAATTGCCCTTGCCGGGGCCATGTCGGCGTTTATCTCCCAAACCCTTGGCGTATGGCCCATTATTGCCACTCTCCTGATTCTTGGCGTGCTCCTGGCTGTGGCGTATGAAAAGGAATGGGGTCGGAAGGAGTCACCGGGAATCATTACTCCACTGGCAGCCTTGATCACATTTCTCCTGGGTGTTCTCGCCTTACTCCCTGCCCTCCCCCTTGACGCCCCCCATCGGTATCTTCTCATCGTCGGAAGCGCGGGGGTGGTCATGGCGTTGTTGTCGTTAAAAGAACGACTGCATCATGTGGTGCAACAGGTGTCCGATGATGATATCTACGCCACCGCCAAATTTGTCATTTTAGCCCTTGTGGTGTTGCCACTCCTCCCCAACCGCACATACGGTCCTCTAGATGTCCTCAATCCCTTCCATACCGGCATCATGGTCGTTCTCATTGCGGGCATCAGTTTTTTGGGATATCTCTGCACTCGCATCATCGGCTCCAATAAAGGCCTTGCCACGACGGGAATCCTGGGAGGATTCGTGTCGTCAACCGCCGTCACCATGAGCATGGCTAATAAAACACGGGCGAACCCACGTCTGGCCCTGCCGGGAGCGATGGCCATCCTTGGGGCATCCAGCACCATGTTTGCCAGGATGTTGGTGATCGTGAGCCTCCTGCAACCGGATCTGTTCCTGATGCTTCTTGCGCCTTTGGGGGGCATGGCCGTCTGCGGGTATGTCATGAGTTTCATTTTGTATGGCAAAGCGCAACGAACAATGTCCGATGGTCAAGACATATCCCATCGAAATCCATTTGAATTACGTCCAGCCCTGGGATTTGGTCTATTGTATGCCGGAGTCCTGTTCATCTCGAAAGCCGCCCAAACCTACCTGGGCGATCAAGGGTTGTATGCGTCCAGTCTCTTAGCCGGGACCACGGACGTCGATGCCATCATGTTGTCAATCGTCCGGTTACAGCAGGACGGGCTGCTGGCCTTGACAGCCGCCACAGCCATCACCCTGGCAGCCATGACCAATACGATCGTGAAGATTCTGTTAGCAGGATGGTTCGGGGGAAAACCGCTCATGAAATATGTGGCGCCTGGAATGATCGCCATTTTGACAACCGGCGGTCTCATCCTGACCGTCTTTGGGTTCACACACCCTTAACGATGTAGATTCGAAACGAATGATCATGAATCCTCAGGCCGACGATCGTACACATACTCTTCTCAAAGTTCTCGTGGGCTCCCATGCCCATGGCTTGGCCTCTGACAAGAGCGACCGGGATTACCGGCGGGTCTATGTCATGCCGACGGAGGAAATGTTTCAGTTGGGATTTAAATATCCCGGCTCGCAGTGGACCAAAGGTGATGGCGATGAAACGGCTTGGGAGATCGGCCAATTTCTTCTGCTGGGGACACAAGGACATCCCCTGATTCTTGAAACGCTGGTGGCCCCTGTCATCACAGCCGATGCCTGGGGAGAACAACTGCGCATGCTGCTGCCGGCGCTTTGGTCGCCCCAAAAAGCCTTTGAGGCCTTTACCAACTATGCCAACAATCAACGCACCAAATTGCTGGATAAGAAAGATGGACGTCCGGCAAAGTATGCAGCTGCCTACATCCGTGTTCTCTACAATCTGTGTGAATTGCTCAAGTCGGGAAGCTTTCACATCCGCATTACGGACACATCGGCAGGAGAACGACTGACTCACATCAAAAATGGACAATACCGGTTAGGAGACGTGATGGATTGGGGGGAAGAACTTACTGCACAGGCAGAGCAATTAATTGCTGTCTGCGGGAATGAACGCGATCTACCACGCATTAATGAATTTCTGGTGGCCATTCGCCGGGCATTTCTGACCCCTTAGCCGGGTGAAACGCATGCCCTTGCCAACGGAAATCTTTCAGCTTCTCATTCCTTTTGCCCATCCATCATAAAAAGAGGGGATCAAATGATCCCCTCTTTCAATACCCCTGTTCCTGACTCCAGATTGATGGTGACATGGATACTCGTCATACCGTCATTCACTTTTTGCTCTTATCATTGTTACCAGATCCCGTAGGGACAGTCTTCTGCACGTCATACACGATATTGGGTCGAGTCTCATTCATGGGGTCGATGGCATGAGCATCATGAAACGCTGCGGCTTCCTTCAATGACTCTTCAAGTGATGGTGGACTCTCTCCCGGATCATTCGCCGTCGGCATGCCTAAAACGGGGTCTTTGAAATCACCCATGGGATAGCCCGGATGCTTTGGAAGTAGACCGGGATTTCCGAATGTCAGTGACCCAATCAACAATACATTTATCACAACTGTTGCAACAACGATAAATTTTTTCATAATTGACATCCTCCTTTCTCTCTTGGCCGAATCAGGAACAGAAGCAAGGGAAAAAATCAATTAAGGCCCTCCACTAAGCGGGCCTGAAGATCTCTGCGTTAGGCAGCAACCCGCTCATCACTGGGGAGAATGGTACGGGATTTTCGGTAAGACCCTTTCAGCTCTGATGAGCTTGGACCATCGCCAACTAACAAAGCCGTGAGGGCTACGATCACACCCGCCATTAGTCCCACACTGGCAAGCACGCCTTCAATAATACCACCCATAACATTCACCTCCTCTCATCCTAGCTTTTCAATCATTTCTGATTTTAATCATTAAAATAATTTCAGGTCCAAAAAAGTCAAGAGGCATGAAGACCACCTCGTCTTCATCCCCAACTGTTCTGGCGTTCCTGCCGCCCTTCCCTCACCTCCACTCAGATGGCTTGACTTTGTCGAAACATGAATTAGCTCTGTTTTATATAAAAGATATTTCGTCAGCGGATATGGTGCGGCGGAGGAAATAGGTCATGCCGGATGATTTCTTTCAAGGTTGACGTCTCCGGTGTGCCAGGCATGAAACACCATCTTATTCAAATTATTCGACGAAAGGAGGACATCCATCATGGAACTCAAAAATCTTCTTACCCCCTGGAATTGGTTCAAAAAAGAGGAAGAACAATCTCAATCAGCACGAAGTCAGAACGTATCCAGGTCGACCGACCATCCTCTGGCTCGGTTCCATCGTGACCTCGACCAACTGTTTGACAACGTTTTTCAAGGATTCCCTCTATGGGCGGGAGGAAGGGAAAACGGAAGTTCGTGGGGGGGCTTCATTCTGCCGCACGTCGATATCAGTGAAGACAAGAAGCAGTACACCATTACCGTTGAGGTGCCAGGCGTTGCTGAAAAAGATATTCAAATGACGCTTGCAGACGGGACCTTGATGATTCAGGGCGAAAAACGAACCGAGCAAGAAGACAAAAATAAACACTATCATCGGATCGAACGTTCATACGGTTCGTTTCAACGCATACTGTCTCTCCCAACGGATGCGGATGAAAACACCGTCGAAGCAAAATTTAAGAATGGCGTCTTGACCATCACTATCGCGAAAGATCCCGCCGCAAAACCGGCTGTACGAAAAATTGCCATAACGTAAGGCTTTCCACCCAGGTTCACTTTGTGACCCGGCGGTTGGCAGAACAACGCCAACTGCCGGACATCGCAAACATGGTTTCCCCTGGTCATGCTTCTTCCGACATTAACGGGCATTATTGCCTGATCCCCTCTTCAGATGTAGCCCACACTCGATATCGGTCAGTTTTACCTGACAATAAATAATTCCGAAATTCCAGAAGGAGTATTTCCGTTCATTGCCGTAGGACTTAAACGGCCATAATTAGGAAGCATGGATTGAATTTTTCGATTCTATTTATAATTTTTTTCAATTTGCCTCTATGCTTTTGAGGGCTTATCTTAAAAGAAGGAAAGACAAAAGCGCGGCCGAACCAATTATGAACGACGTCTCGGCATAGCAAATGAAGTTGAATATTCAAATCCTCAACCCAATGAAAGGAGGTCAAACGATGAAGAGCATCATGATGTTATCCACAGCACTGATCTTCATGGTTGGAACGGGGGGATACACGTTTGCCGATACGACAAAGCCTTCGTTTCAGATTGACCCAATAGAATTGTCAATCAATTCAGCTGAGTTTCATCTGACCCTGGCCCAGAAACTCGAACAAGAGGCCGCAGACTTGGGGGCCAAGGTGAGGGAGTTGAATCAAAAGGTCGCCAAGTACGAGAAGAAGCCCTACCTGGATGCCAAAGGCTTTCACCGGGATGGTCTAAAAAGGATTATTGGGACAACTTTACAAAAGGTAAGTACCCTAAGGGACCAAGTGGCCTGGCATCGTGATGAAGCCTCACGGTTGGCGGCTCTTGAAGAAATGCCTCAAGATCGTGCTTCAGATTCGGAAGATACGAACACCTCGATGCGTGGCACCCCTCGCTCACGCTCGCTCAGTGAGAGTCCATCATAAATAACACGTGTTGAGATGGATTGTCTGAATGGGTTGTAGGTAAAAACCTTTTCTTCATACTGAACACTGAAACTTGATTGTTAGGACTGGGAACCTATTCCGAAATGGGAGCAGTTGAAATCATCACGAAATCGAAAGGAGGATGAGCATGTTAGGAGAAGCAATCATTGCCATGTTGACGCTCATGTTTCTGATGTGGAGTGCCGCAATTTGGGCTTCCTTTAAGGAGGATACCGACCAAAAACCCGGGTCCCTCCATACCAGGAAAAAAGTGGCGTAATCGGAGGAGGGAGGAAGCCGGGCCTCTTGTTGTGAATGGAGCATTTCTCTTGGGGCTAGGAGAATACCGTCATCTCCACAAAAGAAAATTATCACATGACCGGTCCGGCTCTTTCCCATGATTCCCTTATTTTCTACCCAATCTAAAGGTTCTTTGTTTGGCGAATTCTGAAATCGCGAGTACGGACGGGTGCTTAATCCGGCGATCAACTGTATGGGCATAAAATCGTTGTTTAACGTGATCCGCATCTCCCACCACCTCTACCTGATACTGGCGACAAATCTCAGTCTTCATGATTGAGGAACCGGGGAAAATCCCCTTTCCTGCTTGCCCAAAGGCCTTTTGCATCGCACTATCGTCAAACTCTCCAACCAGGTGCGGATGAATATCATGAAGAGCAAACCAACCTTCCAGATCTTGGCGAAGTGCTGTATTGGCTTTGGGCAATAAGAACGGTGCTGAATTTAAGGACTTCGGATACCCCTTTCGATAAACCTTGGCCAATCCCGAAGTTGCAAAAAAACATACGCCGGATTCGCCAAGAAAATGATTATAGGCTTGAACTCGAAGGATCGGAGGAATCGGGGTGTCGGCCAGAACCACATCAAGTTCATGGATGATTAAATCCGCCAGTAGGCGTTCAAGCTTTCCTTCTTCGCAAATAATCTGAGTGGGACTTTCTGACTTGAGGGCCGCCGCCAGGAGTTCATAGACGACCATTTTGGGCAGGGAGTCTATCACTCCCACCATGAGCCGGTTCGGACGATCAGGCGGTTGCCCGCTCAGCGCCTGGGTCATCTCGCGGCCCAGTGAGAAAATTTCATCGGCATAGCGAAAAACCAGACGACCGGCCTCCGTGAGAAGGAGGCGACGCGGCCGTCGGATAAAGAGTTGTTGCCCGAGTGACTCCTCCAGGGCTTGCAGTTGGCTGCTGATCGTGGGTTGCGTGACATGCAGTTCTTCGCAGGCCTCTTTAATGCTCCCCTTTCGAGCCACCTCCCAAAAATACAGAAGGTGGTGATAATTAAGCCAATCCATCGGTTTGCTATCACTTACTCAAGAGTTGTTCAGTCAATTTCAGGCCTCTTATCCAAGATTAATGCGTAGGCTTTCTCGTAGCCACATCTAGCTAGTGGCATAGATCCCTCCAATTTCCCAACCAAATCGGGTTGATCCAAATATTTTCTGAAAATCTTCCCAAGTGAGTATAGAAGGTACAAAGAAGCCGAAGCACAAGGTAATGCGACGAAGGTGTTTCCCCTGACCGGACTCAGGTAATCACATCAAATGGGAATGCACGCATTGCTTGTCCGTTAGATACCCATTTTTCTTTGGAATTCCTTAGCATCTCCATACGGAGCAAAATCAATGTGATGAGCCGGTGGATGGAATTTCCCGCCGCTTTGGTGTTGGATGGGACAGAACACTTTTTCTGTTTCGGCTGCAATTCGAGAAGCCTATTGGAGTAATCCATTGGCGTATCCACAATATAGACAACCGGCTTTCTGAAACGGATTCAGATAGGGAAGACGATGCCGGTCCTGCCGTATATACTCTTGACGTGATAGGAGCGGGAGTCCGAGTAAAGGGAAAACCACCCGCTGATACAATTCCACACAGAGATCAAAAACCAACAAAGGGATGATCATCGCATAGATAAAAGGCGTGGCCACAAGAATAGTCCCTTGGGGAATAAGGTTCATCCAGCGCCAGCTTTTATATTTCCTGCCGTATTGAAATCGCGACCAAACGTTGTCCATAACGTTAAACACCTTTTCAATTTCCCAAATGTAACCCTCAACCCCCTTCCACTGCCGATTCAACGAAAATAGCCCCTCACGGACTCCCCATTCCATTCTTTGGGGTTACGTGAGTGTTGATTATAAAAATCCAAAAATCAATTATGTGATGGCTTTAAATGTTTGAATAATCATGCTTTCTATGAAGTCAAGTCACTTTATCTATCCTCCTAATCGGAGACCCGTATATGAGAATTTCATAAATTCCCCATGAATAATTTCCTTTCCGCGGCTTCCTGGTTTTGATGACGTAAAACAGCCTATCTTCATAAATCCATCCTAAAAGAGTCATTTCAAAAATCCCCGAATTCGCTCCTCGTTCAATTATCCTTGAAGCCGGATATCGGATCAAGAACGTTTCCGGGTAACGGGATTTCCATAACGTCGGTCTCTTGACTCCAGAATTGTTTGGTCTTATTTCAGAAATATTCAGAAGCGTTTCACCGGTTCAACAGCGCGGCATCCGGCATCCTATTGACTCGATCCCCTACGCAGGAAATGACAGGAGGTGCCCCATGTTCGAATTGCTTATCATTGGGTGTATTGGAGTGATCATATTTATCAACGCGCTGATTCTGAAATGGTTCATTGGATTTTTTGAATGAACTACCCAGGGAACAGACACAAACTTTTGAATATTTTAGAGCTTTAAGGCTTTGTCCTTATTGATGTGAAACAAGACTGCTTGTATGAAGGTTCTTTTCACATAGTCGAATTTTCTTCGTGAGGTCCAATGATGAGTCAATCCCAACTAGGTAAAAAATGGAATGGAAGGGGCGTGGGCATCTTCACCTTCATTGGCATGGCCCTGCTCATCGCTGGTATATGTTTGGGCCTGGGAATCGCCGGGGACTCAAGTCTTCTGCCAGGCCTCTCACCACAATTGAAGGTGAGCGGTACGCCTCTTTCGGATTCCTCCCCAAAACCCTTAGTGTCTGGTGCACTCTCATTTGAGCAACAAGACGCTCAGGCTCAGAGCAACGCACTTATTCAGGTAGCCAAGCTGGCGCGTCCCGCTGTGGTCAATATTTCCAGAACCGGCACGGCCAAAACCCCGGAAACATTGCGATCACCATTTTTTGATGATCCCTTCTTCCGTCGATTTTTCGGGGATGAATTTGAACGGCGGTTCGAAACGCCTCCCTCCCCTCGTCAAGAAGGTGGAGGTTCCGGGGTCATTGTGAGTGACGACGGGTTTATCATCACGAATAATCATGTGATTGAAAATAGTGATGCCATTCAGGTGCTGTTATCCGATAAACGAACCTTTTCAGCCAAGGTCATAGGAACTGATCCCAAAACGGATTTGGCTCTACTCAAAATAGAGGCCAAGAATCTGCCTGTCTTGCCATGGGGAGATTCCCATCAATTACAGGTCGGTGAAATTGTGATGGCCGTTGGCAATCCATTCGGGCTAAGCCAAACCGTCACCATGGGAATTGTCAGTGCGGTGGGTCGGGCCAATGTGGGAATTGTCGATTATGAAGACTTCATTCAGACCGATGCGGCGATCAACCCCGGCAATTCTGGTGGGGCCTTAGTGAATCTTCAGGGAGAATTAATCGGAATCAATACAGCCATTTTCAGCCGCTCCGGGGGATATATGGGCATTGGCTTTGCCATTCCCAGTAACATGGCCAAGTCTATTCAGGCCAGCCTTATTCAGCATGGAAAGGTGGTCAGAGGATGGCTGGGCGTTTCGATTCAGGACCTCACCCCAGATCTCCAAGCCCAATTTGATACTCCTGATACGCAGGGGGCCCTGGTCAGCGAAGTGATGGAAGACAGCCCTGCAAAAAAGGGCGGTATCCAACGCGGAGATATCATTCGGAAATATGATTCGCAGACTGTGGCCGACACCCGGCATCTCCGATCTTTGGTGGCGGAAAGTGTGCCCAATTCTCCAGTAAAATTAGAGGTCCTCCGGGATGGAAACCCCCGTGAAGTACATGTGACCCTTTCGGAAATGCCTAAAGATGTCAGAGCACTCGCCTCGACAGGGGAATTGAGGGGACATCATGCCTTATCGGGGATCACCGCGGAATCCATGCCCTTAGGGAAAAAGGGCGTGAAAGTGACAAAGGTTGATCCCGAGAGTTCCGCTTTCCGGGCCGGCATACGGGAAGGTGACATTATTCTTGAAATTAATCGTGAAGCCGTCAACAATGCGGATGACTTTCAACGGTTCACAGGGAAACTCGGATCCAAAGATAGAGTTTTGCTGCTCCTCCAACGCGGACGGAGCACGATCTTTTTCTCGATTACCCCCTAATTTTGAATGGCTGGAGGTTTCTGCATCCTGGGAGAAGGGGGCACCCATGTAGTGCCCCCAAACCAAAAAAACTGAGCCACCACCAAATGTCGTCATGAAAATTATTGTCATAGTATATGAGAAAAATTTCTAATTGAATTTTATTGTTTTTTTGCTCCAAAAAGGAGGTGAGATCCCGCCATTTGGTCGAAAAGACAAGGCTAAACAGGTTCTGAACCAGATTGTGGTATCCGAGGCTAATACACGTTGAGCGTGCGTATCCTGCGCAGTACGATACGTACTATCATTTGGGTCCCCCGGTGAGCCCCCCGGCCCATAGCTACCCCGCTACGAAATTTCCTCAAAGAGGCGTGCACGGCCTCATCCTGGGCTCTTGTATTCTTTTAGGGAAACACGCTAGCTTTACACCTTGCTGTTCTTCATGAGCCTAGCCCTTTCTTAAATTAGTCAAGGATTTTTATCTATGGCATCCGCACAACGCGATCTTTACGACATACTGGGGGTCAAAAAAACCGTTGACGCCAAAGAGCTCAAAAAAGCCTATCGTCGACTGGCACGCCAATATCATCCGGATTTACATCCCGGCGAAAAAAAGACGGAAATGGAAAAGAAATTCAAAGAGCTGAACGAAGCCTATGAAGTCCTTGGGGATGAGGAAAACAGAAAAAAGTACGATCAATACGGCATGAACTGGAAGGAAGCCGAGGCCTATGAACGTGCCCGCCAACAGAGCGGTGGAGCGTATCCGGGGGGAGGTCCTGGTGGATTTACCCAGGGAGGCGCTGATTTCAGTGATATTTTTGAGAGCATGTTCCGGCAGGGGGCTCAACGGGAAGGGGCCGGTTTTCGCGGCTTCGCGATGGCGGGGGCCGACCTGGAAGCCAATCTGCCGATCTCACTCCGGGAAGCCTTCACCGGAACGCGCCGTGCCTTAAATCTTTCTGATGCCGGGGGAACCCCTCGCTCAATCGAAGTTCGCATTCCAGCCGGAGTTCGAGATGGCGAACGACTTCGGGTGAAAGGAAAAGGCGCGCCTGGTCGCGGAGGAGGACCACCAGGGGATTTATTCTTTCATGTACAAATTGCCCCTCATCCCGTCTTTCAACGCAAAGATTCAGATATTGTGGTCACTCTCCCGCTTTGGCCATGGGAGGCCGTTTTGGGCACCGACATTCCGGTGCCCACCTTATCAGGAACCGTCCGTCTGAAAGTTCCCGCTGGCAGCCAATCCCAACAACGAATGCGATTAAAGGGTAAGGGACTGCCCAAACGAACAGGAGGGCATGGAGATCAATTTGTGGTTCTAGACATCGTCACCCCTGAGACTCCGTCTTCCGAGGAACAACAACTCTATGAGCAATTAGCTAAGTTCGATCACCCTGATCCCCGTTCAACACTTCTTCGGGAGGCTGCCAATGACTGACGACTCAGAACCATCCTTAGAACAGGTTACCGCGGAAATTATCACATTCGGGAGAATTCGCCGGGAGGAAGTCTGTACCCGATTGGGGATCGGCAAAGACATGCTGGAGGTCTGTTTGCAATGGGAAATTATTCAACCGCCGGAACCGGACCCGGAGGGGATGGTGTTGTTTCCCGAAGACGCCATTGACCGCTTAAGCCGGGGGCTCCGGTTACATCGAGACTTAGGGATAAACTGGCCGGGAGTCAGCGTGGCTTTGGAATTGTTGGACCGCATCGAAGAACTGGAACAACAGATCCACAATCTTTCCAACCAGTAGACTGCAGCGATGAGTTCTGGAGAACAACGATTAAGATCGACTGACCTAGCCCACCCACCGTAACCGCCGACCAGAGAACGATCCGGTCTTCCTCCCCTCCCCCTTGTATATGTCGAATATGAACACAGAGCGATTGCCGGGCCAACCGGTGTGGCCAATCATCTAAGAAACGAAGCCGAGAAGCGAATCCGGCTCTTCACTTTTCTCTTTGTCAGTTTCTATCTGGAATGTCCCAAACCTCTATCCGGTTTGCCTCCCCCACAATCCCGAAACTTCCCCGGACTTCTTAACCAGCACACACGAGACCTTAATTCCCCATCTTTTGAGGCATATTCTTGTCAGCCTCACCACAGCTATAAATGGTAGCCAATATAGCGCTCCATTGAATCGGAAATCATTTAAATTTCACCTAATCTATTGGCACTCAAGAAAATAATGGAAAAGCCCAATGAGTTCCTCCAACAATCAACCCGTACGTTACGGCCATCATCAGAATAAGGAGCCCTTCATGAGGTTTCTCTTCATCATTTTCTTCGGCATCCTGTTGTCAGCGCTGGTGGCAACAGCCGTCGGTTCCCTATCGGGCGAACTGATTAATCGACTTTTTTCAATCGTGAATGAGACATTGATCCAATAATATTGTTTCTTTCTCGCCAAGCAAAACAGCTCATATATCAGCGCCGCTCCCACGAAGCCCAGACAAAAGCTCTCACCCCGCAATTTGACACCACCCGTGACATTCTAAAGTCTGCGATCTAAACCGACGGTGGGCCATATCCCCCCATTGGCAAGCTGCCTGATGGGATATTTCCCTTCCCGAGTTCACATACATGAGTTGAAAAATCATCACCTCCACTATGTGGATTGGGGCAAAGTGGGACGGATGAACTCTTTTGCCATGTGGCAGGATGGGACATATTCAACCTGCTTTCTCATTCAATAAATAGTCAACGACATCAATTTTTTTCTTGTGGGTGACATTTTCGTTCTTTCTTATTACATAAAGATTCGATCACAAACGGCGGCATGAATCTTGGACTAATTAAAGATTGGCGTCACACCGCGAATGGATTCACTATAAAAAGCGAGGCACTGATAATGGCAATATCAAAACGGCAAGGTTATTCCCCATCGTACAAGAAGAAAGAACTGACAGGGGATGATCCCTATTCAATGAAAGCGGCCCCCAAGGGATTCCTTCAATGTCCGGATTGTCATGCCGTGTATCACCGAAAACGTTGGAGCCTTCCAGGAACCTCCTCCACCGGTTCCTCCCGATCAACCGCAGGTGCCCCCAAAAAACCAACCAGGCAAGTCATGGTGCCACAGAATTTTGTCTGTCCTGCCTGCCGGAAACTACGAGACGGCTACGCGGAAGGATACCTCGCCATTCACTGGCCAGACTGGGGCACCCACAAAGCTGAGATCTTAGGTCTCCTTCATAACGAGGAAAGTCAGGCGAGGCATAACAATCCTCTGGAACGGATCATGGCCATTCGTACACGTCCTGACGGAGCGGATATCGAAACAACCACCGAACACTTTGCACAACGCCTGGGGAAACATCTCGATCGGGCATTCAAAGGAAGGATCACCTACCAATGGTCACATAAAGACAAACTGGCTAGAGTCGAGTGGCAAGGCCCCAAACGCTCTGTACGTCCGCGCAAAAAATCCAAAACATCACAACCTAAAAAATAAGGCGGACCGCCTTCGCATCCCGGGCCTTAGCCGATTATTCCCTATCGACACTGGCAAGGAGAGACATCTCATGAAATCCCGCATTAAGGTTTGGAGTCTGATACTGCTGATCGGGTGGGCTATACCCACAGGAGCCCAGGAACCGCAAATCGATCCCTCACAGGGCGAGATTGTGTATCAAGCCCACTGCGTGAGGTGCCACGGTATCCAGGGAAAAGGCGATGGACCGGACGCTGCTGCGCTCATCGTCCCGCCCGCCAATTTTCAACGCATGAAATCCCGGACCAAATCGGAGATTGACCTTCGTTCAGCAATTATCTGGGGACTGGCCTTCAGTCCTATGCACGGGTGGTGGGACAAGCTCAGTGTCGAAGAAATTCGCGCAGTCACCGCCTACATCAGACGACTAGCGCCTTATGAACCTTCGGTGCCTTAAAATTTGGTGGAAAAAGGACCGCTATGAATCTTTAAATGAGGGCTAGCTTTAGGGGATTCACTCAGGGTTAAATACAACATCTTTGAAGTAGGTATGGCTTGTTTCTCATTTTTATACCAGAGAGGAATTCTTATGAGACTGACAATTCTAGTCCTTATCATGATGGGACCCCTTGCCGGATTCGACAACCTATGGATGACCGAGGCACAAGCCCAATCAGGCCTTCCCTCCCAAATGGCCGCCACCGAATCACCTTCGGTCTCTAGTGAGGAAACAATCAAGGCGGATCCGGTTTGCGACCCAAGCCGCCGGCCAAAAATTACAAAAATTGAACCCGATGAGTTTCAGCCAGGCGCTAAAGTGGTCATCATGGGAGAAGATTTTGGGCAAAAAAAGGAATGCCTGCACTCGGTCACGTTCGGGTACGAAAATGCGAAGGATTTCACCCTCAAGGGAAATGAGAGAATAGAAGCAACGGCGCCCGACAACCTTTCCACAGGAATGATTTTTGTGAATGTGGAGACCGGTGGCGGTTCGGTAAGGTCTGCGGTGCTCATCAAGAAAAAGGAATAGATCCTAACCGCGGCGGATTAGAAGTGACGTGACCCGGAGCAAAAAAGGTCCCAGTGAAACAGGAGGTGCCAAATGGCAAGGAGGCCACTGGGGTGACGATGATAGGCCTCATAGGTTTTTGAAGAGGTGGGGCTCTGAACCCTTTATCTTGATTGTAATCCAAATGAAATTTTTGCACTCATCTGTGGGAGCGATCATCGTCTCGACGATCATCCTTCTACCCTTCCTCCCGGCTCTAGCCATGGAAGAGCAGGCCCAACCCGGCAAAGCGCTCTTTCAACAATATTGTCAAGATTGCCATGGTCCTCAGAGGGACGGGAGAGGCGTCCTGCGTCCTTTCCTGGAACAGGATCCTGCCAATTTGACCTCTCAAATGACACAGGCCAAAACCGACCAGCAACTCTTCTCCATAATTAAAAAAGGGGGAGGCGAAATGCATGGCTGGGCTGACACCTTCACCGATGAACAGGTCCTGTACCTGGTGCATTACATCCGTGCACTCTCACCGTAAATGTTTTGCCGCACAGCATCGCTGTAACGCATGAAGGTGGTGATGAAGCTTTCTGACACTCATCTACCCCACACACCCCATTCAAGATACATGGCATAGACCAGCGTTCGGAGAATCGTTAACGGCACTCCGATCCAAGCAAAAGTCCTGAAACTCAAGGTGTAACCTTCCTGCTCCGCCCGCTGGTAGTCATCACATCCCTGGCCGCAGCAAACATCATCAGATTACCCGCAATCGTATTTCCGACAGCCAAAGCCATAAGGCCCGTAAGGGAACCACCGCTCTCGGATCCAGAAGAAGATACAAGGCCACGAATAATTCATATGCCAAAAATTTATGTTTGAGAATTCTCAGTTGGCCTTAAAGTTTTCCCACGCACACTCAACCACACAATAATGAGCCCTGCATCTATTATTCAGGGGGAGGTTTGCCTTTACGGTTTATTGAGAAATTTTATGATATCGTCTTGAATATCCGGGGTCGTGACCAATTCGGTATGTCCAACCTCATAGTCCCGTATGGTGGGTTGAAAGCTCTGACGAAAGGCCTCCGGAAGCCAAGCGGATGACACCGTTACTGTTCCATCTCCATCCGCATAAACAGTGGGATGATTCCCTGCAAGACCTGCGGCTACCAGATCGGGATTCTCAAACAACAAGGATTCAGAGCCCTTTCCAGGATTTCCCGTCCACACCCCTTTGGCCAAGGTCGATGTGCCTTTCGCATACAGGTACAGAAGGGAGAGTTCATGCGGGTTTTTCCAAGAGAGAGGTGCGTGAAGAAGTTCCAAAAACTGCTCCGATCGATGAAGCCAAAAGGACAGGTAGGCGGCACGCGCATCAACGACTTCTTTGGATAAGGTTTGTTTATTCTTGAACAGTCCCCATTCGGACTGTCGCCATTGTCCGGCATTTCTGATCACACCGTGTAAGGGCTTCAGTTCGCGTGTGATCAGTTCATCAGAACCGGCAACCGGTAAGAGATAGTAACTGGCCGGGAAAGACGCGTAAGCCTCAGAGCTTAGAAGCGACGAATTCCAACCGATGGTCGCACCAAAGTTCATATTCCGAAACGAGTTCATAGCCCCCAGAAAGGGCACCCCGGCCATCACCACGCGGCTGAACTCTCTTGCCCCCTCCCAGGTCTCCACGGCAGTGTCGATATTTTGTGTCCCATACCGTAAATAATAGCTGACAATCAGACCACCCATACTATGGGCAACAACAGAAAAAACTTTCTTGCCTCGGTCACGAAGTTTTCGGATAAGGCCATCAAAGCTTCTGACGGCACCCATGAGGTCCCCCCGCCAATCATAGGTAAAGGGAATCACCTCCCCGCCCCTAGGTTTGGAAACCCGTAGTCGGTCCAGGAGGGAGCCATACACTTCAATGGAATAGACAAGCGGGACGACGCGAAACGTCTCAAAGATGCCCTCAGGTTGCAGATCAATCGTTTCTTGAAAGCCCAAGCCGGGCACAGGAATGGTCAACGACTGATCTCCAAACAGCACCTGGCTGAGCGTAATAAACACCAGACTGCCATCTGACTCTCGAACCAACTGCGTCCCATAATAACCGGGTACGAAAATGACTGCTGAATCGCCATTCTCAGGATAATCAGGCGTGGGAACTGAGTTCAGACTACAGCCTGACAATATCAGGATCCCCATTAATAATGGCAGACATTTCATGAAGAAATTGATATTTCGCCTACGTATAGGGGAAACCAGCGGTTCATTCATGGCGAAAAGAACCTGGATAGAAGTGGATTACAGAGTGTGGAATACAAGCAGTAGGCCGGTGTGAACGAACTTTAGAACCACCATGATGTAAGGTTGTCGTTGATGGCCTTTGCACCAGGACTCAGCTAATCCAAAGGGTCATGACGACTTTGGGAACAGAGCACAGATGGCTTGGTAAAGTTCTGTGACGCTGCCATTTTTCTGCAGATAATCGACCGCGCCGGCATCGAGCATCGCCGCCCGAATCTCTTTCTCATCGTACATGGACAACCCAATGACCTTAATAGCCGGCCATTCGCGGCAAATCTGTCTTGTGGCGTTAATGCCGTTGAGTTTGGGCATATTGTTATCCATCACCACGA
Source organism: Nitrospira sp. T9 (assembly GCF_052156535.1). NCBI lineage: Bacteria > Pseudomonadati > Nitrospirota > Nitrospiria > Nitrospirales > Nitrospiraceae > Nitrospira > Nitrospira sp. T9. The sequence continues at coordinate 43,775 of NZ_JBQKUP010000035.1, forward strand.
CATCCGGCATGAGCTGAGGGACCACCATCACCGCTTCCTCTCCATCATTGGCCTCTCCCACAATCTCGACATCCGGAAATCGTTCCAGTAATTTCTGCATACCTTTTCGAAACATCACATGGTCGTCGACTAACATCACCCGGATCCGTTGCCTTACTGAAGTGTGTCCGGTGCTAGCGAACTCTTCGAATTGTGGATTGACGGGCGTGTGTTCCAATCCGGGGGACTGTGTAATTTTTTTTTCGCGCGGCGATTCCGTGTCAATCTCTCCTGGAGACCCGTGAATCGGCAACACCAACCGGACAGAAGTGCCTTTTCCCGGAGCCGAAGTGAATTCCACTCTTCCTCCCATCGCCTCCATCCGCTCCTGTACCGCAAACAAACCCAGATGGCCGGGCTCCATGGCTTGCTGCATCGCCCCGGCATGTAGTCCCTTTCCGTGATCCTCCACCGCAATGCACACCTTGCCGACCTGTCCCGAAGACATCCGAACTGTTGCCTCATCCACGCCAGCATGTTTGAGTACATTAAATAATAATTCGCGGACCGACTGAAACAACAGGATCACCCGATCCTCGGACAGATGGATAGTCTGGTAATCACGAGTGTGGACCTCCACCCGTAGACCATGTTTCTCCATTCGTTCAGCCAGCCACTTCAATGATACCGCCAAACCGGTTTCATGCAAGGCGGGAGGACTCAGTTCCGCGATGGTCGTTCGCGAATAGGTCAACGCCTGCTGCAGCACGCCCTCCACTTCCCCGGTCAGCACCTTCGCTTCCGGCGAGAGCGACACATCCTCCTTCAATTCATGTAATTTCATTCTTCCCACCACCAGCAATTGCACGAGAAAATCATGCAATTCTCTCGCCAGTTTTCGACGCTGGTGTTCTTCCGTCAAACTGAGTTGAGCGGCCAATGAACGCAAGCGATTCTTGGAAGACAGCAACTCTCCGGTTCGTGTTTGTACCCGGATTTCCAACTCGTCCTTCCATCTGCGCATTTCCTCCTCAACCTGTTTGCGCTCGGTAATATCTTGAAAGACGATAACGACTCCGACAATCCTGTCGTCATGATCTCGAAGAGGTGAAGAGGAATAGGAAACCGGAAAGAAATTCCCGTCTTTTCTGATAAAGGTATCTTCGAAGTCTCTCAAGACTTTGCCGTTGCGTAAAACTTGAAAGCCCGCGCATTCTTCTATCGGAAATGGTGACCCGTCCGGATACTGGTAATGTGCCATCTGGTGCATCGAACGACCCACCAATTCTCCGGATGTCCATCCCAATAATCGTTCCGCCTCGGGATTCACATAGGTGACGAGACCCTGGGAGTCGAGGGTGTACAGCCCCTCCGCCATATTCATCATAATTGTTTGATTCAGCGCTAAAAGGCGGCGGGCCTCACTCTCGCTTTCCAGGAGCAACTGCTCAGCCTGCTTCCGCGCGGTAATGTCAATAGCCATTCCGCCGATCAGGACCGGCCGCCCATCGTCCCCCAGTATGGGAAATTTGCTCACGATCGAATGATGGAGCACCCCATCCTGATGCTTGAGCGTCTCGACCACCTGCACACCCGTTTCGTTGATCAACGCCTGCCGGTCGTTTTCTTTAAATCGGTCAGCGACGTCCTGAGGAAATATTTCCTCATCGGTTTTTCCATAGAGCCGCTCACGCGGAGTCTGAAACACCAATTCCGCAGTCTCATTGGCGTAAACATAATGTCCCTGCAAATTTTTGATCCAGGCCAGACCGGGCAAATGTTGCATGAATTTGTTAAATCGATGTTCGCTCTCCTGCAAGGCTTTTTCGGCTTGCCAACGGTCTTCCACGTCAAGACATTTACCGATCCATTCCCGCACCGTACCGTCCGCATTCCGGATCGGCACACCCCGTGCTTCGACATGACGATAGCCATTGCTTGACGCATGCCACAACCGCCCGGAAAATTCAAAGAACGTTTCAGAAATGCAGGCCGCATTCCAAACGCGTTGAATGGTCTCCCGGTCATCGGGATGAATAACCTCATTCCAGCCGAATTCCCGCAATTGTTCCCAGGACTGGCCGGTATAGGCCGTCCACCCCGGTTGAGGGGTCACGAACCGGCCCTTGGCATCGGTGGTCCAGACTATAGATGTGATCGCCGCCGTCAGCGAACGGTAACGCTCCTCGCTATCGCGCAGAGCCTCTTCCGCACGTTTGCGTTTCGTAATGTCCGTCAGGGTCACCACTATGCGATCAAACGGTTGATCGGAGGGAGGAAAGGTAATGGTGAACAAAACATGGAGACAATCACCCCGCAGTGTTTTCACGACCGTTTCCGATTCAAAAAACTGTTGATGTTCAGCAATGCTAACCAATTCCTCTAGAAATATTTCATGGGTCTCGGGCAGAAAAATTTGGTGAAGCGATTGCAAGAGCTCCACACGGCTTGTCGCCGCAAACATCCTGACCATGGCAGAGTTCACATCGAGAATGGTGACCAGTCCGATTGCTCGTTCCACCACATCCGGATGTTCATTAAAATAGCGACGGAAATCTCTCACTCCCCCTCTAGCAAGGTTATCGATCAACGCTTTGACGCGAGTGAAGTCTTCCTCCCAGATGGAAATTCCCACTCTCTCAACAATGTTGCGGAAATGTTCTTCACTCATGGGCAAACGTGGCCCTTACAGTCGGGAGCAGGTACGGATTCATCTCGACAGACTTCCACAGACGATACGTCCGGTAAAGGATGACAAGAAAGGGTCGAACGTTTGGGGAAAATGGGAAGTGAAAGACTGCCAGGCTTGGAGTGAGAGGAAATCCTGCAAAATACAATCCATGGCTATGCTTCCTACAGGAATCTCGCCGCACTCAGGGAATGCCCTCTCAGGATGTTGTCACGGGCACATAGACCAAGGCAATCTCAAAACCATGCCCGTTAGCCTTTTCAATGGGGGAGACGCGGCATTGTAAATGTTGCCCCCATTAAACACAATCTGTGTTGATCCGGGAAACCCAACTACCACAGCCATAGGAGAGACCAGGGGTGGAATGAAAAGAAAATTCATTCCGGAAACCCACATAGGGACTTTGAATATTGTATTTTTTTACCGTTTAATTCGCTTCTGAGTCACGGAGGCTCACCAGAGAAAAATAGTGAGTGTTCAAAAAGGCCGGTCCAGTCCTGTCCTGAGGCTTCTCGAAGGGAAGGCCGCAGCCGCTTGGACGAACGGAGCGTACGGATGAGTACGTGAGCACGGCCTAGGGGCGAGAAGGCCGCTGGCGGCATTTTTAAACACTCCCACAAAAAAAGATGACCGATAGCAGATCCGACCCGATACCTCCTGCATCACATCATAGTTCAACACCTCTCTCCCTGCGAAATATTGATCGAACGTCTAGGTTTCCTCATCACCCTCAAGGCAATTGGTACATTCATCCAATTTTGGGTCACCATGACGGCTACAAAAATGACGGGCGCATTGCCGGCAGGTCATAAAACTCATTCGAATTAAATCCGCATTTTCGCATACATAACAATTCTTTTCTCGTTTCGCTTTAGGCATCAATCTTCTCCTTACAGGGCAATCTTTTCAAAGAATCTCAAAACATCGGGCGCACAATCCACGCGCGGAAGACACAGACACGGCGCCAAGGATTTCAGTGCGTCATGGCCAAGAGTGGCCTTAGACCATCTTCATAAAATTGGCATGGATGTCAGGGAGGGCGTGCATCTCGCAATGACGAGGGGAGCGGACGCTGATCCGTAACAGGGAGGGGGAGCCTACCGCATGATCGAACCCCCTGGCAATATTTCACGAACCTTTGACACTTCTACTCCTTCTACGGGATAGAGGAGGGAAAATTCCCAGGGGTCTTGGCCTCCTGCAGGGGATGGGTTTACAATCTGACCCCTACGCCCAAAGGCATCCCTGGCCTTCTGCGGAATGTATTTGGGATTGCGATCCTACGGATCGCGTAATTTTTAAGGCTGCGCATCATTATTCGATTGCAAATTGTCGACATTTTGGGTATGTCTATCCATCCTGAAATGGTCCCTGTTTGGAAAAGTTCTCACTTGTTCAAAGATATTCACGAAAGGCAAAGGCAGAAATTGGTAGAGATCAGGTAATTCCCCTACGGTGGCCTTTATGAGAATGGCCACATGCCGGCAAAGAGCGTGACACTGACCCATTGTTTCAGGGTCCATGCCATCAACAGTTGGATCCCTAGGAGAGAGAAAACCGCTTCGCTCTCCATGTGCATTTCACCATCATCAATTGCAATTTTCTCAATGGTTCACAGAGGAATGGGGAACAAGAAACCTTTTGGTACAGCTCTGTCCCTTTGGTACCGGTCGCCTGTTTCTTAATAGGAGTGATTTCTGGCTTCAGTCGTCGGGAATGTCCGACATCAGATCAGGGAAGATCTCAGGGAAGGACTCGAACAACATGAGGCAAAACCCTGTTACAACACATATCTTTTTTTGAAGAAAGGAAGTTCTTTATGGCCTGTAAGCGATGCGGTGGACTGATTGTGAAAGAGTCCGTCTATGATAGAGAGGGCAGCAGTCAGTTAGTCCTCATGGACCGTTGCCTCCAATGCGGAAACATTGAGGATCCCGTGAGTGCGAGTAATCGCTCAAAATCGCCGGTTCCTCCATCCCAAAAGGGCAACAAAGCTCGTCGAATCCCTGAGCATCCCAGGACTCCATTGGAGATGGCCGAGGGATAAGTATGGAGCTACGGCGGCACCAGAAGGAAATAGCGGACATCTGCGACCACATTCTAAGCGGGCGAAGACTGACAGACATTGTCTGTGCTGTTACACCCGGGGGAGGCAAAAGCCTGCTACCTCAGATACTGGCGTCCCGCTTGATTCCAGCCATTGCCGACGCCCTATGCTGGATTGTCCCGCGTAGCGTCTTACAGGACCAGGGTGCGCGAGGTTTCCAGGATCCCAGCCACCGAGCTCTCCTAGGCCATCGGCTGGAGGCCATGATGACCACCAACCAGGAACATCCAACAAGAGGATGTGCGGCCTATGTCACGACCTATCAGGCCCTGGCTGCAGATACCCGGAAGATCAACGCCAAAGAATTCCGCCGCAAGCGGTATATCCTCGTTCTGGATGAACCGCATCATCTCGAAGAGGGCGGACTATGGCATGAGGCGATTCAGCCCCTTTATGACCGGGCGGTTCTGCGAGTGTTGATGAGCGGGACCTTCGAACGTGGGGAAGGCACACCGATAGCCTTTCTGCCGTATTCGACCACCGACCGGGGAAACCGGCTTGACTGGGACAGTACGGAATCCCGAGCCATCATCCACTACACCTTAGCCGATGCCCTGCGCGAACATGCCTGCATTGATTTGACCGTCCATTACGCAAATTGTCAGGCAACCTGGTTGGACGCTCAGGGAACCGAGCACCATGTCGAAAGCCTGGCACATGCCGGAAAGCAGACGGCAGCGGCACTTCTGACGGCGCTGAAGACGGAAGCAGCCCTGGAACTCTTGAGCACGGGCGTGAAAGATTGGCAGGTACATCGCACTACCCATTCCCGCTCGAAGCTGCTGGTGGTGGCCGCGAACATTGAGCAGGCGCAAAAGTATACGGCCTGGCTCCAGGAACGAGGTGTGCCGGCCAGAATTGCCACGAGTGAGGATTCCACGGCAGCCTATCAGGCCATCAAAGCGTTTAAACGACAGGGTAGCGGAGCCGTGGATTGCCTGATTACGGTGGCCATGGCCTATGAAGGCCTGGATGTGCCGGCCATTACCCATCTTATCTGTTTGACCCATATCCGGACCAAGCCATGGATCGAACAGGTCGTTCATCGAGCCACGCGCATGGATCCGCTGGCGGGACCTTATGCCGAGCAACGGGCCTATATCTACGCTCCGGACGACCGGCCATTCCGGGAATGCCTGGGATACATTCTGGCCCAACGCACAACCGCAATCGCCGACAGCCCTTCATCGACACAGGTCCCCGGAGAAGGGACATACCCCGATGCACAGGACCTTCTCCCAACGGAGCGGGCGGAATCAAGTATCCAACCCCTGCGGTCCGGCGTTCTTGAAATGCGCAATCAAGGGTTGTGGGCGAACCTGGCGACACAGGGCCAAACAGAAATGCACCAGGAGACCCCGAAAGAACGATTAGATCGATTGCGAAAAAAAATCGAACAACATGTCCGTGCGCACGAGCAATCACGGAAACTGTCACATGGGACGGTCAATCGGGCGGTCTATTCGAAGTTTCGGAAATCCCGTGCCGCCATGACCGAATCGGAACTCCATAAAGTCATGCAATGGGTCCATAAGATCTATCCGCTCTGAGGTCATTTTTACCAGGAAGCCTCATCCCTATGTCCATACAATGGTTTCCCGGCCACATGAATGTCGCGCGCAAGGAAGCGGCCAAAGCGATGGAGGCCATCGATGTGCTCGTCGAAATACTGGATGCGCGCATGCCGGACGCCAGCAGCAACCCGTTGATCACGGAACTGCGGCTGCACCGCCAGCGTCCCTGCTTAAAGGTGCTCAACAAAGCCGATCTGGCCGACCCCGCCGTCACTCAAGCCTGGTTGAACGAATTCAACCGGGAACCGGACGTCAATGCCGTCGCCCTCTCCTGTCACCAGGCCGGCCAGGCCGCCAAAGTGCCCGGGCTTTGTCAGCTCCTGGCCCCGCATCGTCACAGCGCCAGCAAGCCGCTTCGCATGCTGATCATGGGCATCCCCAACGTCGGCAAATCCACGCTCATGAATAGCCTGCTCAAACGCCGCCTCGCAAAAGTCGGCAACGAACCTGCCGTGACGAAAGTCCAGCAACGCCACACCCTGAACGACCACATGACGCTCATTGACTCACCCGGCCTCTTGTGGCCAAAAATCGAAGACCCCCAGGTGGGCCTCATGCTCGCGACCATCCATGCCGTCACCGCCAAGGTGATGGTCGAGGAAGAAATCGCCGAGTTTCTTGTCACCATCCTTCTCGCGCGCTACCCTACTTTGCTGACGAAACGCTATTGCTTCCTCACAGGGGGTCTGGATAGCACGGACGTGCTCGAAGCCATCGCCACAAAACGGGGATGTCTGCGGAAAGGAAAAGGTGGAGAATTAGATCGGGAAAAGGCGGCGAAAATTCTCTTGACGGAATTCCGCAATGGCACGCTGGGCCGGATTAGCCTGGAGACGCCGGAAACTCGGGACGCTCGCCTCTAATGTCAGATTGCATTACGTGCATAGGGGTATAACCCCTGTTCGTACTGCGCACCCTGCCCCGCTCACAACAAACTTTTCGAAGCCCCCTTCAGGTCCAGCTATAGTGAAAGCCCGGCTTTTTTCAACTGCCCCCTCTAGGTTTCTTCGTTGCCTTCAAGGCATTTAATACATTCATCCATTTGCGGGTCACCATGAAGACGACAAAAATGCCGGGAGCATTGCATACACACCAAATAACTCAGGCTTTCCGACCCTGCTTCCTTACATAAATAGCAGGGCTTTTCCCGTTTCGCATTGGGCATATCTTTTCTCCGGCAATGGGATGGGGCGGACATATCTCCGGACATTCGAGATACCCGCTAATCTACCGAGAGGACTGGCATTCCACCAAAGATCAGTGTGAGTCATATCCAAGAGAAAATGTGGAGGGCATGGCTGAATGCACGTTCGGAGGGAAATAGCATCATCATAGAATTGAACAGACGGGAGTCTCATCAAGCCAAAGGCAGATTGTCTGAGACGAAGTGGTCTCCTGTGACCTTCATGGCAATCGCTATTCAACATGATCGTCCCGGGCGAAATCAGAGGAACCATTTACACTTATACTGGATCGCGGACGAACACCTCGCTCTAACTTTCCATCATTTCCAAGCGGGTATCAAACTCATGGCCGCAGGACACGCACCGGATACAATCGGATTCAACGACCGGTTCATCATCCCGGATACTCATACCGCCACAGTCCGGACATCGCGCCAGATGCAATACTTCGTCCTTAAGGTTTTCATAGCGGGTGCCACGTAAGCAAAAAATCGGTTGGCCATCAAGCAACCACGGTTGACAGTCTTTATTGACCACAGGGAGCACTAAATAATGATGAGCAGCATAATCCTGGATCGACTCAGGGGTAGGAAACCCATCCTTAATCAAATCCCCGGTTTTCGCATCGTAGATCCCACAATCCTTTACGACAGCTTTCGTTGGCCCCATAAGATACCTCCTTCCGACAGGATGAATCTGTTCGTCAACGGTGATCACCGACAATTATGCTCTAAAAGTCTAATGAAAGTGAGGGAAAAAGGCCTCGCTGCTCAACCACGAGCATGCCATGAAACGGATCCGCAATGGAAGGCAATCTAGGCCTCACCCTTAGAGATCAGAAAAATCACGTATGCCCCGGCTCAATGCCAAATGAGTTGAAGAGCAGGTCACCCTCGTTTCTTTTTTTTGGGTTTGCCCCACGTTTCGCTCAGGACCGATTTCCACTCATCGCGGGATACGGCTGGCATCGTCTTAATGCGAATATGTCCCATTGAGGCATTCAGCACACCGGCCTTCATGGCGGCGCGATTATTAGGAAACTCTAAAATGGCCACCACATCATATTCCCCCAGGCAATAAAAGGCATGCAGCATTTTCCCGCCCAAGGATTCGACATTTTTCTTTACCATATCCGACCGCTGCACACCCTTGGCCTTCATGGTCATCAGCCCGTCATGGGTAAAATTCACTAAACTCACATAGATCGGCATGATATACCTCCCCGGGAAAAAGTGAATAATGATGAAAATGTGTGTCCTAGAGACGAGATACAACTATCCTAATTGAAAGAGCCAATAAAAAATAGCCTTGCTCTGATTACCTGGCCATGACCACGGGCGACTTTTGGGCACATGATGTCATCGTGTGGAGGAAAACCCGCATTGAATACAAAAGGGTTTAATCCTTAAACATCATGAGACGGGAGGAAGCTCCTCAATGGCATCCATCTTCTCGGGATAAAAAGCCACGTAATCCTTGATGTCGGCCACAGAAGCTAAGGGCGTCTCATATGTCCAGACGGCATTCTCGGCAGTTTTGCCATTCACGCTCACGCTGAAATACGACGCGTCACCCTTAAAGGGGCAGTGCGTGGAATGAGTTGTGGGGCGAAGGAAGGATATCGTTACATCTTCACGCGGGAGATATTGGGCCGGTGGCACAGGTCCTTCCCGCAATGTCAGGGCTCGCCTGGTATCCGCAATGACCGTCCCGTTAAAGGTCACCTTGACCCTATTCGGATTGGGCGTAATGGTAATGGCATGAGGATGACTTTTCGCAGTCATGGTGATCATTCCTTTCCTGGGTTTAAAAATTCCGACAGAAGCCACAGCGGTGAAAAGCGGTGGCAGACAATCTCTGTTGGTAAAAAAAGCATGATCCGGTTTCCTACTGAAGCCGTTGTGCAACATCCAGGAATGTCTGAAGATTAGCAGGGCTGCTAAACCGATGATCCCCGGTCTTCAAAAGCAATTCGATAGGAAATTGAGGATCATGTGTAAGCAGGTGTTCGGTAAATTCCCAGCTGCCTTTTGGAAGGATTACCACGTCCTGAAGTCCATGCACAATGCGCGTGGGCACCCTCTTGGGTGAATCCAATCGTCTGGCCCATAACGCCTCGCTTTCTTCCACCCATTTCCACGAGAGCGGAAAGTCTTTATGTAAGGCGTCATCGTCCCAGGGCATCCATCCGATCTCCTGCCACCGTTGGCGTCGTTCAGGAGAAATATCCTGCGCGCGCTTTCCCATCATATTAAACGCCGGAGCCAGGAGCACCAATTGTTGCACGTGAGAAAATTCCTGTCCAAGGAGCCATGCCACCCAGCCGCCTAAGGATGATCCGATAATGGTCACGGGCGGACCATCGGCCAGCATCGTTGTCACGCATCGCGCGTCCGCAAGCCAGTCGAACAACGTATAGTCGGCGAATGCGCCCTCTGATTCGCCATTACCACGAAAATCAAAACAGCAAAATCCCCACCCTCGCTCCTTGCACAACTCGGCCAGAGCCTTGCTTTTATTGCCCCACCGCTTGGAAAGAAAACCGGTTACAAAAAGCAATTGTCGTTCCTGCCCGGAAATGCGGTCCCCGACAATGCGTTTAGAGTCCGCTCCGGGTATTTCAAATCGGGTTGATTGATTCATCATGTTCCCTGTGTTGTCAGGTGAATAAGAAATGGAAGTGCTCTTGAAGAACGTGAACGGAAAGATCCACAGAAGGAGTGGGAACCATCATCATTCAGGTGCGCAGCGAGGAGGCTCGATGCAGGTGAAGGGAGACGTGCCATTCCAGTGCGGAACCACCGGAGTGATTCCCAGAGCGCACGCCCCTTCCATGGACTGCGCGACATGATCGACCAATACAAAGTCCACCCCACGGGCGAACAGATCCTCCAGGTCTTGCCTGAGCTCGCTCTCGTCTTCATCCCCGAGCCAGGAATAGTTCACACGGATTCCTGCCTGCTTCAGTTGATCCATGGTCTCGACGCTTGGACGTCCACGCAGAATGGACAGCTGGATGAACTCATCACAGGAATGAATAGTGGTGTCAACATACTGGGAGCGAAAGATCTCCCGGCTCATATTAACGACCCAGCTCTCCTCCTCCGCCTCTCCTGCTACACGGCGCACGGCCGGACCGGTATGGTCACGCGCGCCGAAGATAATCTGATTGAAGCGTTGGGCGTTGGCGACCGTCTCGGCAACGAGCCTCCCGACCAGGGGATTGTTTTCTTTAATATCCACATTGATCCAGATGTTGTGCGGCATCATGGCAAGAGTCTCTTCAAATGTGGGAATACGCTGTCCGACCTCCTCGCCTGCACACGGCTCGAGCTGCAGGCTCTGGACTTCGGCGAGAGTCGACTCGGAAATGCGCAGCGTTCGCCCTTGCCCGTCTGTCACGCGGTCATCATGTGAAACAACAAGTACGGCATCCGCAGTCGATCGCACATCCAGTTCAATCTGGTGAACGCCAAGGCAGATGGCCCGCTGAAAGGCCCCGTTCGTGTTCACAGGACATCCCAACTGCCCTCCGCGGTGAGCGGAGATTCCTCGCTCAGGAAGATCCGCCGTCTGTAGGTGAGGGACCTCACAGGAAGCTGGAGCAATTCCGGACGGCGACGAAGCACATCCCAGCCAGAGTGTCAGGCCGGCGAGTGCGCCTCCGTAGAATCGCCACGTAGCTAGCCTTGGCTTCGTATGGGACCAGGTGCATGTCATCACACACCTCCGCACAGCCAATCATTGGCAAAAGATCTATTAAGAGAGATCACGGTTGCTCCAGCATGAGTTCAGGCACCCCGCCCATCGTCGTCACAAGCAGCGCAAGCAGGATGGCCTGAATAATCCATCCAATAAGACACACCCCAATGGCGCGGTAGGTGCTTTGATAATCCAAGGCTTGTCGCACCGCAATGATCATGGACACGAGCATCCATACACCGGCCAAAAGATTCACAAACCCGCTCAGGCCCGGGATAATGCCGAACACTCGAATGAGGCCAGGGGCACTGGAAAAGCCGATCGTCCGTAGGAGTTCACCATGATCCGCGTGGGTTTGCGGTTCGGGAAGAAGTTTCGTGCCGATGAGGTAGGTCATGAATGCCCACACATACCACCCAAGCAGGGCCCCGACCGTACCAATGACCAGTCCCATCAGACCGGCCTCCTGCATAAACCCGATACCTCCGGCGAGGCTGGATAACAGCACGACGCCCATTGCCTGGCCCATCGAACGTCTATCTGCTTCCACCTCTTCATAGAGGTGGACATCAAGTTTAGCCGCACGTATCATCCGATCAACAAACACACTCATATGGTGTATCTCCTTTCTCTGACTCGGGATAAATGTCATGGCAATCGAAAGAGATTGTGCCCGAGTAGTAAGACCACAAGCAATTGTGGACATAAATTGTGTTTTCCTCTTTGCTCAGAGGGGTGAGAAAAATTCGAGTCCCATTTCAAAACTAATGTCACATTTTTTTTAAATGAGGGGGAATAGGCTGGCTGAAAAAAAATCTGGAGGAGAAATACTTCTAAGGAGGGAGCGGGTGCTTATTCAAGAACCGGGCGATGAGCCGGAGATTTCGTTTGTATCCAGTAGGACTCCCTTGTTTTTAAACGGCAACTTGGCCCCTTGGGCATACAGGATACCGTCGACCTGATAAGAGACTTCCTGCCGTTGGGAGAGTTGAAGGAGTTGGCGTATCACATCGAGTGTGGAGGTCGTGGTCTCGACGGAAATGACGGCATCCCCCAGTCTCGGAATAGTCGAAGCCTTATTGGTCAGGCCACGGGCAAGTCGTTGATCATTAAGGTGCAGGGTGAAATCAAGGCCGGTCACCTCCAGATCAAAATCATTGGGATTCCGAACACGCAAGTCGACTTGCAACCGTTGTTCAAACATCGTGGCGTCCAACGGAGTGACATTGACCAGCAGAACTTCCGGCGACTCAGGCTGGACAGACAAAGCCGGAAGAGAAGTGCACCCGAAAAGAAAAAAGATTCCACACAGGAAAGGAAATACGAGAAAAAGTCGTTTCATCACCATAAAAAATCATACCTCAATCCAGAAGGCAAAGCGATGACAATCGCAATGAATTAAGATCGAGGTGATTGATCCATCATATTTAGCAGTAGCCAGATGAATGGGTTATTGAGCCCAACTTCTAAATTCATAATGAGGGCCTCTGCCGGTACTCCGATACCCTAGAACAATGGATTTCCGCACAGAAAACCTCAACAGGCATACAGTTAATTTCTTGCTCTGTCTATCTCGTGATATTGGGGAGGTAAATTGTTCATTGAAATTCTGGAATGGTAGATGGTAGCCCAACCCGCATGAAGAAGCGTGCAAATGCTTGAGAGAAATGTTCAAGAAAGGGAGATTTCAACCTCCAACGAGAGTTTAATCCTCCGGCATGTTTGACTAAATACTCAAAGGGAAGACTATAGATTTCTCGAAAATCCACGACAAAAGCTTCTCGATTATTTGTGGGATTATTTTGCGCGCCAAGCATGTGAAGCCCTTCCAACCTTCCTTTCCGAACTTCATTCCACCTACCCTTCTTCTTGAACCCGGGATTTCTTTTCTCGAAATCCTCAATGGAAAAAATGGGGCACACAGCCACAAGGCGGATTTTGCTTTGCTCAAGATCGCAACTTTGTGTGATAACAATCAGGTTAAAAACATCTATGGGAACATTCTGAGGGTCTGGCCCAACGGCTGGATCAAGAAATATAGGGACATAGCAATCAGGCAAATAATCGCCTTGTCTGAGGGATGAACCATCGATCTGATCCCAGAATGGCTCAATCATTATTTGTCGTCGACTTGATAAGCAAGCGGCTCGCCTCGACCACGAAGGTAATAGCGAATAGGGACTATAAACGTCTTCTTAGAGGGCATAGCCTGGTAATTAAATGTTTCGTGAGCTTCGCGAAGGATATGTATTTGCTCACAACTGATTTTCCAATATTCCAAAAGTTTTTCTTCCACGCGTACTAGTTCTTGTCCGGCGGAGCCATGTAATGGAGGACGGGACATTGAATCCAATGTCAGGGGTTGATAAAGAGGAAAATTCCTTGGTTGTGGAATCGTCAGGGTAGGCATTAGGTGATCAACCTCCTGGTTTTATCTGTTATACAGGCCTCAAATACTTTATTTTTTCTTGTTCGTAGAACCTCAAAACGTTTCCAAATATCTTGATCTTCGTTGGGAACATTGTCTTTGCAAAATAAGTCAAAATCCAAGACAACAGAGACAATACTGGGTTCTGGCGGAGGAATGAGTGTTTGATTTAATACCAGGAGCGCATCTAAATCGGCTTGTGGTAACTGCAATTGCATAAAGTACCCGCTTAACCCTTGTGTCATGTCAGGAGAAATTTCCGGAACTGTTCTTAAATAATCCTTAAAATCTCCAAGAGGCAGAGGGAGATCCAGCTTATTAATATATCTGAGGGCAAGGCGTGTAATATTTTTGGGTTTAGCTATAGAGCGATACAACTCCCATAATCGACGAGCCTCATCTCGAAAAGAATCCCAAGTCTCATAGGGAGCAAGGCGGCTAAATGTAAACCCGTCAATTCTTGCCTGAAAAATCTGCCTATTGTCTTGGCTAGTGAAACGATACCCATTTGGAGTTTGACTAGCAGAAGCACTATCTTGCGATCCCATGGACATTTGCCCAACAAGCAAGCTTTCGTCTTTTTTGGGGTATCGCTTTTCTTGCCCAGACTGAAGTTTTGCTAATTCCTGGAGTGTTATTTCGCTTGGCAGTTCAACTCTAATATCCAGAACTGCCTCCGTGAGAGGAGCTTTCGAGTAATGCCGGTACTCTTCACCTCTGCCAGAAGTGCGAACCACCTGTTTTGATGCTTTTAACTTTTTAAGACTCACCGAGGTTCTCTTACTCATTCAGATTTTAAATAATTAATTTGCATTCTACAATTTCATTCCAAAGTTTGCACACTTTTCAAAAGCGCAACAAAAGAAATAATACAGACAAACTCTGAGCAGTTTCGTTGGATCTTTTAATATAAGAGGCCTGTAGATCAAAAATCTATTCTAGAGGATACTCTTAAAAGCTTAGTGAAGGCCAGAGAAAAGGATGGCGTACAATTCAGCTCAAAACTCAGCTTACAGCTTCTCCTAACTGACGCCTAAGAGAACATTCAGGGAATCTTCACAACCAACACATTCCTTATAGCTTCTCTTTGCCAAAGAGGGATATTCATTTTTATTCGTAGGGAGCATTTTGAATGAACAATTTTGCTTCCTTCACCTCGGGGAGATCCGAATCGGCCTGATTCCATATATTGAGAAAATTGCTATAGGCTTGACGAGTCGCCTGGATATGGCCCAATTGAGCTGCCGCCCGTGCCAGACCCAGAAGTGAACGTGCCCGATTGGGATGCCATAACAGTGATCGTTCAAATTGTTGTTGCGCCTCATTGGGCCGGTCGATGCCCAACAGTATTTCGCCATACAGTTCATGGGTGGGCTTGATGAGATCTGGTGGGCCGGAAGGAGGCGGGAGGGATTCTTCCAGGGCGGTGGCCTGATCAAGCATACGAATGGCATCTGAATGGTCGCCGTTGATGAGATGTTTCAACGCGGCAATCTGCAATTTCCAAATTTGTCCGGTAAACGGTTCAGATGACTGCGTGGAAGGCTCGGGAACCGGCGAACCTAAACCAGGGTGTATCCGGTGAGCAACTGATTGATTTCTCAGCGTGGCCATGTTCTGCGCAAATTCGCGGATATAGACGGACATCGATGGCGACTCGTCCCCAAAGCGATAGTCATTCACGTTCCACGCCTGATCCGCCAGCTCCCATCGTTCGGTTTCTATAATAAAGGCACCCACCATCTGATCGTAATTCCGCCAGACCTTGCGGTCATAGCCAAGAACCGGTGTCTGTTCGCCGGATGACGATTGCGCCATATCCTGTTGCTTCTCCAATATCAGGGCTGCGGCGGCGTTGTACCGGCCTTGTTGGAGATAGGCATACTGCAACCAGTACAGGCTGTGATAATCCTGAAGCGATAATGGCAACTGCTTGTCCTTAACCCAGGCCTGTGAAATTTTCCATCCGGCTTTGTTGGAGGCCGCTGCCTGGTCCCACATACCCAGTTGAACAAATATATGGGCCGGCATATGTTGGGCATGATGCGCTTCCGGAGCAATTTTGGCATACCGACGGGCTTGAGGAAGGGCCAGGATGGCGTGGATCGGATCGTCAAATGCATGAATGGTGTAATGCGCGGCACACGGATGATTGGGATTTACTCCATATACCCCTAAGGCCAAGGCACCAGCCTGGACGCGATATTTCTCCTGAAGGTCCGGCTTTTCATCATAATGAATAGCCAACCCGAGCAGGGACAGGGCATAGAAGCAGGTGGCTTCAAGATCTTCGGGATACTCACTGGCAAGGCTTTCCATTCGAGCCGCATACGCCTGGTCGCGGTCAAGCTTGTCTCCCTCAGCAAATAACGTGTTCACGGCCTGGAGGTACTGACGCTCTCTGACGGTTACAGACGCCGTATCGGAAACTTTCCCCAGCGCCGCCTGTGCCGCTTCAATGTTTTCTTCACTCCAGACGGGATGATTATGCGCCATCGCCTCACCCCAATATCCCATCACAAAATCTGGATCAATCGTGGTCGCCCGACGAAAAGCCTCGATGGCTTCTTCATACCAGAACGAATGCAGGGCCGCGACGCCCCGTAGAAAATGGGGATGGGCTTCTGTAGATCCTGATGCGGGAAATTCAATACTTCCCAATTGACTGAATGCCGCACTCTCCTCCGATGAAGGCGACGCGTCGTCCATCTCGCCAAAGCTTAACTGGGGAAGTGCCGTGACGAAGATAGCGATGAGGAAGTACCGGAGACAGGATCGTCCCGGCGCATATTTCGACGAATACAGCTTGATGGACATGCCAACTCCTTGGTTAATGACGGCGGCCCGTCATTGCTCTCCCCATGATGCTATTTCACCTTATCATTTTTGTTCAAAATAGAATAAGACAAGAATGAATGATAGGAATGAGTTTTCATGATTTGAACTCACACTCAAGATTGTCATTCCGAACAAAGTGAGGAATCCTGAAATTCGAGACTTAAATCCTTCCATTGTGGATTTTCTCCGTTTACTAAGGAGTTCTTTTTCTCTCTCCTCCATTTTTTTATTTCTTTTTCTCGAATGATGGCTGCATTCACCTCTTGAGTTTCTTCAAAATACACGAGTTTGTTTATGTTGTATTTTTGGGTAAACCATTTCACAAGTTTCTTTTTATGTTCGCACATTCTGCGTTCTAAGTTATTGGTCATTCCTACATACATGAAATTGTTGTTCCAATTGGTCAGGAGGTAAACATAATAGGCATGTGCCATAGAAAGGATTTCTCCCTTTGGTCGAAATGACAGCAAGGCCAAGAAGGGACATTGCTAGGGAACCCTGGCGCGACCGATGGTATTGGCATCCGTGCCGAACCAAATGGATTTCGTTGGATGATGATAGACCATATGACGGACGCTTCCACCGCCGCTGGGAATATCGGTCAGACTCAGGAAGGTGTGAGTTCGGGTATCGAATCCGACGAGGCGATTAGGATGCGCGCCGGTTTCCACAAACCACACCCGGTCCTGGTCATCGACGGTCATCCCGTAAGGTTTGGCATCGGCTTCTCCCGGCGCCAACCATTCCTGAATGTCGCCTGTTTTGGCGTTGTAAGATCCAAGATACCCTTCGGCATAATCCACATACCAAATGACACCGTTAGAGGTCACCGCCAGGCGTCGTGGTCGTGTTTCGGTACGTGAAAGCGGAATTTCTCGAACGGTCTTTGTCGTCCGATCTATCGTCCCCAACTTGTTGGTCCCGAATTCAGTAAACCATGGGGAGTGGGTGGGATCCAGAACGATGCCATAAGGACGAGCTTGTGCGGTTGGGAGGGGCATGAGTTGAATCGTTCCGGTGGCCATATCCAGATGCCCCACGAAATTCCCCTGTTGTACCGTAAACCAGATGTCCCGATCATGGCCAAACACCAGAGTATGCGGGTCGTGGGCTGTAGGATCGGGCATGGGATACTTGATGATCTTGCCGGTGGATGGATCAAGTTTTCCGATGTGGGCGGCGCGATTTCCGGCGTACCAGACCTGTCCTTCCTTATCCACAATCAGATTGTGCGGACCGGTACCGGGATCCAATTTGAATTGATGAAACTGTCCGAGCTCAGGGTCGAGCACGGCAATGTAATCACCTCCCTGCCCCACGAACCATACGCGGCCCTGCTGGTCCACATACGGATCACGCGGTCTCGTCTGGTCCCAAGGCACCTGCCATTCTTTAATTTCCACCGGATTAAGAGAGGCATCTGCGGCTTTTGCAGGATGATTGGTGCATCCGGAAAGAACCAGTAGGATGATCAGCCCAATGATAATGGTGCTTATTTGGTGTAGACGATACACAATGGTTCTCCTCTTTGGATTACCCTCGATGATGCGTTTCAGAATCTTTTATGCCTATGTTGGCATGTCTGGAAATATTAGGCAATCAACGATCGACCAGGCAGAGGGGATGAACTTGATGGGTCAGGTAAGGGGAACGGATGCCGGATCTTTGGCAAACCATTTCTTTTTTAACCAGAGCGCGACATGGACGAGAGCTAAGAGTACCGGTACTTCAACTAAAGGTCCGATGACGGTGGCAAACGCGACGGACGATCCCAGGCCGAATGCGGCGATGGCTACGGCGATGGCCAGTTCAAAATTATTGCTGGCTGCCGTGAAAGAGGTGGCCGTAGTTTTGCCATAATCGGCCCCGATGAGTTTGCCCATGCTAAAGCTGACGAGAAACATGAGGATGAAGTAGAGAATGAGTGGCAGGGCAATACGAACCACATCTCCGGGGAGACTGAGCACCATGCCGCCTTTGAGCGTAAACATGGCAAAGATCGTGAACAGCAGTGCCATCAGCGTGAGAGGAGCAATCTTCGGGAGAAACCCCCGTTCATACCACTCGCGGCCTTTTTGTCTGATCCCGATCCAGCGTGAGAGGAACCCGAACACAAAGGGAATGCCCAGATAGATGAAGACACTTTCGGCAATCGTCTGAAAGCTGACGTCGACGACTTCCACAGCCAGACCTAATACCGCAGGCAGAATGTCCAAATAGAACCAGGCCAATCCACTGAAGAAGATCAATTGAAAGAGGCTATTGAAGGCCACCAGGGCCGCCACATATTGGTTGTCGCCTTCGGCGAGTTGATTCCAGACCAGCACCATGGCAATACACCGCGCCAGCCCGATTAGGATGAGCCCGGTCAGATATTCCGGTGAATCGTGGAGGAATATCACGGCCAAACCAAACATGAGCAAGGGGCCGATAATCCAATTTTGCACCAGTGACAGGAGGAGAATTTTCCAATCACGAAAAATCAACGGCAGCTCTTCATACCTTACACGAGCCAGCGGGGGATACATCATGAGCATGAGGCCAATGGCGATAGGAATGTTGGTGGTACCAAGGGTAAGGCTATTCACCAATGCCGGTGCACCGGTGAAAACCGAGCCGATCGTGACGCCGGCCACCATGGCGAGGAGGATCCACCCCGTGAGATAGCGGTCGAGAAATGACAAACGGCGTGGGGCGGACGCGGTCATGACAGAACCTCTTCGATTCGTGACTTGAGCAGGAAAAAGGTCTGGTCAAAGGCCGCGTTAATTTCTTCTTTCGTACCGATCACCCTGCCCGGATCAGGAATACTCCAATGCAGCTTACGCGGGTGACCGGAAAAGATCGGGCAGGCTTCTCCGGCAGCTTGATCGCAGACCGTGATGACCAGGTCAAAAGGCTGTGAAATCATGTCATCCCACGATTTGCTGTACGGCTGGCCGGGATCAATTCCATGCCGTTTCAAGGTCGAGACGGAACCCGGATGGACGTATCTGGCCGGATGACTTCCTGCACTCCACGCCCGATACCGTCCTTGGCCCATGTGGTTAAAGAGGGCTTCGGCCATAATGGAGCGGCACGAATTACCTGTACAGAGAACCAGAACTTTTATTGGTTCTTCAGACATTGGTACAGCAGCCGCTGGATTCCTGTACCGGCATGTTCGCCTCGGGACTCGCCAGAACAGACGGTTCGCAACATGCAGAATCCGTGTTCGCCGAATGAGTTGAAAAAATTTCCGCGTCTTCCATCGTACGGTAGGCTTCCCACGGGACTCCGGCAGGATCCACTACCCAGGATTTATCCGATTTGGCATAACAACACAAAGCCTCGCCTTCCTCTGCTACCGCGAGATTCCCGGCTTGAAATCGTTGCCTGATCTCGTCCAACTCCTGTTTCTCCTCAACCTGAATGCCCAGGTGATCCACGCCTTTCGTGGATGACCGGGTGGAGATGGCCAGATTGACGCAGGGATCGTCAAGCATCCATTTGGCATAGTCCGGTTTGCGTTTAACCGGTTCCGCTCCAAACAGCTTGCTGTAAAACCCGATGGCTTCTTCCAACTGTTCGACGCCGATATGGATATGAAGACGTTTCATGAATGGGCCTCCTTGTGTGTGGGTTGGCAACAATTCGAGAGTTCAATAATGCTGCACTTCTTTTTCTTATTGTCCCGGATACTGGCCATATCCTCGCGGCAGCAGTCTTTGACCATATAGCGAATCAGATCGGTAAAAAATTCAAAGTTGGCGCTGTAAATAATTGATCGGCCTTTTCGGTGAGAACGGACCAGTCCCGCATTACTCATGTGCGACAGGTGAAAGGAGAGGGTGTTATGGGGAATGGCCAGGGCCTCGCTCAACGTCCCGGCGGGTACGCCTGCCAGACCATATTCCACCAGCAGACGAAAGACACGTAGCCGCGTTTCCTGAGACAAAGCATTAAAAGCCAGAAGAGCGTCATTAATTTCCATATGTCTAGAATAATGGACATATTAAAAAAAAGCAAGCGCCTGAAACATGTGCATCAACCCAATTGAGATCTATGTACTTTTTCCCTGAGTCGACCACGCGACTATTTTGCTCCTCCGAACGTTCTGATATACGCCAGGACTTCCTTCATCTCCTCCTCAGATAAGGCATATTCCCACTTCCCCATGGCCGTGTTGGGATGCCCGTTCCGGATCGTCTCCAATAACGCCTCATCGGTTTTGTTCTGAGTTGCCGGGGCCTTCAAATCTGCAGGCGGCGGATCAAAGAGAGGATAGGCCTCTTCCTTTCCGGCTTTTCCGTGGCAGGCCGAACACAATCGTTGATAGAGGCCTTTACCCTTTTCCACTGAGGTATCCTGTCCGTGTACCACCTGGACATTTTCACCCGGGATCAACCAGAGTGTCAGCCCGATCAGTGCGATGCTCCCCACTTGCCACCATACGGATACATGATGCCTCCTCGACATACTCAAGGCCCTCCTTCCCTCACGGAGATTCGGAAAAATCCGATGGAATGTGTCACTTAACAATGCGACGATTTCGCTGTTTGCAGACAGCCCTGCAACCAGTGTTGTAGCTCAACCAACAACTTCCCAACGACTTTTTGGGCAGCTTGCACGCCACCATACGCATCTTCGCTGGGCGCCATTTCATAAAATTCGAAAATCCGCGTTCCAATGACGCGCGGGTCAAAAACGGTCACCAGTTGTACCCGCAGTGCCAATCGAATTCGACTCGGCTGTTGTGTGAATTCCTGAACCAACGCCACCTGGGAGAGGTCCAAGCGATAGTCCCCTCGAAGCACGGAAGGCAGTTGAATCACCGCACCCCATTCCCCACTGCCTTCGAGTGCATTCATGATTAACGGGGCCAGCATTCGGGCGGGGGAATCGACCCATTGGCTGGTGGCAAAATAGCGAATTTCATAGGGAACCTGTTCATAGGCCATTCGTTGCGATCCATATCCCGGAGCAGGTTGAGGGAGCGACACAAGAAGACTTGGCAAATTCGATGGACGGGATCTATCCGTTCCCCGGGCTTCCCCACCTTCCCCTATTTCCAGGACATACGACCGCACCGGCTCATCCGTCCCTCGAGAGAGTGCACAGGCGGAAAGTGCTGTCGAAAGGATTATGGCCGCCAGCAGGAATATGGCTTTCATGTCTTTACTCTCCGGGACCTCTGGGTTGAGATGGTCGACCATAAATCAGCGAATCGGGTTCCTGCTCGATTTGATGAGCCACTCGTTGCAACGTGTTTGTCAGCTGCCGGAGTTCGATGACTAATTGCCCGGTCTCACCCAAGGTTTCGCGCGTGAATTGCTGGATCTCCGGATGGCTTTCCTCAACGATGGACTCCAACGTCTTTCCGGTTCGGGCCAATTCTTCCGCTACCGTCTTGACCGCTGTGACACTCTGGTGAATTCGCGCGACCAGTCTTGGCATGTCCTGGTTCACCGTTGAGGTCAGGATGGCCAGATTCTCGGCAGCTTCGGACGCCCGGTCAATTCCCTGAGCTATCGATTCATTATGCCGCATCAATGTGTGAGACACTTTGGAAAGGTCATTCAGAATCCCTTCCATCTTTAAGCGATTCTCCTCATTCATGAAAGCCGCAGCGTTTTCACTCAACCCATGCAGGCTACTCAAAAGCTTGGAAAGCCCATGCTCCGAGAGAAGACGCGAAATGGCCATATCCAAACGAAAGAAGAGCGAGGGTTTCGTCTGAATGACTGGATACTCCTGACCGGGTTCGGGCTCCAATTTCGGAGCCTCGCGACTTCCTCCTTCCAAATTCATCGTCGCCAATCCGGTTAATCCTTGCGTTTCCAACGTCGCGACCGTATCGGTCTTGATCGGTGTGTCCCGAAGAATATCAAGCGTCAAACGCACCTCCTCGGTATTATCCGGATTCAACGCAATCTCCTTCACTCGCCCCACGTTCACGCCCCGATATTTTACCGTCGAGTCGACGCTCAACCCGGACACGGATTGCCGCATGTAGGCATGGTACTGGTCGTACGCACCGCGGTAATCCGATTTCCCCAACCACAACACCATTCCCACCGCAATCGCACCCAGCACAAAGACGAACACTCCGACAATGACGTAATTCCCTCGGGGCTCCATCATGAAACCTCATATTGACTCTGGGCCGCCCTCCCCCGGGGACCATGGAAATATTCATGAATGATCGGGTCGCTTGATTCCGCCAGTTCGTGCATTGTTCCTACACCCAGGATGGTGCCATTCCCGAGCACCGCGACACGATCGGCGATGCGCCAGAGAGAATCAAGGTCATGCGTGACCATCACCACCGTTAATCCTAGTACCGCTTTCAACTGCAGGACCAACGCATCAAATCCCGCCGCAATGATGGGATCCAAGCCGGCAGTGGGTTCATCTAAAAAAAGGAGCTCCGGATCCATGACAATCGCCCGTGCCAACGCCGCTCGTCGCCGCATACCCCCACTCAATTCACTGGGGAATTTATCGGCACTGTCCATGGGCAATTCGACCGTGGCAATTTTCACGGCCACAATGTCGCGAATGAGTTCCGGGGAGATATCAGTATGCTCCTTTAACGGTACGGCGACATTTTCCGCTAACGTCAACGAACTGAATAACGCGCCCTGCTGAAACATGACTCCCAAACGCCGGTACACATTCTGGGCGCCCTGCTCTCCTAACCCTGCCACGTCCTGTCCGAACAGGCGAATGGTTCCTTCAGCCTGTACGTGTAATCCAATGATTTCTCGCAAGAGTGTGGATTTTCCTGAACCATTGCCACCTGCGATAGCAAAGATCTCCCCCGACATAATCGTTAAATTGACATCCTCATGGACAACGGCGTCACCAAACCTGGTACACACGTGGCTCACTTCAATAACAGGATTTGCGTGATGAATAGCTTCTGATGCCATCGTTAAATATTCCACCAACTAAAGACAATGCTGCACACCGCATCAAACACGATAACGAGAAAAATACTTTGGACCACGCCAATCGTGGTTCTCTTTCCCACATCATCGACATTGCCACGGATCTGAAGCCCCTGATAACAGCCGACCATGGCGATGATAACGGCGAAACAGGGGGCTTTCCCAATCCCGATGAAAAAGTGCCGGAGCGCCACGGACTCTTCAAATCGACCCACAAACTCCACTCCGCTGACATTCAGCTGACTGGAAGCAACCAATGCCCCTCCAATGACTCCCAGAATATCCGCATACACCGTCAAAAGGGGAACCGCGATGACGAGCGCAAAGACCCGCGGAAGTACCAGCAATTGCATGGGCGAAAGTCCCAGGGTCCTGACGGCATCCAACTCTTCCGTCACCTTCATCGTTCCAATCTGAGCAGCATAGGCTGATCCCGAACGCCCGGCAATCAGAATGGCCACGATCAAAGGAGAAATTTCACGAAACAATGAGATGCCGACGAGATCCACCACAAAAATATTGGCTCCAAACTGACGCAACTGTTCGGCACCCTGATACGCAATCACCACACCCATGAGAAAGGCGAGTAACCCGGTAATCGGCAACGCATGATATCCATCCCGGTCAAGGCTGTGAAACAACGCTCTCCATCGGATTAATGAAGGTCGTCGGAGTGCACGGAACATATCAACCGTCGCCTCTCCGACAAACGCTAGCGCTTTCACCATAGGGCCGGTATGCCGGGACACCCACCATTTGAAATTTTTCTGCTTATGCTCTTTCACGGGTAATGCGGGATGAACTCGATCCCAATGGCTCGAAACTAATTGCATCAGTTCCTCAAACTCCGGACGGAGGCCTTCAAGCGAGACGTGGTGCCCTTTTGAGCGAAGCTCCATAATCGTCCGATACAGCACAATTGCACCACCCGTATCCATGGCCCGAATATTCACCACATCCCAAACCAGATCTCTCTCCAACGGCCATTGGATTTCCGTCAGTAACGTATTCAGCATTGAGAGATGCGGTATGACCCATGATCCTTCACAACGAATGATGGAATCATCCATGATGTGGACATGAGGCACTCTATTTTGATGTATTCCAGTCATAGGTAACCGGAAAAATTGCGTGAGAAGATAACCAAAAGGTTTTGGGAAACAATGCCGGGCCTTGCGTCCTTTCTCTAGGATAAACCAACTGCAATGGGAATGCCTGGAAACATGGACAACGCCATAAACTTTCCTTCCGCATGGTGATTTCTTGAAAAACCTTTTTAGAACCCCGTACTTGGAGGTTTTTTTCTTAAAACCACCACCTCTAGATATCCTACCCAAAAATCATATTCTTCCACATTGGGTTCAGTGGCGCGAAATGCTACATCTGAAATGTTAACTATTTTCAAAATTCTCTGAAAAACCGTGAGTTCTGAGTGCTTTACCCTTTGAGCACAACCCTTGCTGTCGTTTCTCTCTCAGGAGTGAAGATGAATATTTTTTGCCACTGATATCGATGACCACAAGCATTCCCCCTTTGAATATCACCATAGCCCAACGGCTGAAAGAAGTGGCTGAACTTCTGCACAGCCAGGGCAGCAATCCCTTTCGGGCTCAAGCCTATCACTATGCAGCCCAGACACTCGAACAGTTAAAACAACCCGTCGACGAGCTGATCCGCACTAAGGGGGTTGAAGAGCTGAAAACTCTTCCCGGTATCGGAGAAAGTCTGGCCCGTGCCATACGGGAACTTGTCCTCCGAGGAAGATTACCGATGCTCGAACGGTTACGAGGTGAAGCGGAGCCCGAAAGTCTGTTGGCCACGATTCCTGGAATCGGGAAAAAACTGGCCGCTCGCCTCCATCATGACTTGGAAATCGATACACTGGAAGAACTGGAAACGGCCGCTCATGATGGGCGGTTACGGCAGGCAGGCGGTATTGGAGATAAACGCCTGGCCGGGATTATGGCCTGTTTAACTGAACGATTGGGACGCGTTCGAGCCAAAGTTCAGCAGGATACGCAAGACATCCCTTCCATCGAAGAACTGCTGGATGTGGATCGGGAATACCGGGAAACAGCCAAAGCCGGACTGCTGCATTGCTTTGCTCCACGCCGGTTCAATCCCACCCATGAAGCCTGGCTCCCCATCCTTCATACGCAACGCGGGGATCGGCATTACACGGCCTTATTTTCCAACACGGCCCGGGCGCATCAAAAAGGGAAAACCCACGACTGGGTCGTATTGTTTTTCGACGATAAGGAGAAAGACTCCCAATGTACAATCATCACCGCTGAATGGGGAATCCTTGACGGGCGACGAATCGTGAGGGGCCGGGAAGGGGAATGCCTGCGCTATTATGAAAAACAGACAGCCCCCGAACAGGAGACCGCCACCTCATGAAGATTTTGATAAGAAGGAAAGACAACCGACATGCCGTTGGTCGACATTCAACATCTCGTGTTTGAAATTCATGGAAAGGCGATCCTCCAGGATCTCACTCTCCCTATTGAAAAACAGGAAATCCACGCATTGGTAGGGGCCAATGGCTCGGGGAAAAGCACATTGGCCTATGTCTTAATGGGTTGCCAGGGATTTGCTCCCACCAGCGGCCTGATGACCTTCAAGGGGAAGGATCTTGGGCCTTTGCCGATGTTTGAACGAGCACGATTGGGCATGACCCTCGCGTGGCAGGAACCGGCTCGCTTCGAAGGCATGACCGTCTCTCAATACATCCGCCTAGGAAATGCGGACATCGATCCCGCACCGTATCTCACCAGGGTGGGACTCTCACCTGACACCTATGGGAACCGCTTGGTTGATACATCATTGAGCGGAGGCGAACGCAAACGTATTGAACTGGCGTCCGTCCTGGCCATGAAACCTCTATTCGCCATTCTGGATGAACCCACTGCCGGGATCGACATGCTCTCCGTCCAGGACATGATGCATGTCATTCGATCGTTTAAAGAAGGAGGCGCCTCCGTCTTGCTAATTACTCACCAGGAAACGATTGCCTTGATGGCCGATCATGCCTCGCAACTCTGCGGGGGAAGGATTATTGCCTCGGGAAATCCTAAGGACATTGCCGACCAGTATATAAAGGGCAGCTGCGTTCGATGTGACGGTGAACGCTGCCTACCATTGTCCATGGCCAGGTAGGACTCTATGCGGGAACTCAAAATTTTGACTCAGACATTCGAAGCGTTAGGAGGAGATCCAAAGGTCTTTCAGGATCGGCACATCGCGCATATGGCTGCCAGCGGCCATCGTATAATCAGTCAACGCCAAATTCCCGGCGTCACGATTGACGCACACGAAACAGAGGACGGCATTACCAATACCATTTCCATTGAAAAGGGGAAGCGCATAGACCTACCGATACATTTATGTCTGGGCATTACCGAAAAAACCGGGATTCAACACATTCAGACCCGGCTGGTTATTGAAGAGGGGGCCTCCGCTTCATTTTTAGCGCACTGCCTGTTCCCATTTGTGGAATCTGGAGAGCACCGCATGGATGCCACGGTTGAGATTAAAGAAGGGGCTCATGTGCGATACCACGAAAGCCATTACCAGGGAACGTGTGGAGGCATGGTTGTGGTCCCCCAGGCCATTGTCTCAGTTGGACCCGGCGCACAATATTTTTCGGATTTTTCTCTGGTGAAGGGCCGGGTCGGACAGTTGAACATCGATTACGTCGTGGAGGTGGCCGCAATGGCTGTGGCGGAGCTCACCTCCAAAGTATTCGGGCGAGAAAGCGATATCATTCATATCAAGGAAAAAATGGTACTGGCCGGTGAGTATGCGAGGGGGCTCATTACAACGCGTGTGGCGTTAGAACATGACGCTCAGGGTGAAATGACCGGCATTATGGAAGCGCACGCCGAAGGAGCACGCGGGCATGTGGATTGTCGGGAAATTATCAAGGACCGTGCGGTTGGCCGTGCCATTCCCATCGTAGAAGTGACGCATCCAAAGGCAAAAGTCACACATGAAGCCGCCATCGGAACGGTGGATAAAAAGGAGTTGGAAACCTTAATGGCGCATGGACTCGACCCGGAACAGGCCACGGAACTGATTGTCAGCGGCATGCTGCAATAGGCCCTGTCACCTCTCCGAGAGTTCGGCGTGTAACCGGAGGAAAGAATGAAAAACGAAATGCACCCACATCTCCAAAAATGTTCTGCCCAATCACCCAGCAAGAAACGTATTGACACTTCGACCGTGCCCGGATCTGCATCGGGAGCGTTTCTACCTGTGACCCCATTGAAATCCGGTCGAAAAATAGAGAACCACATCTCCACTTGTTCATGGCTTTCGATGGAGAAATGGGAGACCGCACGCCTTAGTCGCAGACAGATGATTACGACGGCGATTGTTGTCGCCGCGTCAGTCGTGTTGGGTAATCGACGCCCATGGGCAGCTACCAGGTATCCAAAGACCATCAAGCTACTTGAGTCAGCCCGTGCACAGGAAATGGCGAAGTACTACCAATACATGGCATTTGGACGCAAGGCAAAAGAAGAAGACTATAAAGGCATTGCCTATTTGTTTACCGCCTTGGCCGCAGCAGAACTGATCCACGCTCAGAACTTTGAAAAAATCCTCTCTCGTTTAGACGTGGAAATATCCCGGGTGGGCAAACCGCGGATAACCGTTGCCCAGACACACGACAACCTGATGAAAGCCGCCGATGAAGAAATCAATGACATCGATACCTTCTACCCCAGCATGATCGCCCACTTAAAACCTGAAGGATTCCATGATGCGATTACCTTTGCCACGTTTGCCTGGGAGTCTGAGAAACAGCATCGTGATATCCTCATGAAAATTCAGCGTTGGGCTCCCTGGTTTTTTGAAAAAGTCGCCAAGAACATCGATGAGGAAACCGACAAATACTTTGTCTGCCAATTTTGCGGGTCCACGGTAGATGAGATTCCTTCCGACACATGCCCGATCTGCCATCTCTCATCGGAACACTACCGCAAGATTGAGTATCCCATTTAACCTTCGCCAATTCCGGAAAGGTTTGTCCTGTTGCGAAAACAATTCTCCTACGACCCTTCAGGGAGTGTTGAATAATAAAGATGTTAAAGGGAAAATTTGCCCAGGATTAGATTTCTCATCAAAGGCTCCGGGTCGGTTCAAAAAAGCATGCCCTGAGTCTTCCCGAAGGGTCCGTCCAGTCCTGCCCTGAGTCATAGCGAAGGGAAGGCCGCAGCCGTTTTTACGCGCGGAACGTACGCTGAGTACGTGAGCACGGGAAAATGGCGAGAACGCCGCTGGCAGCTTTTTTCAACAGACCCCTTCAGGCACATGAGCATTTTTGGCATGTGACAAGAAACACAGAACAAACGGGCATGCGGGCTTATCCATTGATCGGGATAGGATTAGTATTGACAAAGAACACCAACATCGTTGGAGAACCATGGGCCTTGAAATCCGTCAACAGGTTAGATCTGGCATGTTGTTGCAACACTCCAAATTTTGAAAGGTGCCGATTGATACAAAAAGAGAAGTTCATGGAGCAGAAAAGGAAATTTTCACTCTCGGGATTTCTCCTGGGGGGAAAGAGGAATCCAGGCAGTAACGGTGGTGCCTTTGCCCTGGGAGGCTTTGACCTCCAAGGTGCCTTGCACCACACGAATTCGTTCTTTCATTCCAATCAGCCCTAACCCGCGAGTGCCTCGCAAGCCAGATTCAGGGATAAATCCTTTACCGTTATCCGTAATGACAAGTTGGAGGCCACCCTCTACCCCTCTCACCTCCACAGACACTTGAGACGCCTGCGCATGCTTCGCCACATTTCGTAAACATTCCTGCGTCACCCGATACACACACGACGCAATATCCTGAGGCAGGAGCTGAGGGACATCCCGAGGCTGAAATGTGACCGGAATGTTCTCCCATTGAGAAAATTCTTTAATAGAGGACTGAAGTGCCACAACTAACCCCAGGTCATCTAAAATTGAAGGATGAAGCTGATAGGCCAGATGCAGGACGCTATCGGAAAGCCCAGACACTTGATCATTCAGATGTTGAAGAGTCTTTTGCATCGGATCCGACTCCGGCAGAGACCTCTGAATAGAGTCTATCTCGAGGGAGAGCATGGCTAAGCGTTGATTCATATCATCGTGCAATTCACGAGAGAGACGGCGGCGCTCATCTTCCTGAGCAGAAATGAGTTGTGCACCAAGAGCCCGGAGTTCTTCCTGGCTCTGCTCGAGTTCCCGCTCTCTGTGTTTGAGGGCCCGTCCTGCCTCCTTGCGTGCCGTGATATCCCGGACAATACCCGTAAAAAATATCTCTCCGTGCTTGTGCCAATATCCCAGAGACAGTTCAAGAGGGAATTCGCTGCCGTCCCGTCGAAGCCCCATCAGCTCAAACATCTCCCCCTCAACGGTCTTTCGCCCCGCTCGCGAGGCCCGCAAGATTCCCTGTTGATGAGCCAGACGAAACCTTTCGGGAATAATGCACTCTAACGTCTGACCTTTCATCTCCTCCATTGAAAAGCCAAACAAGGCTTCAGCTCCTGTATTCCACAACATGACCTTCCCCTGACTATTCAACGAGATGATACCCTCGTCGGTTGATTGCACAATCGAATGTAACTGTTCCCGGCTTTCCCGAAGAGCCACCTCTGCCTGTTCACGCTGACCGATTTCGCGTTGTAAGGCTTGGTTGGACTTGCCCAACTCAAGATTTAAGGTCATGGAAGCCATCGTGACGGAATGGTTGTGTCGTAAGGTGACAAACATCATTGTCACGAAAAGGAGACACATGCCTCCCATGGCCATATGCCGTTCATCATTCAGGAGAAAGAATTGAACGATGAGCGGGGTCATGGCCGGGAGAACATAGGCAAAAAAAGCACCTTGCAAGGGCGCATAGACTGCGGTCGCCCCGGCAATCATGCCTCCTACCACAAAGGCCAAAAAAATCTGATGCGGAATGGAGTTTTCGGGAAAGAGTACGACACCGGTTGCCCCCCAAAGAATGCCGGAGGCAAGGGTCCCGCCTAGAAATCTACGCCCCCAGCGATGGGAATCCTGCGGATGTCGAGATGCGTTTCTAAATTGATGCCAAAGCAGGGTCCATGCCCCGTTGAGCAGGAACAGGCCGGCAAACCAGGTAAGTAACAGGCCATGTGAGATCACGTTCCATTGGATAACCGTCAGAATGGATCCATTAACCAGAGAGGCAATAATCCCAACCGGTGCAAGGGCATAGAGTTGCTCTATCTGCTGCCCATACAAGAGATCGTGTTCGTGTTTAGCCAACACGGAACCTCCACAAACTCTCCAGGGAACGTTTTGAGACCCTCTTCTGTTTCCAACGTCATACGGACATTCGCAAGACCAATTCTGTGTATCTTTTAGAACTATGTTACTTTAAAACTCTTATTCATTAATCACAAGGCTCCTTCAATTCTTGGCCTCCGACAGATTGCGGTTAGAATAATTGCGTTGGAGCGAACAGCAAAAGTAAACCCAGGCCCAGCATCACCAACCCGCTGATCAGTTTAAGCCATCGGCCCTCTCGTTCTTGTAATTTGCGGTGGCTGAGTGTGATCACGGCGATCGTGACCATCACCGCATCATCGGCAACATAGGCCAGATTGTAGAGACCGAGATATCCGTAATACTCAAGCGTGGTCAGGCCCTGTTGACTGAGCACTTGGGTGAACAGAGCTGGAAACCCTGCCGTACACACAAACTCAACCATGTTCACTAGAGTGGCCAATACCAGTATGCCGATGAAAGCCTGGCTGAGATGTTCGGCCGCTAAAATTTTTCGAATTCGGGCATAGAGCCCGGGTTTCACCGACTCGGGAATGGTAAGTGAGGGGCCTTGCCCAAAGGCCCAAAATTCCTTGACATTCAGCAGGCCGATTCCGACTGCCAATCCACCCATCAGCACTTGAATGATTCGCATATACCCGATGAACAAAAAGACATTCAGCCAGGCCGCCATGAACGCAAAATACACCACTCCACTGACCAGGACGAACGTCCCCGCAAGAAGAAACATTTTACGTCGATCCCGAAGGTTGGCCAGCAACGCCAGAAGAAACAGCAATACCCACATCGCACAAGGATTGAATCCATCAAGAAGACCAAGAAAGACTGTAAAAAGCGGTAGGCCGAGTTCTGGAAGAGTCCAGTCGCCAAAAAAAGGAACCTGAACACTCGTTACCCCGGCATCGCTTTGTGTGGATACCGGGGGGCAGGGCATATCAGGTTCCAGCGGACAGGCACCTTCAGAGGAATTTCCCGCATCCGGTGGTGGTCGTCCCAACAGTTCTTCCAGTTGCTTCCCGGTTGTCTCCGCAGACTCAAAACCGATGAGCAGCACTCCTCGCGCATAGAAGGCCGGGACTCCCAATTGCGTAATACCCAATTTCGCCGCCAATGCTTTCAAACGAAGTAACGCCTGAGGATCTTCTCCAATACCGCGAATCGTGACGGTGAGTTTGGGATATTGTTGCTTCAGTCGGGTCAGGTAGCTTTTCGCATTTTCGCAATGCGGGCATCCCTGGCGAACAAACACTTCAAGATCACTCTCTGCCTGCTCCGGAACAACAGCCGGTTTTCCGGACAGCCCAAGCAACGCCACAAGGACGAACGCAACGCACAAGAGGACAAGAGGCCATCCTCGTTTCTTCAAATACCAGGCGCACTGCTGTCTGGTTGGCTTTTGAGAAGTAGGAGAGAGAGGAAGAAGTTTCTTCCGTTGGCGTAGATTCATTCAGGTGAGAACACCCACCGACATCCCCACTCAACACCGGATGTCATTTCAAATGTCCATATTCATGATTGCTAGGAATCCGGGCTACAAGGACGAAGGGGCCAGGATTCTCCCGGAGCAGTCCCCAACTACCACCATGTTCGCATTCAGAGCCCGATCACGTGAAAAAACCATTCTCTGAATCAGAGTGGTTATATACTCCAGGATTACACGGATTAAAAAACAGCCTCCCGTTATGGATGAGGCACCCCGACAAATTTCTCTTACCATTCGCAAAAGTAAGCCATTAGTTTCTGATAGCAAACTTGCCATCGAGTCTTTTGAGCTTCTCCACAATGCCGGTGTATTCCAATTCGGCCATCGGGAGCATTGCCGGCCCAAAAAACCCTTGGCGACGCATGTCGATGGATTTTTCCGAAACGCGGGTTCGCACATGGTCCCAAAATGGATGAGCAAAGGCATCCGCCGGTTCCGTCAGTTTGCCTTTCTGCATGGCAAAAGCGGCGCAACTGACGACGGGAGGACCATCGAAATAACTAATGCTGGAATTGAGGGGAACGGGCATAAAGGGCATATTATGAGATCCCCGCATCCCACCCGCCACGAATGGGCCGATGGCATATGGGGCTAGAACCTCTCCCGTCGCCGGGAAGTTTTTTTGCACACGCACGAGCATAACCGGATCATCTTTCCCGGTATAGCGCCCGGCAATGTTGTGCAATCGTGACGTCGAGACGGCGACGGCCTGTTCGCCTGTGGCCCGAGTCCAAATCGACTCAACGACATACCGCTCCGGATTACGCAACAAGGCGGCCACGTCGTATAAATCCTCCGGGGTGTTCAACTCAATAATGCGGTCCCCTTCGGTACAATTGACATCCATAATGACAAACTTAAATCCCTCCGACATCGATGGCGCGAGCATGAGGCCCGGCGTATTCATCGGGTCCGCAAATGCCAAATAGAGGGGTAGGTTATACGCACCGGGATCTGTCTTATCGGCAGCAAAAAACAAAAATGGTTCATTTGGCCGCTCCTCAAAAGTCATCTCGGCCACTGCCGGCCCCATCCCGCGCACGTTGCCCGAAAACGCGTCTTTCAGCAAATCCTGTCCCGCCCCATAAAGTCCTTGTTCCTTCGCGACCTGCGTCCCGGCAAGGAAAGCCTCCCATGCCATCTTGTGAATGTCCTCATTGCCGACTCCCTTCGTGTGCGTCATGACAATGGCAATGTCATCCCCCGTAAAACTGATGTACCGATCCTGAATAAGATTTCGGCCATTGGACTCCACCCATGATTGCACAGTTTCCAGTAGGCGCCTGGACGGGCATATGTGTCCTCCGATAGAACCGATATCCGCTTTGATTACACTGAGCGTCATATTCATCATCACACCTCCCCGCTTCTCACAAAGAACCAAAATCCCTTTCGCTCCTCACAAAAAGCCTTCCACCCTTCTTTGACATTTTGGCCATTTCTCTTACTGAACAAGCAAACGGTTCGTGGCTGATCATGGCCGGCTTCGAGTCTTGATTCCCTGCCGAACATGAACGTTTGCCTCAGCACAGCGTTCGGCACCAAATCCTACATGAATGTTTGGGCATCCTTCTCCGATGACACTCTGGAATTTTTTCCTGGAATACAGGTATCGCCCTGTGAATCACGATCAGCTTTGGGAAGATTTCCAGATGTAAAATTTTGTTCCCACAGCTTGTCCAGAAAAACTTCTGCAAGATAGGATCGAGAAACCGTATACCCTTTGTCTGCTGATTGGGTATTCATAAATTTTTCCGTCTCACGTTTTTCTTTCATCTTAAAATCTCCTTACACGAGCTTTGACAAAATTTAATACGATTCCCCTTCATGAATGGGATGGAAAATTTTTGGCTACAATGGTCAGCATTTAATTCCCCCTCTTCTTGTGCTGAGCACGTCTCAATACGGCTTCCCCCTCTCGGAACAGGTTGAAGCAACAATAAGGCCAAATGAATTAATGGCTTTACAATCAACAAGATAATTATTCACAAGCCGGATGACCTCACTGCACAAGCCTGGTTGAACAGACAATAGGATTCCCAAGTGAGGAATTTTGGGTCTTTGTTGCACATGGGTTAGGACAAAATTCAACAGATCTTGTGCACCAAAGGACTGGTGGGATTTGAGAGAATCTGAAGGCCCCCTCATTTCGGCTCTCGCGTGCCATATAGAGGAATGGTTTAGGCTCCTCTTTTCTTGCACATCACCACTCGCCAGAGACATTTTGCTACACAAAGAAGCTTGTGGGTTTTTAGGGAATCGTGCCCCAGACCGTGGTTCATCAACATTCTTTGTTCCAAACAGACAGGAGGAGGGCTTGACGGTTAACCGGAACAAAGGTCCCGGGCAAAAGAATTATTGTTAGTCCATTCTTCGTTGATTCCGGAGATTGCCAACAGTGCGAACTAAAAAAGTAAGATCCACCTCACACCAGAATTCAATCAATCAAACAGCCCGGGAAAGATTGTAAATATTGTAAATTTGTGCTCATTCTCAATTTGGAAGCGCCGTGTCCGCAAAGCAAAAACCATCCGGCTGCTGCCTGAAAGTCTGGTTGCTTCTTGCGCTGTAGAGATAAATTCTGGTTTTGCCAGAAAAAGGGGTTTGGGGTAATCACTTCCATCCTGAGTAGCCTTTAGTCCTTGTTCCCATTAGAATCGAGCGTACAAATAATCCGGCGCTCGCAGTAAGGCCTCAACGCGGCCCGAAAACATTGTTCACCATACAGCCCATAAGTTATTCATGACCCGTCTCAGGTTCACCTGTCGCAATACCCTACAGCGGCTTCGTGAGAGTCATGATGAAAGACAACGAAAAGAAGAGGACAAGACAAGAATGAAAATCGCTCGCGTGGAATATACGGTGACGGTCACGGGAGAGGATGGGAAGGTCGTGGCGGTGAACAATGAGCGAATCCTGTCCGAATTGGATTCAACTGATCCCGAATATATCCATCAAATTCTTGAACAAGAGTTGCAAACAACAGAACAATCATCACGTGAGAAAACCATTACTGGCTCTTCCCTCGTGGTGACCAACATCACGGAACTCAAGCCCACGGGTGATGACGATCAAATATAGCCAGGTAGGGTTTCGGATGGTTCTTCCCTGAATTGTCCATTAGTCTTTGTTAAACCGCGGCCCCTCCCACATACCTCGCAAATCTTTATTTCTCGAATCAGATTTGGCCAGCCTTCAGGCAATGTGGGAATAATTTTCCCTCACCATATAAATTGATGAAATTTGACTGAGTTTTCAGACTTCGCTCAAAACACAACCTTTACATGGTCGCCTATTATTTGACCGGCTCTTTCAACCTGACCGACTCTGTCATCCTGAGCAGGGCGAAGGATCTCGCCCAGCCCACCCTCGCGAAGCCTTCATACGGGAGTTCCTCCAGTCTGGGGCTTTCCAAAATTCCAAGAGGTTTTTTTTGGAATGGAGGAGGTATGGGCCTGGTTTGACAAGTGATAAACGGTGAGTCACAATGTTGTTGAAAATTTCAACAATGGAGAGATTTGATGGCCACGATGAATTTCAGCGTTCCGGAAGATGTCAAAAAACAATTTGATAAGGTCTTTGCCGGGAAGAACAAAAGTGCTGTGCTGACCCAACTGATGCAGCAGGCGATCGAAGAACAGCAGCGACTTGGGCGCCGCAAACGAGCCATTGATCAACTACTCGCATTGCGTGAACACGCGCCTCGGGTGACGGACAAGGATATTCGCCGTGCACGAACCCAGGGACGTCCATGACCACCTGGGTGGTCGACGCCAGCGTGGCCGTGAAATGGGCTCTCCCCGGCCAAGACGGTGAAACCCATCAAGAACAAGCCCTCGCGCTGTTGACGGATATTCAGCAGGGCAAGGGTCAAGTCCTTCAACCTCCACATTGGTTGGCGGAAGTGGGAGCCGTGTTGACTCGATTGGCGCCTCAGCAATCCATCAGCATGCTTCAGACTTTTCTGGCGATGGAGTTGCCTATCACCACGGAATGGAACGTATATGAGCAGGCCTGTCATCTGGCCGTGGAACTCAACCATCATTTGTTTGATACCCTCTACCATGCGGTAGCCTTGCATGTTCCTGATACCCTTTTCATCACCGCCGACACCCAGTATTTTCGAAAAGCAGCCAAGCTGGGGCACATCATCGAGTTAAAAAACTTTCCCCAAACAGGGTGATCCGAAAGGCCAATGCGGGATGGAGAAGTGCGGGGAACAGCATGGGGTCACGTCACGCCATACAGGTGCGCACTGGGCAATTTTTTTCTAAATGCGCACCGCGAAGGATCTCGCTCAGCTCACCCGATCGATCCTTGACAAAGTTTGTGCATTGCTCAAGAATCTTCTTCATCTTGGCCGACCTCTTTGTGTGGACGGGAATTCCACGGTAACATTGAAATGGCAACGATCAGGTCGGTATTTCCAGAAAATACGATGGGGTGTTACACGGACAGAAATTGGCAGATCCACCTCTTATGCGGATCTGCCTAAACATTGTTAGCTGGATCGGAGGCGGCGGGTGAGACGCTCGTGCGCATACTGCGATGGTGACGGGCCGCTCACAAGGGAGCATGTGTGGCCAAGCGGCTTCTTGGACCGGACCGGCAGAAGGGGCGCACACCTCTCGACACGCAACGGAACTGTCCATGGCGCGGACTACGTAGTAAAGGACGTGTGTGAGCAGTGCAACAACGTCCAGCTATCCGGGTTAGATGATTACTTCTGTCGCCTCTACGACTCACAGATGCAGATGGCACGCGGCTTCGATGAGCGCCATACACTTGTGTATGATTACGAGCTCCTGTCACGAGTGCTCCTCAAGATCGCCTTCAATTCGGCGAGGCTAGCGGGCAGCGACATCACGCCATTTGCGCCCCTGCGTCGCTACATCCTCAGAGGAGGTGGTAGGCCAAAAGGATTCTTTCTGGCGGTCGAGCTCGTATCACCTGCTGTTCCAAGCGACTGGGCGAGGAACTCAAACCTGCGAGAACTACGACCGCAGGGACTGTATGGCTCTAAGCTTGGTGCGCTCATGACTCCCAACGGGAGCGCGGCAGTGCTTCGCACTGTCAATGTCAACTCCTTCTTCTTCCACATGCTCCTCAGGCGAGCTGCGTCGTCGCAGTCTGCCTTCAAACCAGCTTGCCGCGAGCTACCGGAGTATGTTGAGGGTGTGGTCCCTCTCCCGGCTGGCGAGGCATCGGTAGAGTTGCGTACATCACCTCAGAATGCGATCAGTTCTATTCAGTTTCAACTTGAGCAACACAGGGACCAATACCTTGAGTTCTTCGACAAATATGGCAACAAGACCAGCTAACAAGCCCTTGCAGCCGATGGGCCGCGCCGGCGCACAACTCCTGACGAGCTCCGATCGGGCGCGGCCCGCGGCTGAAGGCCAGGTTAGGCGTCACAGAATGCAGCCTGGGCGCGGGGACAGGTCTTGCATCATGTATCTTTAAAGTCGAGACCATCGGAGCTGATCCAGCCGGGTCGGCTTCCATGTCTGCTTCCCAGGGGAAGGATGACTGATATCCAAAAAGGAACCGGCGCCTTCTTGATATCTTTTGGTGCCAGGGTTCGTCCCGGCAGCACAAAACATGACATCCATACCATCTCTCAACGACTCCAAGACTCAGCCGCTCCTTCCTTTACTAGGCTCCCGTGGCCTTGAGGCGAGGCCAGGGGATGCAAATGGTGCTCTGATCTTCTGAGGCGAATCGCGGAAACATCAAAGCTTCGATAGATACCACGGCTAGAAAACCCGACTTACACACCTTCCCAAGTTCTGACGCCTTCCGCCCGGCCCGGGGTCGGACGCTCAGATCATCCGGCGGGCCTTGTCTGAGCTCCGCGAGTTGGCCCGCCCTCTTAAGACTCGCGTCCGTCCCATCTAATGTGGCCGGACGAGGCGTCACTGGTTTTGGCCACTTTTGCCGGAACAAAAGTGGCTCGTTCGCCGGGGCGAAACCCGGCAATACCAATAACCACTTGGACACTAACGTTGGTTCAACACCTGCCACATATTCCAACAGTTGTAGAAGGTGATACCCAAGATGGATTCCCCAAAACACCGGTCGGGAATAACAGAGCAGGCACTACGTTTGTGAAATGGCTTTTTGAGCCACGCTGAGGCGGGGAAGACGGGCACTCAGTTCAAACAGACTATTCGGCAATGAGTATATTGCCATGGAAATTGGAGTCACCCATTCGCAGGCATCCGTCTCACCCTTCTTGTCAGGGTAGTCGAAGTGGAGTATTCTTGCACTATGCCCAGTGAACAACTGTTAACCCGCATCACGATTGATCCTCAGATTTGTCACGGGAAACCCTGTATCCGTGGGCTCCGGTATCCGGTCGATTGGTTATTGGAACTCATGAGCAGCGGCATGTCGAATAAACAAATCTTAGGCGACTATTCGGACTTGGAAGAGGCTGATCTTCAAGCCGCCTGTGCGTTCGGGGCACGGCTAGCGCGTGTTCAACGAATTGAGCCGGTGGTGGGGTGAAATTCCTTGTCGATGCGCAACTACCCCAACACCTCGCTAAAGAATTGACGCGGGCTGGTTACGACACACTCCATACCCTAGACCTTCCACACGGGAACCATACGCGGGACGAAGAGTTGGCCGCCCTAGCCACTCGCGAGGATCGCATCCTGATTACCAAGGATAGTGACTTCGTCACCACCTTTCATCTCCAACACAGTCCACCCAAGCTCTTACTGGTTTCCACCGGCAATATTGATAATGCAGCCCTCCTGCAACTGTTCCTCACAAATCTTGTTCACCTGGAACGCGCGCTCATCGAAAATGATTTCGTGGAACTAGGCCGAACGGCACTCACTATCCACGGATAAAGGGGGCAGGATCAGGTCTTCCAAACATTTATATTTTAAGTCGAGACCATCTGAGCTGGTCCAGCCGTGGCAACTCCAATATCTGCTTCCCTGCGGAAGAATGACTTATCTCCAAAAAAGGAACCGGTGCCTTCCTGATATCTTTTTGTGCCGATGTTTGTCCCGGCAGCACAAAACATGACATCGATACCATCTTTCAATAACTTCCATGACTCAGTCGCTCCTTCCTTCACGAGGCTCCCGTGGCCTTGTGGCGAGGCCAAGTCGTGCAGCCGATTTCGGAGGAAGACGCGCATTGTTTGAGCCCTTCGACCTGGCTCAGGGTAGACTCCGCGAGTTTGCGCGCCGCCGAAGTCGGCAAAGGACGCAGGGCACCCGAAGGGCCCCGCCACGGCCACCATGGTTTTGGGTCCTTTTGCCGAAACAAAAGGACCTCGCCTGCCGGGGCGAAACCCGGCAATACCAAGCATCATGTAGACACAATAGTTTGGAATACTAGGGCACAGCCTTCCATCCATCACCAGGCATTGACTGAAAAACAGAAGATGGATTCCCAATAAAAAATGTTGGGAATGACGGAGGGAAAAAAAGAGGGATTCGTCGGGTTATGCCGCTTTGAGGAGTCGTTTTGTTTTTGGAAGGAACCGTCTGAACTTGAGGCTTTCGATGATGAAGCTAGAGATCCTCAGGATGCAGCCCGGTGGCTTTGGCAATTCGAGCCAACATTTTTGGTCCTAGTGTTTCGCCATCATGAAACGCAAACACGACGTTTGGCCATCCTTCCCGTGTGAGTATTTTATGCGACCCGGTTTGACGTTTGATGCGCCACCCGAGCTTGAGAAGTGCCGCCAGCACCCGTTTTCCTGACGTCGATGCCCATTGACTCATGCGCCAACAAAAGAGACGTTCATCAATTCGTCCGGCACTACCTCGCCGTGATCTAATCGGTCAGCTAACACACGCAAAGCCAAGGCCTGTACGGATACCAATGCGTTTTCCCTGGTTGTTCCGTAGGCGATCACCCCCGGCAGGGCGGCAATCTCACCAATCCATCGCCCGTCATCTTCCTGCTCAAGTTCAATTTTGAAGGATTCTACATTCGACATGGGGTTCTCCTCCTTATGGCATCACTTCGGATTTTATCACACTGCCCTTCTTCAGGTAATGGGGAACTTACCTCGGGAGGAGGAAATTTAAAAATGGCCTGGACTGTATGAAGTGGCCTTTTCCCATGCTTACGATTCACACGAGGAGGTCCAAAAATGCTGACAGGGAAAGACCCTGGTTGCCTCTTGTAAGCTAAGAGATACCGCAACCTTAGGGCTGCTTTAGTGCCCAGAGATTTAGCTTGCCTGCCGAGACGTCCTCCGTATTACCGCAACCACTTGGACACTACAGTTGGCTCAACACATACCCCATGTTCCAACAGATATTGAAGGGAACAAACCAAGATGGATTCCCGATAACAACTGTCGGGATGACAGGAAGTGACGGGGGAGGAATGAGCGGAGAAGCCAGGATATCACGCAATACACCCGCGCTACACACCCTTTAGGTATGTGCAGCGGGGCACAAATGCTGCTCAAAGAACTGTCTTACCCGCAACTCATACCGAGGGCCCTCAAGTCCATGGGCAAAACCATGGTCAGCCCCCCGGACAATCCAGAGCGTTGTCATTTCGGGATCGGCATTAGCATAAATTTCCTGCGAATGTTCAAGAGGAATCTGGGAATCGGCATCCCCATGGATGATCAGCAAAGGGGTGTTGAGATCCCGCACGACTTCGGCCGGGGCCGCATCACTGACTCGTAGATCCAGGAAGAGCCGGGCATAGAATTTTGTCTGTGCGACAAGCGGCCATTTCGTGAATCCCGGAAAGAAGAAAAACTGCCGGGCAATGAGTCCTTCCAGGGTGGCATAGGGACTATCGGCCACAATGGCTTTAACATCGGGATGCCGGGCCGTGATGAAGGCTGACGCGCTCATGGAAAACCCCAGCGCCCCGATTTGTTCCGGATTCACATCGCTCCGACTTTTGACATACTCCACGGCGGCATGGACATCACGGGCTTCTAATAGACCGGCCGTGGTGTAGGCACCATCACTCTCGCCGAAATACCGGAAGTCAAACAGGAGAAGATGAAAGCGGGGATGCAGGAAGAGCGCATGCCGAAGGATATTGGCTTTATCAAAAGGATAGCCATGGCCCACCAGGACAGTCCCGCACGTATTCCATGCCATCTCTCCTTGGCGCAATGATTCCCCTGCTGCAGAAGCTGCGGGAATAAACCACCCTCTCAGGGTTAACCCATCAGAGGTGGGGAATGAAACTGACTCGTAGTCCAACCCGTAGCGCTTAGGGTCATCATCCGTTTGAAATCTCGGCGGATGCACGCCCAGCAGAAAATTGAAGAATGGCAGGAGAACTATAAGCCCAAGAATCCAATACAGCAATTTCCAGCTCACGGGACTCTCCCCAATGCGAAGGTAAGTCCTTCACAAGGATCATGAAAGAAGCGACTTGAAATATCTTGTTGTTGCCGGAGAGAATTTTTGAGCCAGATCGCCGCAATCGACTTATCATGACCTTCAAAAAACATACAAGGGCAGATAATTCCGCCACCAGAGGAACCGCCTTATGAAACAATCTTAGACCAGACTACTGAGAAAACAAAAAATACCACTCTCGATTCCTTTTCCCCAAAGGCTTCTATAAGGCCGACCTCTGTAGAAATTTGCCCCACAAATTTTCTGGGTGCGCCTCCTGGGCACTCCTCAATTCACGAATTCCCACCCTAGAGAAATTTTTATTGAATGAATCTCATTGCGAAAAAAAGGTAGCGGGTCATGGAATTGATTGCCTGACACTGGAAGGCAACCACTTGGCACCATTATTGCGGAATCAATTTCACAGAACCGCTTGGAGAATTTTTTTCAATCTTTTTTTCAATACCATGTGATTATTGGCATCATTTTAAAAAACCACATCCTCAGGAGTCACGCATGAACACATTCAATAAATTACGACAGGACATGATTGATCATCAGTTAGTGGCTCGTGGCCTCCACGACCAAAGGGTGCTTCATGCCATCAACGCCGTCCCTCGTGAGGAATTCATCGCGACAGACCTTGTTGAATTTGCCTATAGTGACTCGCCCTTACCCATTGAAGCCAGTCAGACCATTTCTCAACCCTACATCGTGGCGTTGATGACAGCAGCGCTTGAGTTAAAACCGGAAGACCGCGTGCTGGAAATCGGGACGGGTTCCGGATATGCCGCGGCGATATTGGGGGAAATTGCTCAGGAAGTCTATACCATTGAACGACATAAAATACTCGTGGACACCGCACGTACACGCCTTGCGGAACTGGGTTATCGCAACATTCAAGTTCTTTATGGGGACGGGACCCTTGGATGGCCGGAACATGCCCCCTATGATGCCATTGTCGTCACCGCAGGCGGACCCGAAGTACCTCAACCCCTGAAGGACCAGTTGGCCATCGGTGGTCGTCTCGTGATCCCGGTGGGCTCGACCCTGCGCACACAAAAACTCATCCGGCTTCGACGCATGAGCGACCATGAATATCAGGAAGAGGATATGGGCGGAGTCCGTTTTGTCCCGCTGATTGGTGCGGCTGGCTGGGAAGACGAAGCTGGGCATACACCCGCCAGGGAAGATATCGAAGCAAGCGTACCCGAGTTAATTG
This sequence comes from Nitrospira sp. T9, assembly GCF_052156535.1. NCBI lineage: Bacteria > Pseudomonadati > Nitrospirota > Nitrospiria > Nitrospirales > Nitrospiraceae > Nitrospira > Nitrospira sp. T9. The sequence continues at coordinate 86,561 of NZ_JBQKUP010000035.1, forward strand.
GGCAATCGAGTGAACACTTTGCCAGCATTGAGCATGTCAATCTAGATAATCTGATGGAGCGCATCGGTGATAGTCGCCTGATCTTGCTGGGTGAGGCCTCGCATGGCACCGCCGAGTTCTACGATATGCGTGCGCGAATCACGCGGGAATTAATTGAACAGAAGGGCGTGAATATTATTGCGGTAGAAGCCGACTGGCCTGATGCAGCCTTTATTGATCATTATATTCATGGTTCCTCGCCTGATCCGTTCCTGAAAAGTCAGCCATTTTCCCGCTTCCCTACCTGGATGTGGGCTAATCATTCCGTCCTGAATTTCCTTTCTTGGTTAAAAGCCCATAATGACACCATTAACGATCCTCATCAGCAGGTGGGTTTTTACGGATTGGATTTGTACAGCTTGTACAGCTCCATTGAAGTCGTCCTGGATTATCTGGAAAAAGTGGACCCGAAAACAGCAGAAGTCGCACGGGTACGCTATGGTTGCCTAATGCCATGGGCCAGCGATCCCGCGATGTATGGCCGCGTCACCATGACCAGACAGTACCGGGAATGTGAGCATGAAGTCCTGGCGATGCTGAAGGATTTGCACAATAAACGCATGGAATATTCCCGGGCAGACGGAGAACGTTTTTTCAACGCCGAACAAAATGCACGCCTGGTGAGTAATGCCGAACGCTATTATCGCACCATGTACTTCGCCGAAAATAACTCCTGGAACCAGCGTGACCAGCACATGTTTGAAACCTTGCAGTCTGTTCTAGACTTCAGAGGCCCGGATGCCAAGGCCGTGATCTGGGAACATAATTCACATATCGGTGACGCACGGGCCACGGAGATGAGTGCTCGTGGTGAGTTCAATGTCGGGCAACTGGTGCGGCAGGCATATGGCGATGCGTCCTATCTGATTGGCTTTGGCACGGACCATGGGACCGTTGCCGCTGCCTCTGAATGGGGTGGCCCGATGGAAATCAAGCAGGTCCGCCCATCGCATCCAGACAGTTATGAGCATGTGTGTCATGAAGTGAAGGCTGACAACTTTCTTCTGCCGCTCAGGGACCCGCTCAAGAACATCACCCGCGAGAAACTTCTTCAAGAAAGACTGGAACGCGCGATTGGGGTGATTTATCGACCCGAAACCGAATTACAGAGCCATTATTTTTATGCGTCATTACCACACCAATTTGATGAATATATCTGGTTTGATGAAACGCGGGCTGTTGAAGCACTCACCAGAGAGACGACCAAGGGACTGGCAGATACCTTTCCATTTGGGTTGTGACTGTTAGGGAAAGACTACCCAACCATGCTGCAACAGCCCCTCATTCAGGTTCGTCCGATCGCAAGACTTCACCCCAGACACCGCTGTGCACACACATTCTTTCCCCAACAAGACCCGCCCCTTTTACCGTTTGAAAAGTTTAGCAAACGTGATAGAAACTTACTGCAGCACATTTTTTAGGGATTATACAGAATGTATGGCTCCACACTCTTTCAGCAGGATACCTGAAATGTTCATCTCCCAATGTCCAACGCCTGCCGCCCGGCCCTCTGGATGGACGCTCTCATGACCCGGCGAGCCTTGTTTGAGCGCCGCGAGTTGGCTCGCCCTCCTGTGGCTTGCGTCCATCTCATTTCGTGAGGCCGGACGGGGCGTCAATGGTTTTGGCTCCTTTTGCCGAAACAAAAGGGGCTCGGCTGCCGGGCCGAAACCCGGCAATACAGAAAAGCACGGTGATACGCGAGTTCGGGAAGAAGAAGGGACTCATTCACCGACCAACGCATCTCAACTCGAAGACCTCAAAATACATTTCCGATAAACATAATTTTGCTGTAAAGTCAGAACCATAAATTGTTTATGATCCTTCTTTAGCCATCCCAGACGAAATAATCCAGGAGAACACCAGTCATCACTCAAAAGATTCACAAACGTTCCCAAACATGAGGAGGTCCCCATGCCCAATTCCGTCCGACTTGCCAAGTATTACAAAATGATGATTCCCCATAAATCGGGACAAGGCATCAAGCTCCTGGAGCACCTACAACAGTCCCAAGTTAACCTGTTAGCCTTTCTGGCTTTTCCGAAAAAAAACGGGAAAGCCCAAGTCGACTGTGTGCCCGTCGAGCCTGCCAAGCTTACGGCCGCCGCAAAAAAAGCCAAATGGAATATTAAAGGTCCCAAAGCCTGTTTTGTCATCGATGATAAGGATCAAATGGGCGCCTTCATTCCCTATGCTGCGAAACTCGCGGAAGCGAAAATCAACATACGGGCGGCCGCGGCCGTGACAGGTGGCGCAGGACGCTGCGGGGCCATTTTGTGGGTCAACCAAAAAGATGTGAAAAAAGCTGCCAAAGCCCTCGGCGCTGAGTGAGCGATTTGCGCCAAGAACAAACTGCAATCTGGCATCCAAGATGATGTTTGGGCATCAGTTTGAAAATCGTTTGTTGCTGTCTAGCCGGTAAACGTAATTACGACAATCGCGAGTGTCCGCTACCAACGTGGTGCTGTGGAATCATTGATCAGAAGGAGAGGGCCAATGAACACTGTACGAAATACCAGTCATTCGTTCGCTAGGGCGAACGAGGAATTCGAAAGCGAATGGGAAAACCGGCGAAACACGCGGTTTGAGTTACCGGCAGTAGATGTCAACAAGGTGGTGAGTGAATGTCATGAGGTTGGCAAGCCTGTCCACATGACGCGCAGTATGCTCTGGGACATGGAGCTTAAGAAGGCGTGGAATCCAGCTAAGTACATCCCTTATGTTGTCTCTCGCGACCATTCGTGGGGTCGTAACTCTTACAATGATGGCACCGAGCATTTCGTTAGGGAAATAGATGCCAAAGCTTGAATCATTGAAGATACGACCGGACCAGTATTCGAAGAAGTTTTCATTAACCACAAAGAGCAGAGGGTAATCTTTCTTGGGCGAGACGAACTGAAAACTGAGACTGGTGAGACCATCCGCACCAACGGATATCAGCCCTTGTTTCATGTGGAGCACGGCGTCGCGGGGACTGTAGATGCCCCTTTGAATACCTGGCGTATTGTCATTCTAACGGAGAGCAATGATCCGCGATATCATCAACCGTTCAAGGAAATGGTTAAGGCGGGCGGGCTCCCCGGATTCTTGGAAATCTACATCAACCGAGATCTGGACGTACCGCTAAGTCGGAAAGAGCCTTTGTGGTAGATGGAGATCCCAAATATCAGTATTAATTGACGAGGGTTGGGTTTCCGAAGTGAGGGTTAACGGCCGCTTTTGGCGGTGAGTTCAACTGGTCGCTGCAACACACGCCTGAAATCTCTCTGCTGGTGTTTCGTAGTGTAAAGTTTTTCTCGGACGTTCATTCAACTGCCGCGCCACTTTGTTGAGCTGGGCCTGCGTATACCTGGATAAGTCAGTGCCCTTTGGAAGATACTGCCTAAGCAGCCGATTCGTATTCTCATTGGAGCCCCTCTGCCACGGACTCTTGGGGTCACAAAAGTACACGGCAATATCCGTCGCCAGGGTGAATTGGCGATGATTCGCCATCTCGGTGCCTCGGTCCCACGTCAAGGATTTGTAGAGCTCAACCGGAAGGCGCTGGGCATGTTTAATGAGTGCTGTTGTCACGGTTTTCGCATCCTTCTTTTCTATTTTGGCCAACATGACATACCGCGACTGGCGTTCGACCAACGTCGCAATATAGCTATTGTGAGTCCCCCCGATGAGATCACCTTCCCAATGCCCGGGGACGGCACGATCTTCGACCGAGGCGGGTCGGTCCTTAATCGAGACAGCCTGGGTGATTTTTCCCAATCCTTGGCGCTTCAGACTCGCATGCTTCGAGCGGCGCATGGCTCGTTGGCTTCGGAGACAAGCCTGGAGCTCCTTCTTCAAAACCCCTCTGGCCTGAATATACAGACTGCGATAGATAGTTTCGTGGGACACGCGTGCTTGCTCGTTCTCAGGAGAGGTTCTCTTCATCCACCCGGCGATTTGCTGGGGCGACCACTGCTGGTTGAGCTTGGCCGCGACCACTTTTGCTAGGGAACGATGCTGTGCCAGCTTACACGATTTGGACCGGTGCGCGCGCTCCCAGGTGGCTTGATCTGCCGCCGAGGCTCGATAGCTTTCATACCCTCCATTGCGAGCGAGCTCACGACTGATCGTGGAGGGAGATCGTTTCATCTGACGAGCCATGCCGCGAATAGATTGGTTCCTGGCGACCCCACGGGAAATCTCTTCCCGTTCCGCCAGGCTCAGGGCCAATCGTGAGCGGCTTCTGGTGGGAGGGCGAATCCCCCCGCTAGACACAAGAATGGAATAAATCGAGGAGGACTCTCGCTCGAAGAGGCGGCCAATCGAACTCAGGGATTCGCCACGCTGCCAGCGATCCCAAATATCTGCTCGTTGTTCAGTGTTAAAGTAAATGCGGGTTCGGTGTTTCATCGTCACACTCCATCTCTAGAAGATAAGATAAAGTGTTGCGTTGATCAATTGAACTCACCACCCAAAGCCGACAAACAGTTTAATCAAAATTAAAAATGAAACATCATGAGTAGCCCATCATGGAATCATTGGGCATGGGTTGTATGGAGTGGTAACTCTGCCGAATATGTTCGATGGTCTTGAGCGAATTCTCGAATAAAAAAGGAGGCAATTTTCAGGGCATCAAAGACAACTCGATTTTATGCTCGAACTCTTGGCCTGAATCCTCAGTAACCACAATCTTTGCCTCTTTTTGTGGGTCAATTTGATTGTAAAAAAAGTAGACTGTCGTGTTGTTTCTTCCATGCGAAGAACCCATATTTTGCCTTATTGCCTTTGGCTGAATGATATTCACGCCTTGTTTAAGGACTACCTGATTATCAAGAATATTTTTTGAAGTTTGGTGGCAGGTTCGTATATTTATAGCGAAAGACTTCTCTCTTACAATATCCCTCAACAATCCCCAATCGACCTCCGTATATTTTTTTGCCGCCTCCATGGATATACCGATTAGATCACGTATTTTTGTAAATACATCGCCATTGTTACATGTTGATTGGTCGCCAAATTCGTATTGCTTAAAAAACTTCCCCACAGAATCATCATAAGCGTCAGAATCCCTTCTCCATAATTCGGCAAAGTTTTTCCCCTTAGCGATTGCCTCATCTATTTGAACTTGCGTTAGAGAAGCTTCCATGCCCCAACCAATTGAAGGCCAAAGGAGAAACAGGATTACGGCTAACCTGATTGGGTTTTTGGCCATGATGCTCTCTCTTTCCCTAACTAAATTTTTCAGCATAGCGCGTCTCCCCATTGTTTGAGGAACCCACATATAACGTCTCTCGGGCAATCTAGCCCAAATTCTTAGCAGGTTCAATTTTACCGCCTTCCGAAACTTGGCGAATGTCTGCACCTGGCCGATGCCGGACACTCGGGGGCAAGTTTTCCGTTCAGGATATCAAATGGGCGGCCTGGATATTCCCATACGATTTTCGTACACATTTTTCCAGCAAGCCGCCTTCCCCTGTCGACAAGAATAGTTACGTTCCATATAGGACCCTTTTTGCAAAGCATTGCCAACCTCAAGACACTTGACTGGTTCAATTTTGCAAATTCTTGTTGCAGAATTTTCCTACGAATACTGGGGATGCGCGTCATCTCTAAACAGGTCGCTTAGCGTGCGTTTCAAAGCGATACGCCCGGTACCCTAACACTGTGGCTCGCTGATGAGGAATTGGCCAGGCATAGCCAAGTCACGTGATTGTTAGTGAAGAACCAGATACCCATCCGGTGCCAGACTGGTGGCCAGCATCACGCTGTTAATATCACGATGCCCGGTCCAGGTGTGGCTCTGTTGATTGTTCGGCTCGAGCCAGAAGTTCTCGATGTATTCGATCAAGGGAAGGTATCGTGCGAGGCCTGACAGCCTGACATGGAAATCATGCTGGTCGGAGAATTTCTCCGGATGTTGTTCGATGGCTTTCTGCATCTTCACAATGGCATGGAGACCGATGGATAGCCCTAATTCCCGAAAGGCCAGACGGTAATCAGCTGAAGCATTCAGAGGACGGCTCTGGACAAAAGCCTCCAGGCCGACCTCGGCATCCCGCAAGAGCGAAGCCAATCTCTCCGATTCTCGCAAATTAGAGCTAATTATTAATTGTGTCAACCTGAAGGCATCGGACAGAAGCCCACCGATTCCTAATGGATCATTCGTCGTCCAGGTCAGGCCTTCACACATCGCGGTCATCTCCGTAATCTCTTGTCCCAGAGGGCTCTTTGCGTGGAGATCGCTAAGTTTCACAGCCGTCGCCTGAAGTTGCTGATAGGTGATCAGCCCGTCGAGCGGATCGTGCTGGCCCATGGGCGCGACCAGGGGATAAGAGAGGTCGATACTCATCTTCCAATACATGCGCTTGGGGCCACCGCCCCAGGGGTTATAGGTGAAGCGGGCATGGGCGGTTCTGGCAAGCTCCACCGCCCATTGGTTATACACGGAATCTCCGGTCACCCGTGCCAGACAATCGAGGGCATGCATCCATTTGGTCAGATAATGGAAATACTGCCCATCCCGTTCCCATTCTAGGTGTTCATCATACGGTTCATCCGATCCGCGTTCAGCAAGAGCTTTCCCGATTCTCAGGCCACCTCGGGTCGGATGCAGCTCGCCTTCCTGTTCGTCCAATCCACTGATCCATCCCTGGCGCGAATCGTCCTCCCGGTGTCGCCCCAGGACACAGTGGACTTGAGAGACAAGACGTATGGCATCTTCCTGGTAATATTCCTCCCCTGTTCGGCGGAAAAGTTCTAGATAGTTGCAAACGGCAAACGCGTCGGTCCAGAGATAGCGACGGGGCAGTCGAGCTGGGGGAATCAGGCCCGTCCGCTCAGCGAACCCTGTCATGATTGCCCTCATTGTAGATGTATTGTTCATAGACCAACACCAGAAAGGCTGCTCTCAGGTCCTCCTTCCATCGGCGCTCCAGGCACAAGCATCAAACAGGCACCTGAGACTGACGGCTGAACAGAAGAAATCGTCACCGCAAGGTCGGTTGCAGCCAACCATCAGACAAAACCTGCCGTTCCATGAGCGGGCATTTATTCATCAGTTTAAATATCTTCGTTACCAGATGATTCAAAATGGAGTGTTCCCAACACAACCCGGCTTGTGTCTTGAGCAAAGATTGTGAAGCGTTTGCTCTTTTCCTTCTCAGCCTATGCACATAAACTGTAGCACTCCAGGACACATGAGGATATCCGCGTGTGAATGTTCTACGCTCTTATAATATTGTGCAGCCCTTCACCTCATGTGCTAACCCGTGTAGAATTAGAGCCGATTTTACCAATGCCCAGCAACCTGCATTCCCGGGTCTAAGGCGACAGTGTCCTGGTGGACAACTTGTTTCGGGTCAAATAATCGTCCCCATTCGTAGCCAAAGCCGGGAGACGTTGAGGAAGACCTCGTTGAGGGAATAATGTGGTGAAGGCAAGCTCGCTCAGGCCGGCAGACGATATTTTAGAATGCTCTTTGGAAAACAAAATCCACCAACTATCCTGGTTTGGAGGTAGCGAAATCCACGTCACATGAAGGGAGTGATCTATGGTAAGGGATAAGACATTACTCGTCGGCGTCGACGGGTCGGATTCTTCCATTCGAAGCGTCTCCTACGTGGCTGAAATGATAGGGGCCCGTGAAGATTTTCATATCGTGCTCTTTCACGTCCTCCCCCCGATTCCTCCCGACCTGTTGGAATTCGGGGGCGCTGAAGATCCGGCAACAGAACGAAAGCTGGATGAGACCTTAAAAAAAGAGCAGGCTCAATGGATCGAGAAGGCAAAAAAGGATGCGGAACCAATCTTAGATAACGCCAAGACGATTCTGTATCGGATTGGGGTACTACCCGCCATGGTCAGCGTCGTGTTTTCTCAATCCATCCACCGGCCGGATATTGTTGGTGAATTGATCGGGACAGCTCACAAACAGAATTGCGGAACCATCGTCGTTGGACGGGAAACGTACTCCAGCTTCAAAGAATTATTTCATCACCATGTGGGCGAAGAGCTGGCCAAAAAAGGCCAGGGCTTTGCCGTTTGGGTCATTGCCTGATGGTGAATCAAGAAGCCCGGCCTGAGAAAAATTTTTCCATTATCGAGGGTTTCGGTATTGGTGAATGACCAAAACTATCCGACAGGCGCCACGGGAATTCTGGCCATATTTCAGCCATGATTGGCCATAACCATCGTGAATAAAAGAAGATGCTCTTCTGGGTTTTGTGTGAGTCAGCCATTCTGTCACGTATTTGCGACCAAAAACGCTACCGGTCATTCCTCCCCTTTGTAAGGGGAGGACTAAGGTGAGGTAGAGTCTCGGATCTTTAGGCATCTTGCTGGCAATAGGAAAATTTGGTCAACAGTTGCGATATGGTGTTTCTACCTCCCCTGCCCCCTCCTTACAAAGGAGGGGGATTGAGAACCGGAATGAGGGTTCGCCCACACGATTTTCTGAAGAGCTAAAAAAAGGAGTCTTTCATGACAGAAAAGAATCTTCAAGAGGTGGACCTGCCTTCTCTCAGTAACCGGGAGTTTTTTCCTTCTCCCGCCGCATGGGAGGATCAGGTCTTATACTTTTTAATGCTCGACCGTTTTTCGGACGGACAGGAAAAAGGCTACAGAAGCAATGACGGGACCGTCGTCCGGCGTGGCTCGACCCCCCTTTTTCAGTCAACCGATGCGGGCAATGCGGATGCATCTCGGTGGAAGACAGCGGGACAGAAGTTTTGCGGAGGGAATTTATCCGGATTGACGAGCAAACTGGGATACCTTGAACGTCTCGGTGTGACCGCCATTTGGATCAGTCCCATTTTCAAACAGGTGAAATTTAAAGACACCTATCATGGCTATGGCATTCAAAACTTTTTGGATGTCGATCCGCATTTTGGTCAACGAGAAGATCTGAGAACCCTTGTCCGGACCGCCCATGCTCACGGGATCTACGTTATTCTGGATATTATCCTCAACCATACGGGAGATGTGTTTCGCTACAATCCCAACCGCTATCGGACCGAACATAACGGGCAGGTCTTCAACGATCCTCGCTGGGATGGCCAACCCTATGAGGTGCAAGGGTTCCATGATCAATTCGGAGAACCCACTCTCCCCTTCCAACAACTCGACATCGCAAGCCATCCTGTCGCCTGGCCGAATGGTGCCGTCTGGCCACAGGAATTCCAAGACCCTCAGGCCTTTACCCGAAAAGGCCATATCACCAATTGGGATTTCTCACCTGAATTTCTTGAGGGGGATTTCCTTGACCTGAAAAATATCCAACTCGGTTCCGGCGGCGTCGATCAGTATCAGCCGTCAGATGCCCTTAAGGCCCTGGCCGAGGTCTACAAATTCTGGATTGCCTTTGCAGACGTCGACGGGTATCGGGTGGATACCGTCAAACATATGGACCTGGGAGCGAGCCGGTACTTTGCATCGGTGATCCATGAATTCACCCAATCCATCGGCAAAGAAAATTTCTATCTCATTGGAGAAATTACCGGGGGCAGAACCCGCGCGTTTCAAACGCTGGAAACGACGGGCCTGGACGCCGCACTTGGCGTCGACGACATCCCGGACAAAATGGAATACCTCGTGAAGGGCTATCGCAATCCGGAGGAGTATTTCCAGTTATTCCGGAATTCCATCCTGGTTCAGAAAGAATCCCACGTCTGGTTTCGCAATCGGGTGGTGACCCTGTTTGATGATCATGATCAAGTGCGAAAGGGAGAAAACAAAGCCAGGTTTTGTGCTGATCCTGCCGGACCGGACGGACTCGTGAATGTCCTTACGCTGAACGCTCTCACGATGGGGATCCCCTGCATGTATTATGGCAGCGAACAGTATTTTGACGGGCACGGCCAGAGTGATCAATTCATTCGCGAATGTATGTTCGGAGGAGAATTCGGCGCATTTCAAAGCCATCAACGGCATTTTTTCAATGAAGAGAGTCCGGCATACCGGCAACTCGCCATCATATTACGCCTTCGACGTAACAAGCTTGCGTTACGACGGGGTCGACAATACCTAAGAGAAATTTCCGGAAATGGGGTCGACTTCGGGCTGCCGCGCATGCTGGGTGGGCAGATTCGTTCAGTGGTTCCCTGGTCCAGGATTTTCAATGACCGGGAAATTCTCCTGGCGATGAATACCGACTATGCTGCCCCCCGAAGTGCCTGGGTGACGATTGATGACGGACTGCATCACACCGGCCACACACTCACGTGTCTCTATTCAACCAATGCGGGACAGATCGGTCAGGAGACGACCGTTGAGTCGAGAAATGGCAAAGCCGTCGTGCTCACCCTTCCGGCTGGCGGATTGGTCATCTATGAGTGAAGAAGGTGGTCAACGGAAGTGAAGACCGTCATGGCCCGGTTGCGGGAGGATTCGTTAAGGCTTCGCCCGTCATGGGCACAAACACCACCGGTAACAATTCGGTTTCCTGATATCCCTCCTCTGTGCGACGAATCAACAGAAGACGTTGAGGGTAGTCTCCGACGGGAACAATGAGACGTCCGCCGATTGCCAGTTGGTCTAAGAGTGGTTCGGGAATATGGTTCGGCGCCGCCGTCAGAATGATCGCATCAAACGGGCTTTCGTCCGGCCATCCTTGATAGCCATCACCAGCCCGTACAATCACATTGTCATATCCAAGTTCTGCCAGGGTCTTTTTTGCCTCCGCAGCGAGTGGTTCGACTATTTCAATGGTGAACACTTTGGAAACCAACTCCCCCAGGATGGCAGCCTGGTACCCTGATCCTGTTCCTATCTCAAGGACTTTTTCATCCGGCTTCAACTTCAGGGCTTGCGTCATATACGCAACAATGAACGGCTGAGAAATCGTCTGCCCATAGCCGATGGAGAGTGGAAAATCTCCATAGGCATCTTTAGCATGTGACTCAGGCATAAACCGGTGCCGGGGAACCCGGCGCATGGCCGCGACAACGGCTAGATCGGTGACACCCCCCGCCACGATTTGGGTATCCACCATCGAATCCCGTTCAACCTGTCGTGAGTGATTATTTTGTTGGGTCATAGCCTGATTTCCATTTCCACATCCGGACAGAATAAACCATACTCCACCAAGTATCACAACAAAGGCAAGTGGATGTATTTTGCTCCTGAGTGTGATCGCTATCTTCATGTGGCCCCAGATTCTCCATTATGCTTTCTCATCAGAAAGTACAGGGGAATACCAGCACTCAGGGTCAGACAGGCCCAAAGGGTTTCAACCGGTTTTTCCACACTCAGAAAAAGCATGATCACTCCGGCAACCAGGATATAGCCAACGGGCAAGACAGGATAGAAGGGAACCCGGTAGGGACGAACGAGTTGCGGACGCCGTTGACGAAGAATAATGACGGCCCCGACTGTCAGCGCTGTGAAGGCAGTGATCACCATTCCGCTGTAAATTACCAACTGCTCAAAGGTTCCTGAAAGCACTAATACGGTGACCCATAGACTTTGGAGAACAATGGAACGAACCGGGGTGCCATGATGGTGTTCCGTATCCGAAAAGAAGGCCGGCAGAAACCCGTCTCTGGCCATGGCAAAGTAGACCCGCGGCCCGGTCCATATCATGGCGCTCACCGCGCCGGCGATGGAAATGCACAACATGATAGTGACAAATTGAGCGACCGCCTGACCGAACATTCCCACCGCGACTTTTTCCGCCACCGGCATGAGCGGAGGTGCGGCCAAAGCTTGAATCGGTAACGCGTAGAAATATACCACGTTCAGCACCACATAGACCGTGCCAACCAGCAGGGTCCCGCCTATCATCGTACGGGGAATAGAACGGGTCGGATTGAGTATTTCTCCTGCAATGTACCCTGCGGCATTCCATCCCGAATAGGCATAGGTCACAAAAATAAAGGACACCACCAGGGTTCCCAGTCCGACATCCGGCTTTTCTGAGGGCAGGACCAAATGTTCCCAATCTCCATGGCCTACCCTGAAGGCTCCAACTATGAGAAGCAGAATTGCTCCAACTTTTAAGACGGTGAAGAGCTGTTGAAGGAGTCCGCCAGGGCCAACGCCTGCCACATGAACCGCAGTCAGACTCCAAATCAAGGCAAGGGCAAATCCCTTTATCGGGAAAGTGGAATACGGTTCAGTCGGGGCGAGTTGGACCACATAGGAGGCAAATCCCATGGCGCCTGCGGCAATGGCGGCTCCAAAGCCCACGGTAAATGAAGCCCACCCACTCAGGAATGCGAAAAAGGGATGGTAGGCTTCCCGAAGATACACATAGTCTCCCCCGACAAAAGGGAATGCGGCTCCCAGCTCGCTGTAACACATCGCCCCCATGAGAGCCAGTAACGCGCCCGCTCCCCATACCAGAAGAATCATCCACGGATCTCCAAGGTCTCGGGCCATAAAACCTGTCGTGGTGAAGATCCCAGTGCCGATCACACTACTGACCAGCACACACGTCGCCGTAAACCCGCTAATGCGACGGGAACCTCCTTCCAAGGTTCCGTTATGAAGTGAGCATTCTGCCAATGTGTTCTCAATCAATCATGCATCCTGCCAGGTAATAGAATCTCTCTGATTAGCATGTGATCTCGTCGCGTAGACACCATTTCGATATTTTCATGATGGCCGTCAGCATATCCGGAATTGCCCTTTGGCCAGATCCTCGCAAAAATGTTCCATGTCGGCCAGCTCCTGCTTGATCAGGGCTTGGACCTCTCCCGAGATCCGCTTTAGTGAAAATCCCTTCTTTACCCCGACCTGAGCTGAGACAACCAGTGGTTCGTTCACCGGTGCACCGATCCGACTAACCATCCACACGGTGGCATCACGCACTCCGGGTATCTGTGCGTACGCCTTCAGAGCGAGTTCACGAGCCCACACATTATAAATTTTCCCAACATGACTGACGGGGTTTTTCCCGGCCGCGGCCTCCCCGCTCATCGGTCGATTCAGCGCGATGACCCCGGAAATCCGGTTCCCCCGCCCCACCTGTCCAGAATCTCCCTGCTCGGCGGATGTTCCCAACAGCGTCAGATACATGCCCTTTAGTCCTTGGCCAGGGCGATCAAGGGCATTCATGATTACCTCCACTCGTTTACAGGAATGAGGTTGCTCATGAATAAAGCGCTGCACATTCTGAAGGGCCTTCGCCTTTCGAGCAAAATAGGTTTTTTCTGTGGTGATCCGTTTGGCAAGAAACGGCATGGCCACCGTGAGTGACAGTATCCGGTCCATTCGAACGGCCATGACTTTGACGTCCTCACCGGTTTCCGGAAACGCCCGCTTAAACCGTGGCCCGTTTACATACTGTTCAAGGTCCACCACCAATTGCTCTGTGGAAGTCAGCGGGGCATAACCGACTCCGGCTGAAGTATCGTTCGCAGGAAGCAACCCCGATCCCTGTTCAAAAATCGCCCCGAGTTCAGCGGAAGTCGGTTGCAACTCAACTTGATACCTCATATGGGTATCAGGATTCACATGGGGCAAATGGCTCTTGATCCACGTTCGCGCCGTCTCAACGGCGATGTCAGACACGGGGATCATTTTTCCCGGAACACCGGAAGAAGCCCGGTCCCCAAGAATCAGACGCATCGGATGGGTGACACGACCACCGCCCAGATGCAATTTCACCTGACCCGCCACCAACAGGCATTTATCGATATTATGGTGCAAAATGCGCCCAAAGGTTTCTTGATACGCCTTGGACAATTGAATGGAAACGGCTTCAGCAATGGCATCACAAATTGTATCGGGATGCCCTCTGCCTTTCCGTTCGACAATTTCAAGAGGTTGCGCGTCGACGGGCACGGCCGGTCCCTGGTGAATCAGAATACGCGTCTTCATCCTAAGCATCCCTCAGGGAGCCGTGATGTCACCGGACTTGTCTCGCAAGGTCTTCACCAATTCTTCATAGGAGGAATCCCGAATAATGCGGTCGAATTGAACCCGGTAATTTTTCACGAGACTCACTCCATCGACCACCACATCGTACACCCGCCAGTTGCCATCATTCAGAAGGAGCCGGTAATCGAGAGAGATTTCCGTTTTGTTTGACGCAATGGTGGTCTGCACTTCTGCAAAGGAGTCTTTGAGCCGTTCCTTGAGATACTGGACCGTTTCTCCGGAATAGTTCTCAATTTTTCCCGCATAGGTTTTCGAAAGAAGCGTTTGAAACAATGTGGCAAATTCTTGATGTTCCGCCTCACTTCGATTTCTCCAATGCGCGGCTAGTGATCGTTTGGCCATCTCTTCAAAATCAAAATGTTGTCCAATAATCTCCTCCAACAATTGCCGGCGATAGGTCGCTTGATCCGGCTTCTTGAGACCTTCGTCGCTCACCAAACGAATGACCTCATCGATAGTGCCTCTGACCACGCCGGTTGGAGAATCCACACCCAGGACACCACCCGGCCAACACAACACTCCCATCCCAAGAACCACTCCTACAGTAATCGCGTTAACGCTTGAATATCTTCTAATCACAACGAAAATCTTCAGTTTGCCGAACACCCGGACCCCTCTGCAGTAAATGGTTTTCTGAAAACCCGGTTCTCTCAGTTTCGAAGAGGCGTGAAAAACCATTGCATCACGACCTTACCGCTGTCGATCGTTTTTTGACGCTCCTGGGACGTCGTTCTTCTCCAGGAGCGCCTCTCAAACGCAGATTCTGACCGATCCAAACACGGGCAGATTGCCACTATTCAATTTTTACGGTGACATGCCGTTTTTTGGCATCTTCGGTCTTGGGCAGCTTAACTTCCAGAATCCCATCCTTAAACGTGGCCTTCACTTTGTCCGCTTTCACGGCACAAGGCAATTGCAGACTCCTGGAAAAAGACCCGTAGGCTCGTTCGGAGTAAGTATAGTCTTCCTCCTTAACCTCCTCTTCTTTTTTCTTTTCTCCGGAGATGGTCAGCATGGAATCCGTCAGATCAATCTTAAGGTCTTCTTTGGAGAGACCTGGCACTTCGGCCTTCAGCACCACTTCCTCCTTCCCTTCGTACAAGTCGACGGCAGGAACCCGCACGTGCAATGATTCGCCCAGCAACGCTCGTGACGGCCGTAACATACCAGGCATGGATGGCCATAACCCTGAAAAGGGACGCCCCCAAACTTCCCCCATCATTTGCTCCATACGGTCAAGCCACCGGTCAAATTCTCCTCGACGCGCCAATTCTCCTTTCTGAACCGGAGCGACTTCCTTTTTGTCCTTTTCCACTACTAAATGTGCCATCACAAACCTCCTTTGAGAAAAGAATAATTCCACACACTTTCCTGCGAGTGATGAAATGCAACTTATATACCCTGCTTGACGATTGGCGGGGATGAGAAAAAAAGCTGTCATGCCCGCCAGTATTCATCAGACATCCCTCAGGTCTTCATTGGGAATGATTCACCGCTGGCAACCGGCGGGATGACGAGAGAGAGATTGCCCATAAAGGCATGAGGCTTGCTTCAACTCAGGTAGAAGCAAAGATTCTGATTTCATGGTGCTTACGGAAACAATCCCATGCACACGTTTCAACCATCACAAGACAGAGGCCAACACATGAAACAAGATAACGTAGAACGGCTAAAGGTAAAAATTTGTGGAAAATCAATCGAGTCTGTTGAGCCATCCAGATGGTCCGGGGAAGTCAAATCTCTCATGAAGAATCAAGAGTTTTTATCCATCACCTTAAATGACGGAACAGTTCTGGAGGTTGGAGGGTTGTATATTCGAGATGGAAGTCATACCTGATTTTGTCTCAAACCGTTTAAATTTTCATTCACTCCATCCGTGTGAAAAGACTTTTGTGGGGTTATGAGTGAAAGAGAGAGGAGGAACACATGGGTCTTCATGCGGTCGCCACAGTCGGCCTCAGAACAATCCAACAAATCGCCACACTCCATGATTTCCGTTTTCATCAGGATCAGAATGGATTGGCCATTACACAAAAACTTCTCACATCTTCCTTACCAGGCGCGCCGGTTGTCGATCCTAACGGGCACTGCGTTGGGTTCATCAGCCAATTTGATGTGCTGGCCGTGCTGGAAGCAGGGCGGGATGTCAGCCAATTAACGGCAAAGGAAATCATGGTGCCGGACCCTCTCGCTATTCCTAATTCCACCACATTAGCGGAGGCTGTCAAAATCATGAAAGACCATCATTTTCTGGTACTTCCAGTGGAGGATAATGGTGTGGTGATAGGATGCCTGACCCGGCAGGACCTTTTACGGGCATGGGTAGGTTTGGGATTAGAGCAAAAAGACTAAGTGAAAATTGAGCACACGAAAAGTGTTGCAATTTGGGTCCATGGAAAAGGGAAGAGGTGTTGCAAGATGCGACAAAATCGCATTTCCATGAAACGTACTGGCTTCACCCGATGAAAAAAGAACAAGACCCTCTCAGTCTGGTCATATCCGTTATCAGTTGTGTCTGCATCGTGTTATGGCTTGGAGGAGTCCGGGCTCAGCAGACCACTATGATCTCTGCGGGAGAAACAATTTATCGTCTGCATTGCCTCCGGTGTCATGGGAAGGCGGGCGACGGAAAAGGACCGGATTCATCCGCATTAATCGTGCCCCCAACAGATTTCCATTCTCCGGAATCCACCGCCAAAAGCGAGTTAGACCTTCGTGCGATCGTTATTTGGGGCTTGGTCTTTAGCCCCATGCATGGTTGGTGGGATCGATTGAGTTCAGAGGAGATTCGGGAGGTAATCGGCTATATCCGGCAATTAGCCCCCTATCAGCCCAGGATCTAAAATTGCAGTCGAGGAGAATCCAAAGTTCAAAAATAGCCTTCACACACAGTCGCTAGGAAAACTAAGGCAACATGGACGAATTGAAAATTCCTTTTTCACAGTTAGCTCCAACCATCGACGTGGATAGCTTGGGGTTTAGCGACACCACCGAACTGCCGCCCCTGGAAACACCGCTCGGCCAAGCCCGGGCCATTGGAGCCTTGGATTTCGGGCTGAATATAAAAAGCCACGGATTTAATATTTATGCCTCAGGGCCAATTGGTACCGGTAAATGGGCGATCATTCAAAAGCGTGTCCAACACGTGGCCTCATCCATGTCTGATCCTCCCGATTGGTGTTACGTCTATAATTTCCTGGAGCCGTCTTCCCCCATCTGCCTGTCATTTCCTGCCTCCAAAGGACGGGAGTTTAAACAGGCCATGAGTTTCATCATTCAAAGTCTTCAAAGAGATCTGCCCCTGGCGTTTGAAAGCCATAAATATTTAGATGCCAGAGCAAAAATCATTGAAGAGCGGAATGAAAAAAAAGAGGCGCTCTTCAAACAAATCAATGAAGAAGCTGCCACACGTGGATTTGGCTTCAAAGAAGATCCGGTAGGATTCAGTCTCGTGCCGATGCGGAATGGAAAACCGTTACGGGAAAAAGATCACGACACGTTAACCGCGACCGAAAAAGATACCATATCCGAACAGGGAAAGATTCTGGAGGGCAAAATCCGTGAATTCCAAGCCCAGGTCCATGCCTTGGATCATGAAGCCGACCATCAACTCGGTGAAATGGATCGTCAGGTCGTCAGAGCCGTCATGCACAACCGCTTTGCCGTCCTTCGAGACCATCATCAATCCCTCCCTGATGTGTTGGAATATCTCCAAAAAGTCGAAGAAGATATTGTCGCCAACTACAAGGATTTTTTGCCGCGCGAAGGTCCTCAATTGGCACTCATAGGTTGGGATGCACGCGATCGCAAGCCCAATCTCGGCCGCTATGAAGTGAACCTCCTTATCGAACATGCCCAACATTCCGGGGCTCCCATCATCGATGAGCCTCATCCCACCTATGCGAATTTAATCGGGAAAATTGAGCGAAAGGCGCATTTGGGCGTGGTCTATACCGACTTCACCGAGATCAGAGCCGGTTCCTGCCTGCGCGCAAGCGGCGGTTTTTTGATGATGAATGTGTTAGACCTGCTCCGTCAGCCCTTCTCCTGGGAAGCGCTCAAGCGGGTCATAAAAACACGTTCGGTCAACATTGAAGATCCCGGAGAGTATTTTGGTTTTGCGACAACCGGCCTTAAACCTCAACCAATTCCCACTGACATCAAAGTCATTTTGTTAGGCCCTCCCCACATTTTTGCACTTCTGCAAGGGTATGAACAAGATTTCTCAAAGCTGTTCAAGGTCAAAGCCGACTTTGAAGTGGATATCCCTCGTGATACCAGCCAGGATCAGCTCTATGCCAGTTTCATCGCGCAACTCTGTCGTGACGAAGGGCTTCCTGCTTTTGGAGCTGACGCTGTAGGTGAAGTGATCCGGCACAGCCTTCGTCTCGCCGAATCCCGCGATCGGCTGTCATTGCTCCTCAGCTTGATCAGTGATGTGATTCGCGAAGCCGCCTATTGGGCCAGGCAGGATGGCCGGACATTGGTGTCGAACACGCACGTGAAAACGGCTCTCGACAAGAAACGTCACCGCACCAATCTCTTAGAAGAAAGACTCCAGGAGGAAATCCAGGAAGGCACGCTGATGGTTGACCTGGAAGGCGAGACGGTTGGTCAGGTCAACGGCCTGTCCATCTATCAGCTCGGAGACTATGCCTTCGGACGTCCCTGCCGGATTACCGCGCGCACGTTTGTGGGTAATGAAGGCGTCATCGATATCCAACGTGAAGCCGAACTGGCCGGGGAAATCCACAGCAAGGGGGTCATGACCCTCGCGGGGTTTCTTGGTGGAAAATTCGCCGAGCTCCAGCCATTCGCCTTAAATGCGACCCTCACATTCGAGCAAACCTATTCGGAAGTGGAGGGAGACAGCGCTGCCGTTGCCGAATTAGTCGCCATTATATCGAGTCTGGCAGATGTTCCTGTGCACCAATTCCTCGCGGTCACCGGATCGGTGAATCAACTGGGAGAAATTCAACCCATCGGGGGCGTGAACGAAAAGATCGAAGGATTTTTTGAATCCTGCAAAAAACGTGGATTGAAAGGAAAACACGGGGTGCTGATTCCCGCAAAGAACATCCGCCATTTGGCCCTGCATCATGAGGTGGTGGATGCAGCGGAGGCAGGACAATTTACCGTATATGGGGTGCATACCATTGAAGAAGTTCTCGAGTTACTCACGGGACTGCCTGCGGGAGAAATTCAACCGGAGGGACAGTATCCTCCCAACACCATTTATGGACGCGCGGCTCAACGCTTAAGTGAAATGGCTCACATTGTCGCAGAGTGGGGCGACCGCCGTTCTCTGGAAACCGTCCACGGTTCCAAGCCTCCGTGACCCAGGAGGGGTAAATGAGTCTGGATGAATACAAATGTTCGAACACCCGCAATAAACTTCTCCCGATTGTGCGGAGAACCCAAGAAGGAGGATCGTCATGCCTCTGTATGATTACAAATGTCTCAAATGTGGCAAGGAATGCCTTCTAGCCCTCACGCTGAAAGAACATGAAACCGGGGCCGCAACATGTCCCTCATGTGGAAGCAAAGAACTAGAGCAACTGATCACAAGCTTTATTGCAAGAACCAGTTCGAAAAGTTGACGCCTTCAGAGAAAGTTGGGTGCCGGGGCAAACCCCTTGGCCCGAAAATTTGGGGTGGGGTCACGAAATGAATTGATACACAATTAATCGTTCGGAGGGTATTGTTATATTTTTATTTCCAAATTCCCCCTTTTTTTTTCTCCATAGAAAAGATATGGCAACCGAAAGGATCGAGACGGACGTACAATCCGCTTTGGATGAGATCCTCTCCCCTACCCTCAAAGGATAGATCGTTGAACTGGTCATACAAGGTGTAGTCGGGGGAGGTGTGCGATTCCATTCCCAGCGCTCCGTTCAGGCGAATATACGCTTGGGCAACCATGGGACTCAGGTTCACCGCGATGAGTCTCCAATCCCGGTCGGTTATCCATTGATACGCCACGACATTATTGAAAGAATCGTCGCCGGCAGAAAGCACAGTGAGCATAGCCCATTTCCCGGCGTGAAATACGTCTTCATTGGTGATCGCCAGAATTCGGTCATAAAACGCGACGGTCGCTTCATCAGGGGGTTCGTCCTGGGCTCGACAGAGTTGAACCGGAATCCGAATCCGTTTTCCAGTGAGTTGCCCTTGATGATACAAACGCATGCCCGGCAATGTGGCCATCAGGACTCCGACCGCAGGGAGACGGACGTTACCAAACGCCACAGCACTTCTCGGCTCATCGTGATTTTCCAAAAACCGCACAAGTTTGCTTTGAAAGATCGTATCAGCCTGAAGATGCAGGGCGACCTCATGTGGAGTCGAATGTCGAAGCCGGTCATACAATCTTTTGTCGTAAGTAAAGTGAAAGCCAAGTTGTTGAAGCTTCCATTCCCGATTCCAATATACCTCTGCAATCCACATAGAATCCGGCAGGAGGGAGATGGCTTCTGTCCAGAACTCCCCGGAAGGGAAGACCTCGCCCTTCACATGATTTTCCCACGTCTGTGCAAACACCTCATTGAGCACCAACATGGCCATATCACAGCGAACGCCATCACAATAATTGGCAACTTGTTGCAATTCACGAATCAGCGCCTTACGGGTATCAGGATTGAAGTAATCTAATTGCGCGGTGTCCGTCCATGCAGGGCAATTGGGATCCTTGCCATGTGCCAGATATCGAATGCCTTGTGATGTTTCGATGGGAAAAAACCGGGAAGGAAAATTTGTGACATCCCTGGAGGTTCCTTGAACATAATACTCCGGATGTCTGGTGGTCCACTCATGATCCAATGCGGTATGATTGGGCACAAAATCCAGAATCAATTTGATTCCGCGGTCATGAAGTTTTTCCAATACGTCCTTCAATTGCTCCCAGGACCCCAGCTCAGGATCAGGCTGATACGCCCGAATGGCATAGGGGGAACCCACAACCTCGTATTCCTGCCAATCGGGAAGCGCTTTGGCGTATTCCTTCTGTAAATCAGCATGTTGCCTTGCAATCCGCCGGCCCAGAGGACTGCGCTCCCATAGGCCCATGAGCCACAGACAATCAAATCCCTTTGCCTGAAGCTCATCCCATTCATAATCAGGCACATCACCAAGACGTATCGTTCGGTTCATTTTCTGAGAGAGGTCATGCAACCACACCCAGGTATTGATTTCATAAAGATGCGGGTGTGAGCGAGATGAAAAAACCGAAGATTGCGGTTTCATAAGATTCCATCCCTCCGTCTCATTCAAGTTGACTGAGGGATTCTACACGATCAGGGATTTAATGACAGCGGCAGTGCTCCCTGCCATAAAGGTATGGGAGGAAAGGCACGAAATCCAACAGACAAACCGGACGGTCCCTTGAATAAAAAATCCATTGTGAACAGATCGGGGAGCAAGGATCTCTTCATAAATGAGACACCTTCCATCATGATAACCAAAGCATATTTCCCGGAAGATCTACTCGATAGGAAAGATGTTATTGGAAATTCTATCCCTCGTGATGACCGACAGCATGAATCATAAAACATTCCTCCGGTCCGGTTCAGCTCATCGTTTTTTTAGGTCTTTATCTTAACACGTTCCATGTGGTTCATGTGAATGGATAGAGCACGGAAAATTTACAGATGGAAATCTCCCGCCGCCTCAGGTTGGTAAAGAATCTCTTCAATTTTTAACTTCCTCGTCCCAATAGGGACCTGCCATTCAATACTGTCCCCGACCCTATATCCGAGAATGGCCGTTCCAACCGGGGCCAGAATAGAAATCTTTCCTGTCGCCGCATCCGCATCACGCGGAAAGACCAGCGTATACACCAGTTCTTCCCCTTTGCTCATGTCTGTTAACCGGACGCGTGAGTTCATCGTGACGACATCAGCTGGAATATCCTTTGGGAGAACGATATGCGCCCGATCCAATTCTTCCATTAAGCTTTCCAGATGAATGCTGGTACTTTTGCTACCTTTGAATGTTTGCCAAACTCCTAATAGTTCAGTGAGTCGATTCAGGTCGAATTCCGTAATATAAATGTCTCGGCGGTCCATCGCATGACTCCTTAAAAGATCAATCAGGGTAAACGAAAAATCTAGGGCATCCACATGAGAGAGAATACCACAATAATCTAGGCGGTCGAATTGTGGTAATGGAGCAGGCCATACATCGACACACCCATCGTTATCCTGATGGGGCGTGAAAACTAAAACGGCCCTTTCCAATCATTAATTTCCGCCATATCGTCGCCGTACTTGGCGATGTACGTTTTTATGATCGATCTTTTTATCGCGAATCGCCTGCTTGGCATAGGCCGCAAGATATCCTAGTTTCGGCACACGATCGATCACATCCGCCACCAGATGATACCGGTCAAGGTCGTTAAGAACAACCATATCAAACGGTGTGGTCATCGTGCCTTCTTCTTTATAGCCTCGAACGTGAAAATTTTCATGATTCCTCCGGGTATTCCCAAAACCTTTCCGATGCCTAATCAAAAGCCATTCTGACTCACGACCTATTCGTCAAATTTTCAGATCGGGAGTTCTGAGTTTAAGAACAATCCGAAACACAGATTTCTCCAATTCCACCAGCAAATAAATCACCGCGCCAATTCCAAAAATTCGAAGCCAGGCAAGGCCATCAATGCCGGTAGTATGAAATAGCGTCTGCATCACTTCGGCATAGGTAAAGAGGCCTTGAATGCCTAACACCATTCCTATGGTCAGGGGAACATAGGGGTTTCCAAACAATCCGTTGCGGGACAGAACCGAACCATAAAAAGACCTGGCATTTAACAAATAAAAGGCTTCAAAAACCACCAGCATGTTAACGGCTATCGTTCTCGCGGTTTCGATAGATGCCCCCTGGTCACGCTCCCACAGGAACAGTCCAAACGTACCGGCCACCGCTAAGATGGATACAAAGCCGATTCGCCACAGCAGAAACCGTGACAAAATGGCGTCCCCGGGATTTCGAGGGGGACGTCGCATGACATCCGATTCAGGAGGTTCGACGGTTAGAGACAAGGCCAATGTGACGGCGGTGATCATGTTGACCCACAGGATTTGGACCGGCGTAATCGGCAGCATGGTTCCTAACAGAATGGCGGATACAATTACTCCGGCTTCGGCGACATTGGTGGGAAGAATAAACAGAATGGACTTTTGAATATTGTCATAGACCCGACGGCCTTCTTCGACGGCATGGGCAATGGAGGCAAAATTATCATCGGCCAGCACCATTTCCGCCGCTTCCTTCGCCACTTCCGTTCCCTTCACTCCCATCGCCACTCCGACATCCGCCCGCTTGAGTGCCGGCGCATCATTCACCCCATCTCCGGTCATGGCCACCACTTCCCCACCGGCTTGGAGAGCTTGCACCAGCCGTAACTTATGCTCCGGACTTGTCCGGGCAAAGATATCGATTTCCCGAACAACACGATTCAATTCCTCATCGCTCAACGTTTCCAGTATCTGTCCCGAGAGAGCCTGTTTCCCATCTCCGATATGCATCTGTAAGCCAATCGTTCTCGCCGTCACAAGATGATCGCCGGTAATCATTTTGACCCGAATCCCGGCTTGTTGACATTGTCGGACCGCTTCAATGGCTTCAGTCCGTGGGGGGTCAATAATGCCGAAGAGGCCTAACATCGTCAGGCCCTGCTCCACATCTCGAAATCGCAACTCTCGATGTTCGTGATTCGTCGATGCAAAGGCCACCGCCAGCACTCGCTGCCCCCGACTCGCCATCTGCTCGATCCGATCGTGCCACGACCGGCTATTCAAAGGATGATCCTCCCCCAGACTCCGCTGAAACGCGCACATCTCCAACACCCGTTCAGGAGCACCCTTGATAAACATAAATCCATGCCCGGCATGGTCATGATGTAACGTCGACATAAACCGATGTTGGGATTCGAAGGGGATCACATCGGTCCTGGGACACATCTCCAGTTCGAAGTGGATATCCAGACCCGCTTTTCGTGCCAAGGTCACCAAGGCCCCCTCCGTCGGATCTCCATTGATCCGCCAGGCCCCCTCCACGTGGGACAAATCCGCATCATTACACAACATTCCGGCTCGAGCGAGTTCCATCACGTCCGGAAGATCAGTCAGCACGATCGGGTTGCCAAGCAAAGAAAACCCGCCATGCGGATCATAGCCGACACCACTAACCTCCACGGTATACGCCGCGGTGGCCAGCGTTTGAACGGTCATTTCATTTCGTGTCAGCGTGCCGGTTTTATCTGAACAAATAACGGTCACAGAGCCAAGGGTTTCAACAGCAGGCAGCCGTCGAATAATCGCTTGCCGTCGGGCCATCGCTTGTACGCCGATGGCGAGCGTGATGGTCATAATGGCTGGAAGTCCTTCGGGAATGGCGGCAACGGCTAATCCTACGCTGGCCAGAAACATGTCACTGAACCCATACTCCCGGAACAACACTCCGAAGAGGAACACACCAACTGCTCCGGTGATAATGGCAATACTCAATCGGCTCCCGAATTCTCCGATCTTTCGGAGAAGTGGGGTGGTCAAGGTCTGCACCCTGGCCAGCATGGCGCTGATCCGTCCAATTTCGGAGGCATCTCCGGTCGCGACCACCACCCCGGTTCCCGTTCCATAGGTCACCAGAGCTCCCGAATAGGCCATGCCCTTTCGATCACCAATGGATGCGGTTTCCGGCACCGGTTTCATGTGTTTCTCAACCGGGACGGACTCACCGGTCAAGGCGGCTTCTTCAATACGCAAATCTTTCACCTTCAGAAGACGCAGATCTGCCGGGACTTTGTCCCCGGATTGGAGAAACACAATATCCCCAGGCACAAGGCTTTCCGCGGGAATCGGACAACGGGATCCATCACGGAGTCCACAGGCCTGCACCGATAACATCCGGCGAATGGCATCCATCGCCCTTTCGGCTTTTCCTTCCTGAAGGAATCCGATGACGGCATTGATGACCACGACACCGAGAATCACACCGGTATCCACCCAATGACCCAGGATGGCGGTCACGACACCCGCTCCCATGAGAATATAAATTAAAATATTGTGGAACTGGGCGAGAAACCGCTGCCAGGAGGATTGCTTTTTAGGCGGACGTAGACGATTGGGGCCATAGAGCGCCAGCCGTTGGGCAGCAACATCCTGCGTTAAGCCCCCAACTTGACTGGCCACTGCCTTGAGGACAGATTCACCATCCATGGCATGCCAGCATACGTCTGACCTATTTTGATCTAATGCCGACATCGCGCTCCTTTTAATTGAGAATAGCACCACACATGAGAAACAGGTTCAGAATGCCCCCACCTTACTAGCGGAAAGCCATGATAATTGCGCCCTTCACCCTTTGATGGCCTTGAGTATTCCTGATGAGGGAAGATGGATCACGCATCAAACTTTTTTCTCGGATCTTCCAGGGCGGGTAAGCAACACCGAACATGGAGCATAGCGAGCAATTTTTCTAACGACCCCTCCCAATGGGACCGGCTTGCCCCCTATGAATCCTTTTGATCCAACCATGATCAATTTTGCCTTCGAACGCTCGGCAATTTTGACAATTTCTTCAGCGGGATCTCCTTTGGTCAACACGGTCTCGACTTCCATGCCGAGTCCTTTGACTCTTTGGCCCATCTCTTCCAGGTGGCTGGCACCTTCTTTTTGAGCGTTCTCCGATACTTGTTCGGCTAATTGTTTAAAGGCCGCTTTTCCTTTTCCCAAATACCAGCCCTCCAGGTATGCCGGCCTTCCCACCACATGCGTCACTGTCACCTTTGGAGGAGTCTTGCAGGTCAATAGACCGAGCATATCCACAGTACTCAGAGCCACCGCTGACCCATCGGTGGCCAAAAGAATTTTGGCGGCGGATTTTCCCGTCGTCACCTTACTGAGTTTCTCACGAACCAATAACACTGAACAGGGGGCTTCCCTCATCACCCAATCACTGGTACTCCCTAGAAGAAACCGTTTGACATTGGAAAGGCCACGGGTTCCTAGGATGACCAGGTCGACTTGATAGTCCTCCACCACCTGTAAAATTTCGGAACCAGGAAGCCCTTCCATCACCAGAGACTTAATGGTCACACCCCTTTTTTCAAGAATCTCCTTTTTCGTGTGCTCAAGAAGACCCTTTGCTTCGGTGAACAGTTTCCCCCTTGCCTCGGAAATGACCCGATCCCAACTGGAAGGTCCACCCGACGGTATCAGAGGAGACGCATGTTTCATCTCGATCACATGGATTAAATAAATTTCTGATGCCTTTGGCCAATCCACCGATTTCACAAATCGAATGGCCTCCTGCGAATGTTCGGAAGGATCAACCGCCACTAAAATTTTCATCGTCAGCTCCTTTTCTCACATAGGCTTTAACTTTTTTTGGATTCCTAAGGCGTGGGTCATGGCAATCGATCAAATAAACCTGTCATGTCACGGAGTCGGTTCCCAACATTCTCCGTCAAATGACCAGGATGAACCCGCCACTCCCAGTTCCCCTTGAGCGTGCTGGGTCGATTCATCCGGCATTCACTCCCCAATCCCAAAACATCCTGAAGCGGAACCATGGCGAGTTGGGCAACAGAACTCATGGCCAGTCGAATCACATCCCAATGAATGTCTCGACCGTCAGTCCCAAGATAGCGCAACACACTCACACGCTCCTCCTTGATCTCCTCTTTGGATTGGGTGGTTTCTTTCCCCGGTTCAGCGGTAAACCACCCGACCGTCGTATTATGATCATGAGTGGCCGTATAGACGATGGAATTCTGAGTATAGTGATGGGGTCGATAATGATGGGCTTTGGGATCGTTGCCGAAGGCCATTTGTAAAATTCGCATACCGGGAAAACCACAGGTATCCCGTAACGCCTCCACCTCCGGAGTGATCACACCAAGGTCCTCGGCGATCACCGGCAAATCACCAAGTGCGGCTTTCACGGCTGCGAACAATTCGCCTCCCGGACCTTTCACCCATCGACCATGGATGGCATGAGGTTCAGAAGCCGGAATTTCCCAATAGGCTTCAAACCCCCGGAAATGATCCAATCGAATCATATCGACAAGGGCAAGATTGGCACGAAATCGATCAATCCACCATGGGTAACCGGATCCGGCCCTCACGTCCCACCGGTAAATCGGATTCCCCCACCGTTGTCCTGTTGCGCTGAAATAGTCCGGCGGCACCCCGGCCACCACGGAGGGTTGACATTGATCATCCAAATAGAATGAATCAGGATGGGCCCAGACGTCTGAACTATCATGAGCAATATAAATCGGGAGGTCCCCGATAATTCTGATCCCCCTGGCATGAGCATACTGTCTCAGGGCCGACCATTGGTGAAAAAACAGGTACTGAAGAAACTGATGATAATCTATCTTCTCCCAGAGGCGACGACTGCAGTCCTGCAGGGCTTGAGGATCTCGAATGATCAGTGACTTATCCCATCGAGTCCATGGTTGCCCCGCATAACTTTCCTTCAAAGACATAAAGAGGGAGAAGTCTTCTAACCAGGAAGCATGTTTCTCACGAAACAACAAAAAGGCTTGGCGGTGTTCGGCTGGAGGATTGGTTTTAAACTGCTCAAAAGACTTTTCGAAGATTAGGCGCTTATGCGCAATGACCAGAGGATAATCCACACGTTCGGCTGGAAAGAGCGGAGGCCGCCTGGCATCGGATGCCGAGACAAATCCATCCTCTACAAGTTTTTCCGGACTAATAAGCAGAGGATTTCCTGCAAAGGCGGAAAAGCACATGTAGGGGGAATTGCCATAACCGGTCGGGCCCAGTGGCAACATCTGCCACCAACTCTGACCGGCAGCCTTTAAAAAATCGACAAATTGATAGGCCGTGGATCCTAAATCCCCAATGCCCCATCCCTCCGGGAGAGACGTCGGATGCAATAAGATTCCACTTCCTCTCGCCAGATTCACCATGATTACCGGCTGAATGCACTGAAAAACTATTCAGTTGACGGGTTAAGATAAAATTTACGTTTTCTTGTTTCTTGATGACACCCGCAAAACATTCTTGGATGTTTGTCCATTCACCTTGAAAAAACTTTTGTTCCTTCAAGTTGATTTCTTTTGGGTTTTCTTTGGCTTCTGAGATCCGCCTTCGGTTTTAGCTCTCTGTTTGCTTTCCCCTGATGACAACGGCAAGGTCTTCTTGAAAATTTGCCGTTCGGCTTCCAACCAATCTTCCAGGTCCTTCCCTTTCGTCCGACCTCGTGCCACATACAATTCAAATGCGCGTTTGGCAATGGTTGAGTGTAATGCCATTTTAATCGCAGACTCCACCTGATCAAGATTCAGCGCCCCTCCATCGCCTTGAAATCCCCCAATCACCTGGTTCACACCAAGCTGGGACGCCTGAGACATTAATGAACGCACCGAGGTTCCGGCCAGCGCCACAATTCCTCCGTGATAATTTTGGGCTCGTAGTTCCTTTAGCACGTCTAGTCCGTTTGGTGCCGCCACATACATATCCAACACGACCACTAAGGGGGATTTTTCCTTTACCAGGGACACCACATCCTGTCTATGAGGAGGAACACAGACTTCATAGCCTTTCTCAGAGAGAAAAGCGGAAATTTTTCCTCGAATTTCTTCGTGAAATGTCACAATCATAATCATCGAGATATAACCTCCCCATCACAAACCCAAGGATCGACTCAGGCACGCTTCCATAGTACAGACTACAAATTCTATACCATTTTCATTTCGTAAATACATTTATGAACTTTCCCGGCCACTCATACAGCACTGTGAGTGGCTGTCTAGAAAGGAAAAATCCTCATAGAGGTATATTGCCCCATATTAGGATAGTGCTGGAACCCCTTGTAGAGGAATTACTCCACACAATTTTCCTGCCCGGATATTTATTTTTGTCAGACCCATACTCCGCCCACCAAACACCACTGCCGCCAGCCCGTGATTCTCAATGGGCAAAGGGTCGCCTCTGCGCCACTGGCTTATTCAGGTCCAGGAGGTCTTTTTTTCCAGCCTTTCACCAAAACAACAAAGCCGATCACCCCGATGATGAGCGCGAGTCCACCCAGTAACATTAAAGCATCCATTTATTTGTCTCCTCACGTTTGAGCACAACCCTCTCCTCAACCTTCCTGGCAATTGAGGCGAGAAATGCGCGACATGCAAAATCAGGAAAAGATCATTTAAGTCAATGACTGGACAAACACTCAGGGCAGGTATCGCCGGTCCGGATAGGTCAGCATTCACAGTCCCGGAGACCTTTCCTATGAATCCTGGCTGCTCAACACCGCATCTTCGGACCCCGTTTCAGTCGGTGATTCGTAACATCCGGCAACCAGAAGCAGTAGGAGCCAGACTTCAAAACATAAAATTTTGTGAAATGATGTCATAATGGAATCCAAATCATAATATGAGAAATGGATAGATGAACAGTTACCTCCTTATGGCCATGGGCACCTGCGCAAGAACCCGACGAGGACGGGGAACAAGCGTTTCTGCGTATGTGCTTTCAGTTAACAAAAAGCAAAAGAAAATGGGTAGAGGGTAAATCCTGACAAAACATTTGTCTTTCACGATCAAATGCCCAAAGGACGCGGAGCAACAGCCCTCCACGTATGTCTTGAACATTTTGGGGAATTGCGTGCAAATACCCGTTAAGATTAGGTAGGAGTTGTCTGCTTCTCAAGCATCTTTGATTCCAACTTTTCCCAATCAACGGACACTGTTCCATCTTGGGTTTCATGAAATTTCTTCCAGGAATTCAGTAAGTTCAGACAGGCGTGATCAATACACCGTAGATCATCAAAATCGAGATGAACGTCTTTCTTCAACGGAACGTCGTCCAGGGCATTGGCAAATTTGGGAAGATTCACGAACGTGGCCGTACCTGAAAATTTAATGGAAATCGATTTGTTGTTCTTGTTGCGGTCCACCGAAACCTGAAGGGTATTGGTTGAATAAATTAACTTCGCAAGTGCCACACCAAGCCCTGCAAGCACTCCAATTAGAAGGTTGGTTGTCACAATGGTCACAACAGTCACCGCATACACGACGACCTCTCCCCGGCCAAATTTTGAAAGTGTCCGAATAGCCTGGACATTGATGAGAGTATAGCCGGTGTATACGAGGAGAGCGGCCAAACTTGCGATGGGAACCAACTCGAGTATTTCAGGAAAGAGTCCGACAAACAAGAGTAACCAGACACCGTGGAGCACGGCTGAGACACGCGTTCTGGCGCCACTCTGAAGATTGGCTTTACTTCGGACAATTACGCCGGTCATGGGTAAGGCCCCAAGGAATCCACACAAAAGATTGCCAATGCCCTGGGCGGACATTTCACGGTTGTATCGGGTTCGGGGTCCCGAATGCATCTGGTCGACGGCAGTGGCGCATAAAAGGGTTTCCGCACTGGCGATAAAGGCAATGGCGATGGACATGGACAATATGGACGGATCGAGAAGGGAGGCAAAATCCCCCATCCTCAGAAAATGGATCGAGCTACCGAGGCTGTCCCGGAATTCAATATATTCGATGGAGAGGTTTTGCATGTACGCTTCTCCACTCGCGACCAATACACCCACCAATGGAGCAGGAATAAATTGAATCTTTTTAGGCGCCAGAAATTGCCAAAGAATTATGACTGCGATCGTGAGGATCCCGATGCGGGCCGACACTAAATGACTCGCGTCAACTCCCTCTTGAGGGATCAACCCTTTCCACGCGGCCTCGGGAATGGTCAAAATATTCTCAAGCCCGCTTCCTTTCGGCGTGTCCCCAATCATAACGTGAAATTGGCTTGCCAGGATGAGCACGCCGATTCCCGCTAACATCCCTTGAATCACTGCAGGGGAGACGGCCCGGAACCATTGGCCTAACTGGAGAAATCCCGCCAGGATTTGAATTCCTCCTGCCACCAGAACCACGATCCCGAGTTTGCCTAGGCCAAAACGCTGAATCACATCGAAGACGATCACGCTCAGACCGGCAGCCGGGCCGCTGACCTGCAGCGGACAACCGGCAAGAAGTCCGACAACGAGGCCACCGACAATACCGGTGATAATCCCCTTCACGGGAGGGGCGCCCGAAGCAATGGCTATCCCCATGCACAATGGCAATGCCACCAGAAACACCACAATGGACGCAAGAAAATCGCGTTGCACATCTTTCCACGTCATCGTGAAAAGCTCGTTATATCGCAGCTGCTTCATCATGAATCATCCCACATGCCAAATTGAGGAAGAGCTTCCACATCTAGGCATCCTTGACCTTTTTGACGTCTTTTGGGAAAACGAACGTTTCTTGATGCGGATCGTACAGCCAGACCTCTCCTGTCGCGATAGAATAGATCCATCCATGGAGCGTAAGATTTCCCATGCGCAACCGCTTGGCAACGGCAGGATGGGTCTTCAAATGCTCAAGTTGAACCAATACATTTTCTTTTATCGTCGCGACAAACAGTTCCTCGCCCTTGAGTTCCGCATACATTTCCCTCACGATTTGACGTGTACTTTCAGCCATGCGGAGCCAATCCCTGACAGCTGGAAGATCTTGAAGCGATTCCGGCCGAACCAACGCCTTCATGGCACCACAATCGGTATGACCGCAAACGATGATTTCTTTGACCTGTAAGACCGACGCACCAAATTCGATAGTCGCCGTGGTGCCGCCGATCGCGGCTCCATACGGTGGAACCAGATTGCCCGCATTTCGCAAGATAAACAAGTCTCCTGGTTCGGTTTGCGTGAGCAGATGCGGATTAATGCGGGAATCAGAACAGGTGATAAACAGGGCCTGAGGTTCTTGGTGGTGGGCAAGTTTTTCGAACAACCCCTGCTTGTGGTGATAGATTTCCTCGTGAAATTTCTCGAATCCTTTGATAAGGTCTGGCATACTCGCCGCTCCTCTTCCCGCCGTCAAGGTTAGGCTGAAGAAAAAGATGGTCTGAAAAGAATGTCTTTTTCACGACGAAAAAAGCCCAGCCGGTCAGTACCGATAAATTATGCGTGAGCAGGATGGACGAGACCGCAACACAAACCAGGGAGATCCTGACCTACCGTACACGTGAACAACACCACCGCTCATGTGCCATGTTTCGGAGAGGCATTACTTTCCTTATCTAAATTTTCAGGAGAGACCTCTCCGTTTTTTTCCAATGCCAGGAGACGTTGTCCTTCCGAACGATGCATGGCGGCCACTTCTCGTAATTCTTTTGCCGACTTCCACCGCGTTGAGGCAATCAGCATCCACCCCGACCTGGTAAACCCCTTGGGATCCATATGTGGATTTTTTGCAAGGTTTATGGCTCGCTGTTCCAATCGGACCGCCTCACTTTGAAGCTCATCAGCCTGTTGATCATAGACCTGCGCCATCTCTATTAAATCGGCGCCTGTCCAGGGTTTCTCATCTACTATTTCAGAAGCTGGCTCTGTAGAGGTCATCGCATAACTTACCGGTGCCAACAGAGTCGTAGGACTTGGTCCGCTCTCCTGGCCAAGACTCATCATTCCCATTCCACCCAACACTCCTATCAACACATATGCCAATGTACGCATAAATATCCCTCCTGATTAAAGCGCTGGTCCTCGTGCAACCTGAGAAGAAGTCAATAAAACAGTTCTCTCTTTTGCTCAAATTTCAATATCTTCCCTTTCCCACGAAAACCGGCACAGTTACCCTCTCAGTGCTCCTTTTATTCAACCTATAAAAAAGCACCTTCTAATGCAGCTGTGAAAAACCCTTGATTCCTGGAATTATCGACTTGCAAATTATTCTGAATGTATGTATGGGATGACAAATACGAAGAGTGTCGTGAAGGTTAAAAAAACATTTCACCTCGCTTCCCTTTCGACCCAGACGCTCTGGATCCGCCTAGACATAAACGATCTCTACGTCAATTTTCCTTTCTTATCAGGAGCATTCCGCCCAGACTAAGCTACATTGATTTGAGCTCATATCCTCATTTAGGTTCTATGTGACTTTTCTCTGCCCTCCCCTTCTTCTTTCGGCTCAATTTTTCATCCATGCTGTGGTAGCCGATGTGTACGGGCACTCGGAGGGGGTGGTTCTTTCTCCAACTTCTGAGCGGAAACTCCACTCAGATGTATGTTGACCTTTTGGCCCTCCGCATTGACACAATGAAATTGATCAAAGGTCACATGAAGCGAGTACCTCCCTGAATGGTCACGCCCCACCGACAGAAGATGCCATCCTTCAATGGCCGTTCCATCCGGCCCGAGAAGTTCCCATTCACCGGGATCTGAAGGGTCAAAAACCCTGACGGTGACATAGCTGTTAGATTCTGAATTCATGCACCACCCCTCATGCCCTCACAAAGACCAGGATGCCTCACTTTCCACTCTCAGTATGATCCAGCCCCTCACCCTCTCCCGCATCTCTGAGATTTCATCCTCAATAAACATGTCGGTCATATTAGTGACGTGGCTTCCCATACTAGGAGTGAACGCCAATCCATTTATCTACTCATTCCCATCTTCTATGCCCAAACCCAATCCAATCCAGGCCCTCAATAGATCATGCCGTGTCACGGTATACATCACCTCACCGTTTCGCTCTACCGGGAGACTCAACAATCGTTGCTCTTCCATGAGATGCACGGCATCCTTGATCGACGTCGTAGCCGCAATCGCAATATGATCTTTTTTCATCACCTCTTCGACCGTCACTTTGTTCAGGTCTTTTCCCGCTTCCAAAGCCCGGAGGACATCAAATTCACTGATAAACCCGATAAAATGGTTTTTTTCGTCGACGACCGGCCCCCCCGGTGTATGATGAGAAAGTAACTCGATTGCCGCGGCCAGGGCATTCAGCTTCCTACCGAATTTCAATTCATTGGTTGGCACAATTTGTCCGACAGTCTTAAACCCTGTGGCTGGGACCCCTTGAATAGTCATATACCCCCCTCCCATTCAAATGGAAAACCTTCAACATTCATCGACAGACGACAAGACTTTCACATTGTCCATAAAATTTCTTTTATAAAGTTCCCCCGTCGTGCAGGGACCGTATATACCAGGCTTAGTTGGAAACCGGGTCATAGATCATGAGGATGGTCACTCCCTCTTTTGTGGAAATAGGAGAAATATCACAATGCGCGGGCATCATCCGATAGCTGCCCTGTTCACATAACTGGCCGTCCGTCTCGTATTGTCCCTCAAGAACAAAATGCTGAACGATGCCGCGGTGGCTATGTGGCGTAATCCGGCCGCCGGCAGGAATCCGAACCAGCATGGTCTTGGCGCCAAGGGACGGGTCTTCTCGAACAATCTTGACGTCTGCGGGCCCAGGGAATTCTTGAAGTTTCTCCCACTTCATTGTAGCGGTGTGGTGGAATTTTTCTTTGCTCATTGATCTCTCCTCCTTTGATTCCTACAGAAGTATTGAAATTGGATGATTATCGCTTCTTTCCAAGAAAAATCTCACACAACGCATTCGTTTCAGATGGCCTGGTTCAAGTGTTTGAAACGTCCGTTTGTTCCTTGCCGATGTCCTGGTCCCTCCCACACAATGGAAGCCCGTCCTTTCAACGATCTCTAAGGCTCGGAGGAGGATAATGGCGGTGACCAGGCAATCTGGCCATTCTGATTAAAGAGGGTCAGGACAGGACTTCCATCCAGCAACACACGGAGCCGTGCGCGTGGAACATCATTTTTGTCTCTGAGAGTGAGGGAAGGCAATCCATCCGGCTGCAGATCCAGAGCCGCTCGTTGCTTACAGCCTTTATCGTTGAGAATTAACGCCGGCTGTGCCTCATTAAAAACACCGAGGAACACACGGTTATGACAGGTTTCATCAGCGAGGGTCAAAGCCGGCAATTCACCATTCCACAGAAGCAGCGTGGCCCGGGGTTGGCCATCCTTCGTCACGAGGCGGAATTCCTCCGCCGTAACCACTTTCTTTGGCTGCTCAGATTCCTCTGCCGATACTGCGGAATTCATGAAAACAAGGTTGGACAGAGCCCCACCCATCACCCCGGCAAAAAGAGTCGTCATGACCAATATGCCAAACTGTCGTGTATTCATTTCCCATACCTCATAAAGCATAAATTGTTTGACCCATCATTCCCATCACAACCTGGCTTGAGATAGGCAAGCTTCCATTTTTAGTTTTGGCATCGACATCCGGAAAGAACGGGGGATTTTTAAGGTCCCCCGTCAGCTCATTGCCAATTAGTTCGGTTGGGGAAACTGCACACCAATCGATTGTGGGAAAGTCACGGTTCCGTCCGGAAACGCCTGTCCTTTTTGCCACAGATGATAGATCACCCCATCCGTTTTACCTGCAGCTTCGGCAATTTCTTTTTTCTTGTTCTCATCATCGACATCGAGGATAAACAAGCGACCAGTGTCAATCTCCTCCTGATGATCATGGAAATACCGGTGCCATTGGATTAACGGAAGCGTTCTGGAAGCCTTCTTGGCCACGAAATATTCCACGGCGACGAGCGGAGCATTGGCATCAGTAGTTTCAAACAACAGACACTGAAAAACGGTGTCTGAAATACCCTTACAAAAATGGTGAAATGGACCACCAATCTCTCCATTGTGCATGAGATGCGGCGCTTGGACATGAAGATCATAGCCATCTGCCGGGCCGGGACCAGCGCTCATCGCCGGCACAGACATTCCCCCCATCATCACAGCAGTCAACACACTCGTCAGTCCAAGAATTCGATAAAAATGAGACATAGCAACCTCCCGGCTAAATGTGAACCATTACTCCCCAAATTGAGATATTGGGGTTTTTTGTTTGACCACTCGTCATTTCCGATATCTGTGACGGGAAATTCATTTTGGGATCCAGTGGCATAGATCTCCGCATACTACCGGCGGGGATGACGGAGAAAAACATTTTCATTCTCCCCATGTTCAATCAGGAATCCATCCTCACACACCTCGTTCCCGCTTATTCTCAGCAGGAAGCCTTTCTCATGAAATCCCTTGTGTTGAACACTCCAGTTTCTTCATCCTGTAGCCAATATCTGACGTTCGGCTTCGAACCAGTCGGCTTGATCTTCCCCGTGGCAGCCCCCCCGCTCCTCATAGAGCTGATGCGCTCGCAGAGCAATCCGAGCTTCGAGATCCCGGACAGAAGAATCAGGGCAGATGACGGTGTCGTTGTCTGAGTTGACCGACCTTAAGGGGTTAGCGCCTCTCTTTTTAGAGGCAACGGATTTTTTTGAGCCCGAGGTGGAAATGGGATTCATTGCGTCTTTACGGCTACCTGTTTGTTGACTCGTTCGCATCACAAGACCTCCGTCGATTGACTCTCATTGCGTGTATGCCGCGTTTCCGTCAGGCATTCCAATCCAAAAGCCGGGGTTTTCCCTATCGCGCGAATAGTGTCAGCAATACGATCGGGCCGACCCCAGTCGCTCCACAGGACATTTTTGAGTTCAAGCACTCCAACCGATTCAGGGGCACAACCCAAAAGATCAGATGAAAAGTTCCGCTTCGGCATATCATGATAGATTTCACGAAGAGTTCGACTTTCCTGAGGTGTGCCTATAACTTTTTCCAATTGTTCAAACCGTTCCAGGACCTCGGGCAAACATTTCCACCCCGATCTCCATAAAGTCTCCACTTTGGCGGTCATGATAAAGGTATTCCAAAGCGCCCCATTAGCCTGAGCGGCTAGCCCTTTGGTAGCGTTTGGCTTCTCAAGAAAGGCATCCACCCGTCTCACGCAAAGTCCGCCACTTGATCCCAGCGGCCCTCCCGGTTCGATCCATCCATACTCGAGCTGCAGAGACGTGGGCCTGACACCGAGGAGCATGATTCGATCATGAAAGAGGGTGGTTGCCTGAATAGCCTTCTCAACCGTGTCCATAAATTGATGTTCGGGGAATACAAAATGGTCTGCTGGATACAGCACCACCGTCGCATGGGGATTCTGAGCCCGAATGTATGTTAATGGAAGGAAAATCCCTGCAGCGGTATCACAGTTCCAAGGTTGTCCAATCACCTGGCCACAGGATCGATTCGCCGACTGAGATACCACTTCTCGAAAGTGGTTCTGAGCAATGACGGTTATTTTATGTTCAGGATGCGTCAAGAAGTCCGCACGATCCCACGTATGTTGCAACATGGAACGATGGCCCACAAATGAACAATACTGTTTGGGCTTGTGATACCCCAGCCACCGCTCAATAAATGAACGCGTTCGCTCCCCTTCTCCTCCAGCCAAGATCACTGACCAGCGTTCTCCCTTTTCCGTGTTTTGGTCTTTCATGGAGTCCCCTTTTTCAGTAAACCCAAAAACCCTTCTCAAAATTTTTGGTTCTGCGAATGCAAACAGGGTGAAGATCTTTCAGTTCATCTAATAGTTTCGCTCACTTGATTGGTGTTTCCTTAGGCTCTTTTCAAGTTCGGTACCATTATGAAAATTTCTTTTATATTGGGCTTCTGACGTCAGACATCATTTACCGACCCCCAAACCGATGACCCATTTGGCTACAAAAATTTTTGCATGGACGTGGCAAATATCTACAGTTATTTTCGTGGAATATGGAATATATAGAAAACGTTAAAAGGATCAGCCCAACATAAAGTGTGGAATGAGTCTTCCTCCAACAATCGTCTGGAGGTTCATCTAGGGACATGCACATCAAGGGGTGGAAAGCGTTGGCATGCTTTAAGCACCAAGGGAGAAGGGAGGCAATCACTGTGGCTTGAGGGGGTCGGTTGTGAGTTTCCCCGCCTGGCAAAAGATGGGAGGTGCTTCACATGCTTGATGACCACACCAAGGCGATGGTTCTGGAAGCGCTGATTGATGAATATAAAGCACGGGCGTCCTATCGCCTCATGCTCAACACATTCGGTGAAATACGTCCGTTCAGCAATATTGTAAAAGCGGAAGAAACCCATGCGCAGGCCCTTGAACTTCTGTGCGGGCACTTTGGAATTCCCCTGCCCAAAGATGACTGGGAAGAGAAGCTTGCGCCTCCCTCCTCCGTGCTCGAAGCCTGTCGGGCCGGCATACAAGCGGAACACGACAATATCGCGATGTATGACCGATTTCTTAAACAGACGAAGGTGCCCGAAGTTCTGGCATTATTCCAACGCCTGCAGGCCGCCTCACGGCAGCACCATCTTCCAGCATTTGAACGCTGTGCCGCCCGAGGCGGTCAGACCGGAAGAAGAGCGATGTCGCTTGGTCGATTACGACCCGGTCGGCCCGGTCGACATGGAAGGCAAAGCGATGACAAACCGGGTCCACATCATTTGTAAATGCTGTAATTTTCCCATTAAGGGAGGGGATGAACCATTTGTGATAAACCGAATCTTCACCGCCCTGTCATTTTGATCCAACGGCGAAAAAACGATCCTGTCATTGAAGACGTTAAGAACCTGCGGGATGCTTCGTTTCACTCTGGATGACATGGTCTTCTAGAGCTTGCGTTATTAGACCTCAGAATTTTTCAAACATTAAGACAGCGTTTCGCCAACCCTCGCGCCTCAAAAATCCCGTCACACTCCCCCCTTCATCGGGATCAGGTTTCAAAATCTGAGTAGGACGTTCACTGAACCTGGGACGCAAGGCCGAATAAATGCGGGGGCAAGAGGCCGGGCTTTAACGTGTGAGCTCGAATGGCCTAGAGTTTTCCTGGCCGGCATAGTGCCAAAAATGGGGAAATGCACACCAACACCAAATCCCTATCCCAGGCTAACGACCTTCAGCGATTGTGTATTGGGCCCGTTCACATACGAATTTATTTGCAATCGGGGGACAAAAGCGTGGCAAGGGTATGTAAGCCGGGACCTGCTGATGAAGAGTACCGATGCGGGTTTATGGGAACAAAGGATTTCCAAATTGCCTGGGACCACGGTCCTGGAACCGTTCAGCTGGAAGTAGTGGTGGCCGGCGGTGCAGAAATTATGGAATTATGATGGTGAAGCGGGGTACAGTAGGGCGGACTGAGAAGAGGGCCTTGCGACAAATACGGTCAGAGCAGGAGCCGGGGAAAAAGGCGGAGGCTTGATCTGTTCACGGAACCGGGTGTTTTCAGTATGGATGCTGTTAAAGTGGGAATATTTTTGGGGAGGCAACCTATTCGATGAATTCTGAATCTGATAATTCCAATCCACTCGTGGCGATTATCATGGGGAGCAGCAGTGATTGGGAGACCATGCGGCACGCAAGTCTGATCCTCACGGAATTGGCCGTTCCCCATGAATGCCGGATTGTGTCAGCCCACCGCACGCCGGATTTTCTCTTTGAGTATGTCGGCTCGGCCCAAAGCCGTGGCATCCATGTGCTCATTGCCGGGGCAGGAGGAGCCGCACACTTGCCGGGAATGGCCGCAGCAAAAACGATTCTTCCGGTTCTCGGAGTGCCGGTTCGGTCTCGAGCCTTGCAAGGCTTTGATTCGCTCTTATCAATTGTCCAAATGCCAAAGGGCATTCCGGTTGCAACCCATGCGATCGGCGAGGATGGAGCGGTCAATGCCGCCTTGCAGGCAGCAGCCATTCTTGCCGTATCTGATCACGGCATCGGGCAGCGACTCAAGGCCTATTATGACCAACGACATACCCCTGCACTGGAGAAACTCATATGACTATCATCCTTCCTGGTGGAACGATCGGGATATTGGGCGGAGGCCAACTTGGGCGCATGCTGGCCATGGAAGGCCGCCGGATGGGGTATCGGATTGGCGTGTTAGATCCCGTTGAGAATTGTCCGGCCGCCCAGGTTGCGGATTTTTGTGTGCAATCAGAACTGACGAATACGCAACGCGTGGTGGACTTTGTCTCTCAGGTTGATGTGGTGACCATTGAGACCGAACTGGTGCCTTGGATGCTTCTTGCCGACATTGAAGCCGGCCAAGCGACCCGTCCATCCTCTTCCGTGCTCGCTCTCATCCAGGATCGACTGGTTCAACGAGAATTTCTTCAAGATCACCGCTTTCCACAAACTCCTTTTGCCTCGGTCAAAGATCACGCCACCTTGACCGCTGCGGCTCAACACGTGACATTCCCGGCTATTTTAAAGAAGCGCCGTTCAGGATATGACGGTAAAGGCCAAATCCGGGTTATCGGCGTGGACCATCTGAATGAGGCCTGGCGAGAATTAAAGGAAGTCCCGTGTGTTTTGGAAGCCATCGCGCCCTTCAAGATGGAACTATCGGTCGTGCTGGCCCGCAGTCTTCAGGGAGATATTCAACTCTATCCCCTGGCTGAGAATGCCCATCGGCAGAACATCCTCCATACCACACGCGTTCCGGCCCGGGTGGCGGACACGATCCGTTTACGGGCGGAGGAGCTTGCCGTTTCCCTCTCAGAAGCGCTTGACTACTGCGGGGTCATGGCGGTTGAATTGTTTCTTCTCGAGGACGACACCTTGTTGATCAATGAGATCGCTCCCCGGCCTCATAACAGTGGACATTTCACCTTTGGGGCCTGCGTGACGTCTCAATTCGAACAACATCTCCGCGCTATTTGCGGATTACCATTGGGGGATACCTCCCTCATGCATCCCGTCGTGATGGTGAATCTCCTCGGAGATCTATGGCGAAACGGACCGCCCAGGTGGGATCGCCTTCTGGCTCATCCGCAGGTCCGGCTTCACCTTTATGGGAAAACACACGCCGCGCCAGGACGCAAAATGGGGCATTTTCTTCTAATAGCGGACAATCCAGATCAATCCTACCAACAAGCCGAATGTCTTCTTCAGGACATGATGGATGAAGCTTCTCAAGAGAAAAATTTTCCAATCAAAAATGCAGCCAAAGAGCCTTTCCAAAAACAATCCAGGCCATTGGGGACTCCGGCATGACTGCCGCCGATTTTCACTCAGGGTTTCTCATGCGGGCTTCCCCGGATAAATATCATAAGGCAGGAAAATCATGCCCACCACGAGAAGTCGCTCGATACCCTCCATATCAAAAGTGGCATAAATGGAGTTGCAGTGATCCATTGACCTCAAGCCCGATTTGAGTGGCACCAGTCAGAAAATATTCGCTTCATAATGGGGCACGATTCGTAGTGTGCCGCCCAACGCCATGGTCTATATCGTGAGGCCAGGCTTGGCGCCTCTTACTCGGCCAGCTTGACCGGGGAGACAAAGCCAGAGGGTTTCACTGCGAGCACAGAACATTGCAACTGTTCGAGAATAGCCTCCGCGGTATTTCCAATGAGCCATCCGGCGATGCCAGTCCGAGCGACCGTTCCCATGACCACCAGATCGGCCTGCAACTCCTTCACCGTTTGCGGGATGACCGTGGAGGGTGCACCACGGCGCAAATGGAATTGCGGGGAAAGATGGTCATAGGCCTCTGGGCCTATTTGGTCTCTAAACTCCTTGCCAAGGCGGTTGAACGCGCCGTCATGTCGTGAACGTTCACCCTCAACATAAGCCATGACAGCTTCAGGGTCGCTCCATGACCGCACCTTCTTCTCGAATGGGGCATCCCAAACATGAAGGACATTCAGTGCGGCAAATTTTGATGTCGCGAGCGAACTGGACAGTTCAAGAATCTGCCGGTTGAGATTTTGTTCTGTTCCGTCAGAGATATCCGGGTCAATGTCAACGGCTGCCAGAATGCACGCGTAATCCGACTTCTCCTCTGAGCGTGTGAGCCATACCGGACAGGGGCAGTTGCGCAGCAGTTGCATGTCGTCACTGCCAAACAGCCGTTCGATGAAATCTGGATTTTCAGCCGGCTTGATCAGCAGATCGTTCTGGTGACGTAAAATGGCACGAATCACTTCAAGATACGTCTTGCCCTGCAGGACATCCAGCCGGATGCTGAGGCGTTCCTTATAAGGCTCAACCAAGGACTCCAGCCCTTTCCGGCGCTCGCTCACCAGGGCTGTCTGTAATTCACCGGAGGTGTGTCCGCTAGGCAGTATCCCGATGCCCGCCGTGAGGGCAGGAATGACATCAATGACCGTCAGGTCCGCTTGATTGTTTTCCGCCACCGACACGGCCCGCGCTATCGACGGTTCCTGTGCAACGGATGCTTCGGATACGTAGAGAATATGCTTGAAGAGTTTCATCGTCATTGCCCCCCATATCAAACAATTAATCACACATCCGATGGCCGTGACGACACAGCCACGACTCCACGTTTTATCACTCCTTTATCCAAAATAAGACCGGTTTACCCGCGTCCGATCTGCTCTCGAACCCATTCATGTACGACCTTGATCATGTCCGGTGTGTGCTCGGAAAACACATGGTCTGCACCTTCAATCTGGACGAGTTGCTTGGGGTTATTGGCTTTTTCGAAAATGTCGAGCGAATCCTGGAGGGGAACAACGTCATCCTCAGTTCCGTGGACGAGCAGCCAGGGGACCCGGATCGACGGAGCACGAGTAACGACGGTGCCGATGGCCGCAATGTCGTCGATGAAAGTCTGCGACAGGGGGCACGCCGGCTCGTCCCACATGAAACCCGCACCCGGTGTGACGTCGCAGAACTCGCGGTGCGCGAACGCTTCCGTATGGACCATGCCGGCTAGTGAAACGAGTCCGACAAGACGTGTGTCTTTATCGGCCAGCAGAACGCCGACGGCTCCACCCATGCTGTGGCCGATATACAGGATGTTCCATCCGTCGAGCGCGTCGAGTACGCAGCGCAGGTCTTCTACTTCCTTGGAAATCGTGGAGTCTTCGAAGCGACCTTCCGAATCACCGTTGCCGGAAAACGACAGCCTGAGCGTCGGAATTCCGTCATGTGACAGGGTTTCTGCCAGCGCGACGACAAACGGGCGATCCTTATTGCCCGTGACCCCATGCCCGAGGACCACGATAACCTTCCGACTATTATTGCCCGGATGGAAGGTGTAGTCGATCTTTTCACCTTCGATGTTGCGAATGGTTCCGAACATATTTCCTCCTGTAATCCGTTAATATTTGGAGAATCACCACCGGCGTCAATTCGAGCCCCGCCTGCTAAGAACGACAGGGCTCGAGAGCCGCCGATAGGTCGAGCAAAAGGACAGATCGACCTTGTTACCGACAAAACAGGGTGCTCAAAGCAACCTGTCTATCTCTTGAGATTGTTGGATCCCGGTGAAGCTCCCCCTATCCCGTCGCCGTGTTGACAATCCATGCCAATTTTCTCCCGCGCAGGTCTTCTTCGTCCACCACATCGTCGTTCTCCCGTGGCTCAGCACGATCATGGCCAAGAGAAATACCTTGCAACTTAACCTTGATTGTCCCGCTGCCCACGAGTTGGGCCAATCGCGTCAAGATTGCAGTGGTGATATGGGTCAACTATCTAGTGGCCGGCAACCACTACCACCCTCTCCGTCTCTAGCCGAATCACACTTCTCTTCGGCCCGCCCGCTTGGACGCCTCTTCTGAGCGGATCGACGACGATCCCCTTTGCTGGACCGTTCCACTCTCTCACTGAGCTTTGCCGCGGTACAGCTTGTAGCCTCTGTAGAGTAGCGCGCCGGCGATCCAGGTGAAGACCAGGACGAGCGGATAGGCTAACAGGCGCGGGAAGAACGCGAAGAGAATTCCCAACGTCAGGAGCATCACCCCCGCCGTTACCGTGATACGCGCTTCGAGGGGTTCGAGCACACGCCGGTTGGTGAACGCCGCGCCCACCGTGTTGGCGAGGCGGAGAGCGCCTGCAGCGGCACGCCCGCCGCTCCCTCCGCCGCTGGTGAGTATTAGATGCGGATGGTGCGGCTCATTCGGCGCGCGCACCTTCCGCTGAGCATCTAAGACCACCTCGGTCGCGTTCTCCAAGTCCTGCAGATACGTCTGCTCCATAAGGCGTGCGAAAGGTTCGTTTTCAACGACGACGTCCATCTCGCAATTGCCTAACCAACTGGCGAGGTTGAGATTCGTCGAACCGACGCGCGCCCAATGTCCATCAGCGACGGCCGTCTTCGCGTGCAGCATCGTCCCGTTCCACTCGAAGATTCGCACACCGGCTTCCAACAAAGGACGATAACCCGCTCTGGATAAGAGCCTAAGAAGCGGAATGTCGGTTGCGTTCGGCACAAGCAGGCGCACGTCAACGCCGTCGCTCGCTGCCGCACGCAACGCTTGCACATAGGAAGTCGTCCCCGCGTAATACGCATCG
Organism: Nitrospira sp. T9; assembly: GCF_052156535.1. NCBI lineage: Bacteria > Pseudomonadati > Nitrospirota > Nitrospiria > Nitrospirales > Nitrospiraceae > Nitrospira > Nitrospira sp. T9. Next base: position 130,512 of record NZ_JBQKUP010000035.1, read on the forward strand.
ACCAACCAGAGGCGTTTCCTCACAAGGGCCGCCATGAGTAGATCGACACGAAACATCCCCGCCGTCGCCGGCACACTCGCCACAACGCGAAGGGCCGTTTCGCCTTGCTGCGCGTGCGCGGCGGGTTTGACCAGGTCGCGCTCAGGAATCGGCTCTCCCATCATCTCCCAGACATCTGCAAACGCCTGCTCAATGACAGCCACCGACGGTCCCCGCACTTCCACGCCGGTATCGCGCCACGGTTCAATCTTCTTTTCAGGCACACCGACCCACATCTGCCCAACGCACAAGCCGGTGACAAAACCCACCTCGCCATCCACCGAGATCGTCTTACGATGGTCACGACTGAGCCAGCCAAAAGGTGAGTCCCAGGGCGGCGGGTTATAGCAGCGCACTTCCACGCCGCCCGCGCGCAAACGGTTCCAAAAAGCGCGCGACGCTCTACCGAATCCGCCCATCCAGTCGTAAATGAGACGCACGCGCACGCCTTCCTGCGCTTTACCAGCGAGCACGTCGGCAAACATTCGACCCGCATCATCTTCGCGAATGATGTAGTTTTCGAAGTGAATGTACCGTTTTGCCCCGCGGATGGCATCGAGCCACGCCGGGTAATTCTCGCACGCGTCTTGGAGCAGTCGGATGGTGTTGCCTTCGATCAGGGGTGCGCCGGCGGCGCGCGAGAAAGCCTGGTTTGCAAGTGAGCGAATGGGTAATATCGCGGCGCGCTCACGGTTTTGGAGTTGTACGGTGGCGCCCATGGTCATTGTCCCTTCACGTCATCGCCATTGAAGTGGTTCAGTAAAAAAGGACAGAAAGAAAAGCGCGTGAATAATTTCTCGGTCTCAGTGTTTTCCCCGTCTCCTTTTGAATATCGGCTTCCATAATCCCCCCTTTATCGTTCGATCTCCTCGTCGGGCATACTTAGGTCCCCCCTCATATGCCAACAGGCTATGGTGTCAGACCTTGGGCCTGCGCCTCAAACGCATTTGGCCTGAGATAGCCCTACGTGGAGTGTAGCCGGTGACTATTATAAAACATTTCCATGTAGTCGCGGACCGTGGCTTTGACGGTTTCAGAGGACTGTTCTTTGGCCATGTCGGTGCGCCCTTCAAGATGGAACTATCGGTCGTGCTCGCCCGCAGTCTTCAGGGAGATATTCAACTCTATCCCCTGGCTGAGAATGCCCATCGGCAGAACATCCTCTATACCACACGCGTCACGGCCCGGGTGGCAGACACGATCCGTTTACGGGCGGAGGAGCTTGCCGTTTCCCTCTCAGAAGCGCTTGACTACTGCGGAGTCATGGCGGTGGAGCTGTTTCTTCTCGAGGACGACACCTTGTTGATCAATGAGATCGCTCCCCGGCCTCATAACAGTGGACATTTCACCTTTGGGGCCTGCGTGACGTCCCAATTCGAACAACATCTCCGCGCCATTTGCGGATTACCATTGGGGGATACCTCCCGTCGTGATGGTGAATCTCCTCGGAGATCTATGGCGAAACGGACCGCCCAAGTGGGATCGCCTTCTGGCTCATCCGCAGGTCCGGCTTCACCTTTATGGAAAAACACACGCCGCGCCAGGACGCAAAATGGGGTATTTTCTTCTGATAGCGGACAATCCAGATCAATCCTACCAACAAGTCGGGATTAAACTGTTTTTCCATCAGGTTCCATTCATCGGGTGGATAAATGTGGGAAGGTGGAATCAGGGGTTCATGGTGAATCATGCGTCACGACCTCAAAAATGTTTGGTAAAACAGTCCATTGAGGTCCTGGCAGATACACTTGACTCTGACATACGGAATTCCTTCTTTTCATGGCAAGTCACCGCATTCACCGAACGAACTCGCCCAGGTCGGCGACCACGAGATGGGCCCCATGTTGGTTCAGTTCTTCCTCATTGCCCTTCCGGGCCACGCCGATAACAAGTCCAAAGCCCCCTTTGGCTCCGGCTTGCACACCGGAGATGGCATCTTCGACCACAACCGCACGCGCTGGCTGGACGTCAAGCATTTCCGCCGCGTTCAAAAAGGAATCCGGAGCGGGCTTCCCCGCCAAATGTTGATGGACAATGGTATTCCCGTCGACTTCCACATCAAAGAGATTTCCGATGCCCGCAGCCCAGGTCAAAAAGCACCGCGTCATACTTGTCCCCGGTTACGGGATTGTCGCGAAGTCCTCGGTTCATCGTTTATTCCTGTCACATGTCCCTGGCCTTCACTTGAGATAAAACAAGGAACATGCTCGTCTCCATCCCTTCATGCCCATGAGAGCGACCCTTGGGAACGGTTGTGGCAATCAAGCTTTCCTTTGTTCTGCGCATGGGTTCATGATCGAACATTCCGGTCATGCCGAATTAACAAAAGTGTTGGTGATATCTGCGAATTCCAATCTCCCTATATCCCAATATCGCATCAACACACAACCTTACTCCATCATCCCTCCTAGTTTTAAGCAAAGATCCATCTTGAATCTTTCCGCCTTATGTTTTTTCCGTCATTCCCGTCGGTAAAAGCAAGAATCTATTTTCATCTGTTCTTATAGGGGAATGGCCGAAGATGGATGCCCGATAAAAAATGTCAGGCATGACAGGCAGGAGAATCAGCGTTGTACAGGACTCTACTCACGGCGTCATTCCCACAGATAGGAAGAGGGAATCCATCTTGGGTCTGTTGAAAAAAGCCGCCAGCGGCGTTCTCGCCATTTTTCTGTGCTCACGTACTACGCGTACGCTCCGCGCGTAAAAACGGCTGCGGCCTTGCTGGACGGACTTTTTTGAACCGACCAGGAGCCTTTGATGAGTAATCTAATCCTGGGCAAATTTTCCCTTGAACATCCTTATTATTCAACACTCCCATCTTACTCCTGGTCTTAATCCCTCGGCTTTGCTCGTTCTCTATCGGAGATTAGCGCTTGCCAACAAACATTCCACGAGCCGATCAGAGTGGGAGCCGCACGAAAATATCGAGCAGCCTCCGAGCATACCCGAATTCATTGTCGTACCAGACGAGAACCTTGACGACGCGTCCTTGCACGACACGTGTCGAAAGCGCATCCACGATGCCGGAATGGGGGTCCCCAAGAATGTCCGCCGAGACTAATTCCTCTTCGCTATAGCCTAAGATGCCGTTCAATGGCCCATCGGCTGCCGCCTTGAATGCCTCATTCACTTTTCCGACACTGCATTCTTGGCGAAGATGGGCAACAATGTCAGTGATGGCTCCATCCAGGACCGGGGCACGAATGGCAATAGCGTCCATCCGTCCTTCCAATTCCGGTAGCACTTGCGTGGTGGCCACGGCTGCCCCTGTAGTGGTGGGGATCAGCGATACGGCGGCCGCTCGGCCTCGTCGTTGCTTTTTGGCCGGGCCATCAACCAACGCTTGGGAAACTGTATAGGCGTGCACCGTAGTGACCATGGCGTGCTCAATTCCAAAATTGTCGTGAAGCACTTTCAGGGGAGGCGCCAGAGAATTCGTGGTGCAAGAGGCCAACGAAATGACCTGGTGCTTTACCGGATCGAACTGGTGGTCGTTGACCCCTGGGACAATGGTGACATCAGCTGTCGGAGAAGGGGCACTAATGATGACCCGCTTCGCGCCGGCGTCCAAATGCTTGGCCCCAAGATCACGTTTGGTAAACAACCCCGTACATTCAAGCACGACATCCACGCCCAATTCCTGCCATGGCAAACGGGCTGGATCCTTTTCCGCGTAGATTGGAAACCGAGATCCTTTCATGAGAATCTCATTTCCCTTCACGGTCACAGGATATGGCGTGCGCCCATGCACGGAATCAAACCGGAGGAGATAGGCCAAATTCTCCGGTGAGACCAAATCATTGACTGCGACGATCTCCACATCCTTTGATGTATTTTCACAATATTGTCGTAATACTAATCGTCCGATACGTCCGAGTCCGTTGATGGCCACCTTTTTCATCACATTCACTCCTTCAAGATAGGTCTATCGGTTTTCGATCATCTTGCTCTCGAAAAAACTTTGACTTTGGCGCTTATGACACATTGAAACCGACCTGGAAAAGAATGCTCTCACAGCCAAACATCTCATTCGCCAGGCTTCGCCACCAGGGTCGTACGTAGCAACATAGTTTTAAAATTATGCCCACAGACCTCGGTGTAGCTGAATAGCGCAATAAGAATAATTTGGCCGGTGCCTTTCAACAATTCTCGGAAATTCGTTGGTTATTTCAAGGTCCGACAATTTCTTGTTTCTTGTTCCCATGTAGGTCTTTCTTGTCTTTCAGACTATCCCGTTTAAAGCGCAGAGAAAAGGAATTAACATCTTTTAGTTAGGTGGGAAAGTATAGCCTTTGTGGCCAACCGCCCTCCGCTCCTCTCAGCCTTCCCCCTATTCTCCTTTTCCCAATGAGGATGACCAAGCCCCTTTACCAGACTAACCGATAAGCACCCTGCTCCTGGTTCGGCCCCCTTGAATGAACATTTCCATTTTCATCCATGCGTTCATTCAGTCTGGTGATTGGCAACAGCCCCATACCGGGAAGGTAGTGTTGGCTCACCATCCGGGCCACGCATGTACAGAACGACTAGCTCTCTTTATCCATAACATTCAACATGAATGTGGATTAACCATGATAAAAATCTTCACGAATAATTTTTCCATCATTCCACGTTTGAACGGCCACCTGCTGCATCTTTATCCGGTTTCCTCCCTTAAAAGTCAGGTCAAAGGTCCATTCAACGGCAGCATGATCCCCCTCAACGATCGTCCGTCCGACTTGGGCCCCATGAAATTCCTGAACATTCCCAACAAACTTTTCTTCATATTCCCGATTGGCCGTTTTCCCAACCCGTTCGTCCTTTCGATTTTCACTCATCACCACGTTGTCAGCGTAGTACTTGTCAAATGTCTCCAAAAGCTTTCCAGCCAAAATACCATCGATCACAGCGTGAACCTGGCTTTTAATATTCATAAAATGTTCCTCCTCTGAATGACTACACCTCTCCTTAGGTAAAGACAAAAGACTGAACCCTCCGGGTCATCGCCATTCCCCTATGAAGACTTGGGAGCAAAGCAGATGCCAAACCTTAAGATCATTGTTTTGTACGCTTTCAATACAACCAAAATTGAGTGTGACCATCAGGGGGAAAAAAGTTTCAACCCACTCCCTTTCGGGATTAGGGCGGCCCTCCGTAAGCCCAACACGAGTATCAATCCATTCGTTTACTAAAACTGGAAATGATGCGTTTCCCCTCACTATCAAAAAACTGAGATGGGTATTTTTTCCACACTCTTTGTATGCACTTCCAGGCAAGACACCACATGAGAATCCCTTTAAATAGCAAGAATGCTCGGTACAGATCTTTTCGGGGTGGGACGACTCAATTACTTGGCACCTATGTTGCTCTCTAAATTTACAATCGTTGTTATTTTAATTCTTATTGGTTCATCCACAACTTTTTCCCATACGTACACTGCCAGTCAAAAACAATTCAATTGGGAGGATCCCATGATTTTCAAACAATACTATTTAGGATGTTTAGCGCATGCCTCATATCTCATCGGTGATAAAATAACGCGTACCGCGGTCGTCATTGATCCGCAACGGGACATCGATCAGTATGTGAAAGATGCGGAAGGCCAAAAGGTAGACATCCGCTACGTCTTTCTTACGCACTTTCATGCTGATTTTGTGGCAGGACATCTTGAGCTCCGTGATCGCGTGGGAGCGAAGATCTGCCTCGGTGCCAAAGCCAAAGCTGACTTCCCATTTCAGGCCTTCAAGGATGGGGATCTACTGGAATTCGGCGGAATCCGACTCAAAGTACTCGAAACTCCTGGCCATACCCCTGAGGGTATTTCTCTTGTCGTTTTTGACCTATAAAAAAGTTCGACCATCCCCCATGCCGTCTTAACAGGCGATACTCTGTTTATCGGAGATGTCGGGCGACCGGACTTGATGGCATCTGTCGGCATCACCGCCAATGAATTGGCCGGGATGCTTTATGATTCTCTCCACGACAAAATTCTGTCCCTTCCCGATACGACGCTGGTATATCCGGCACATGGAGCCGGATCGATGTGTGGGAAAAATTTGAGTACGGACACATTCTCCACGATGGAGACACAACGAAAGTACAACTATGCCTTGCAGCCGATGAAGAAAGACGAATTCATTCAACTCGTGACGGCGAACCAACCTGAAGCCCCACAGTATTTCGGATATGACGCGATGCTTAATCGAAAAGAACGGCCCACACTTGACCAGGTCCTGGAAGAAGAACTGAAACCCTTATCCCTTGAGGACGTGCTCGAATTACGAGACTCCGGGGCTCAAATCGTCGATGTTCGCGATCCCGCGGATTTCGCCGGAGGACATCTCGTGGGGAGTGTGAACATTGGGTTGGGTGGCAAGTTTGCGACCTGGGCGGGCATCATCTTTTCGCCGCAAAAGTGTATTGTCATTATTGCGGAGCCGGGTCGCGAACCAGAAGCCGCAACACGATTAGGTCGAATTGGCTTTGATCAAGTCTCGGGGTATTTGCAAGGGGGAATGGAAGCCTTGTCGAATCGCCCTGATCTCGTAGGACGCACGGCTCGGATTACGGCTCAGACATTGGCAGAAGAATTACAAACCGTCGAACCCCCACTTGTACTAGATGTCCGGAAGGAACAGGAGTGGAAGGACAAGCAAATTGGTCATAGTGTAAATATTCCAGTCAGTAATCTCGAGGAACGAATCGACGAGGTGACTCGGGACCGGCAAATTGTAGTTCACTGTGCCTCAGGGTATCGCTCGTCGATGGCCGCGAGTCTTTTGGAAAAGCATGGCATCACAAACGTGATGGACCTTGTTGGTGGGATCGATGCATGGGAAAAGGTACGACCCGCCCCTGCTGCTCAAACCGGATAATGGTCAACCAATGAACTAAAGACGTGTGTCCTGGATTTTGCACTTTCCGTTTTTAAGGAATGAGGGAATTCGAATGGGATCATCCAAGAACATTCATGGTAGCGTCACGCTAGTGATGTTTGTTGGCCTATTTCTTTTTATTAGTAATGCCCACGCCACGGAGACGACGATTGTTGTTCGAGCCCTGGCCAAGGATGCCATGTTCATTGGCACATCCATGGGCGGCGCGAAAATCATCATTCGTGAGGTCGAGAGTGGCGCCATCTTGGCAGAAGGCACAACCAAGGGTGGAACCGGTAATCCTGCGACTGTTATGAAAGAACCTCGGAAACGAGGTACTTCCCTTTCAGATGCTTCCACAGCAAAATTTGAAGCAAGCCTTGACCTCGCGGAACCCACTCTCGTTAGTGTTGAAGCCTTAGCTCCGTATAGTCAGAGGCAGGCACTGATCAAAGTGAGCACCCAACTCTGGCTTCTACCTGGACGAAACCTCAATGGGGATGGCGTGATCCTGGAGATTCCAGGTTTTGCCGTGGACGTCCTTTATCCTCAATCTTCTGAGCGTTTTCGCCTTTCAGATACCCGGGTCATTTCCATTTCAGCCAATGTCGTGATGATGTGTGGTTGCCCCATTACACCAGGAGGTATGTGGGATGCCAACCGTTATGAAATACAGGGAATCGTGAAACACAATGGCATCCCAATAGGACGCGTCTTTTTGGCGTATGCCAATAAACCGAATACTTTTACGGGAAATTTAGAAATCGGGAAATCTGGTGTGTATGAGATTCACGTGTATGCCTATGACGCGCAGACGGGGAATACCGGTATAGATCGCGTGGTGTTTAAGGTTCAGGATTAAATCATTGCCGACCAAATGTAAAGGGAGGAAATACATGAAACCGGGCACGACATCCACCAGGATGATGGGAATTTTCGCGGTATTACTATTTCTTTTTGAAACAGGACTCGCTCAGCAAGTGTTTCCTCCAACCATGTTCAATACCAAGATCATTGAGGTCGATGGAGTGCGTGTACCTGATATTGGCCCTTTACCAACCATGGTTCCCATTCCAGCAACCAACCTCAATTACAAAGCGAAGGTCAAGTTAGGGAAACAGTTGTACTTTGACGGTCGGCTTTCAAGTAACAACGCCATATCCTGTGCGTTTTGCCACCTTCCTTCCGCTGGGTTTGCCGACCCTAAACAAGTGTCCATTGGAGTGGGAGGTAAACAAGGCGAACGAAATTCCCCCACCGTGTTTAACACAGCCTTCAACCCCGTGCAATTTTGGGATGGACGGGTGAGTTCACTCGAAGAACAAGCGTTGGGCCCGATACACAATCCTGTGGAAATGGCGGAGACGCATGACAATGTGGTCATAAAGTTACGAAAAATCCAAGGCTACCAGGATCTATTTCAAAAAGTGTTTGGCACGGGCGTCAACCTTCAAAATATTGTGGAGGCCATAGCGGCGTATGAACGAACCATCATTTCGACCAATTCTCCATTTGACAAGTATGTCCTGGGCGATTCAACGGCGATGAGTGAGGACGCAGTGAAAGGCATGGCACTTTTTAAAGGGAAAGCGCGATGCATCCTTTGTCATAACGGCCCTAACTTTACGAATAACCGGTTTTACAATCTTGGCGTGCCACAAGTTGGGCCCCAGAAGAAGGACCTGGGGCGGTACAATGTGACGCATTTAGAAAAAGACAAACGGGCGTTTAAAACTCCAACCCTTCGAAGTATCACCGAAACGACACCCTACATGCATGATGGTGCATTCAAAACGCTGGAAGAAGTGATCGACTTCTTAGACAACGGCGGGGGAGACGATGCGAACAAACACTCCCTTATGAAACCTCTCGCGTTGACGAAAGCAGAAAAGGGTGAGCTTCTGGCCTTCTTACATGCGCTCAAAGGGGAAGAAATCCCCTTCGAATTTCCCTCGTTGCCGGAATAAGACAACATCCATCAGATGGTAGGCAGACATGGAAACATTTCTTTGTCTCGGGTCGGCGCGAATACTTCCAATCCACGTTTGCCAAGAGAGTATCTCATAACAATATGTAGACTTTTTTTAATCGTATTGTTCATTCTCTGAGGAAGTCGATAAGTTGACCCACGGGCTCACGCCACGCGGTCCTCCGTGCTAAGCTTGAGAGTGCATAGAGGCCGGTCAACCCTCATACACAAAATCTGGATCCGTTCTGTCATACCCGCAGTATTAGGCGAGTATCCATCCGGACTGGACAAGATGGATTCCCGCTAACGACTATGCGGGAATGACGGAAAAGGATGGAAGGGTCGAATAATATCTGAATGTCGGCGTCTTATATTAATACGAACCATTTAGTGACCTGATCAGTAATTTGAAATTTGACGAGGAGAGCAAACTCGAAAGCTATGGCTATTCGGACTGCTAACAAATCTGGAGGGCTGTTGAGATTGTTAGGATTGACAAAGACCACGAGGGTTGTGTCTTTGGGAATTTCAAAATTGGCCAATTCGAATCCAAAATCATGCTCTGGTAAAAGTAAAGTCTCTGTGTAGCGTTTTGCGATTTCCGGAAAAAGCCCTTAAGAGGGTGTGAGGAGATGAACTTGCTGCCCCAGCCGATCAAAAAGCTGGCGCAGGATCAACTCGGAACTGGCATTGAGAGCAACTAATTGTTGAGGGACCCCCATACGCTCGCTAATGAGCGGACGTAATGGTTCGGATTACGGATCTGTATAAAATTAACTGTGCCGCACAACTGCCTGGGCCGTGTCAATGGGTCCATCAAGAGGAGAGAGGGTTTTCGCAGAGGAGCAGGTGAGTCCTACAAACGTTCCTCCTTGCTTCTCAAGGTGTGCCGTCATCCTATGCTTTTTCTACCAAGATCTCATTCCGTGAGAGGGTCTGTTGAAAAAAGCCGCCAGCGGCGTTCTCGCCATTTTCCCGTGCTCACGGACTACGCGTACGCTCCGCGCGTAAAAACGGCTGCGGCCTTTCCTTCGAGGGGCCTCAGGACAGGACTGGACGGACCCTTCGGGAAGACTCAGGGCATGCTTTTTTGAACCGACCCGGAGCCTTTGATGAGTTATCTAATCCTGGGCAATTTTGCCCTTGAACATCCTTATTATTCAACACTCCGTGAGAGGAAAACTAGCCCTTACTCAAAACAATGCCCACGGCAACAAGAATCCCTCCTAGCAGCGCAACCAGGCTATATTTTTGTGGTTCGTGTTCAGCATGCGGGAGCAGGTGAGTGGCTCCGACATAGACCAAAGCGCCAGCCGAAACCGATAACAAAGCCCCGAGTATAGGCTTTTCGATTTGGCTAATCATGGGAAAGGAAATAAGGGTTCCCAAGGGTGTCGTCAGGGCTGCAGCCAAAAAGGCCAGGATCGTGGATCGTTTCTGTGAATATCCCCCGCGAATGAGGAGTACATAGGTCACGATCCCCTCTGGGAACTCATGAAGAACCATCCCAATGGCCGTTACAACACCAGTAAAAATACTGACACTAAAAGTAATGGAATAAACGACCCCATCAATGAGAGAGTGAAAGCCGATTCCTAACAAGGGGACGAGGCCTATTGCCGAATCAGGGTTTTTATCGCACACAAAAACCGTGATGAATCGGTTGAAAAAATGCAAGGCCAAAAAGCCACCAAGAAGGTACCATGGCGCATGAATATTCATCTCGAATGATTTGGGGATGATATGTAAGAACGAGACGGAGATCAGGACCCCAGCGGCAAAACACGAGAAATAGGTGGTATTCTTCCGACCCCATGCCTCAAAATGCCGGATGACATAGATGCCAATCGTCGTGACGAGACCAGCGAGTATGCTGGCACCCAGCGCTGTAGAAAAGTGAGTACCCATCATGTCACGTTATTGTCTAACAATTCCTTTCATCCTTATATCCCTTAGCCTTAAGAGATCAGCTCAGCACTGCAGTCCTCACCTACCAACCGTTCTTTGATTCATTGATTATTGTGGGTAAGGCTATCTTCTCTAACAGCTAGGTCATTGTTCTTCGCACATTTTGACCTTTTCCATAAAGACTTCAAGCTCGGGATTGGAATAGACACCATAGGCATCAGCAATGGCTCCACGTATTCCATCGCTGGTTTCAATCGCATAGACAATAGACTCATCATCTGGATCGCTGACTCCTTCAAAGCGATGATGCTCCAAAATAGAAAGCTCCTCGGCTCTGAAGGTTCTCCCGCTGTCAACGGCGCAAAAGGTATTATTCAGAAACTCGAAATTCGTCGTGAAACCTCGCGCCTTAAGTCCCTTAAGGGCTTCGGTCATTGATGTGTATTCATGGCTTTGCATCATTGAAATTGAACTTCTTTTACTCTTCTAGTTGTGTAGTTGGGTTGTGGCAATGTTCTTTTAAATCGAAAATAATTCCATTCCGGCTGGCCGATTTCCAACGTCACCCTTTTAAGAAGAAATGGATCATTCTGGATACTCCTAGCAACAATATCCATTTCAATTGCCCCTTGGAGGAATTTCATATCATTGGAAAATGATACACTTCCTAATTATTACTTTGCTAATCCAAATTGTGTCCGTAGCGCCTTAAGGGCTTCTCTCGCCTCAGAATACGCCTGTTTTTCCGGTGAAGAATTTTCCTCCCCTAACCCTGCAAGGCTTTTACAGCTCTGTTTTAATTGCTGAAGTGGCCCATGAGGATGACGACTATCGCTCTCTTTGGTGTCCAATTCTTCTAAGTCTTGGATCAAGACACGAATAGTGACATAGTTACGAACTCGCTCAGTTCTTTCACAATGGGGCAGATTTGCCATTCCACCCGCCAATCTTTCAATTTCATCCAGCACAGTGCATACGTTCATTCTGATTCCCTTCAACAAATTGAAAATGCGCCCAATAGTTCAAAGACCTTTCCATATCGTTCAAAATATTTCGAGGGGAATACGAGTGGATAAATCAATGTGTTCCCAAAACTGATGCCAGGCATAGAACCCAGTTGGAGAAAAGTTAAAAATAGGCTTCTACCTTCGATTATTATTGTATTTTCCCAATACCGATTCCTGGTTTTTATTCTTCTCGCGGGAGATATCCAGGAAAATTTCTTACGTTATTTGTTTCCACGCATTTTCTACCCAAACGTATTTCCGCATTTGAGCATCGTTCTCCAGAGATTGAGGCAAAACGAATCGACAAGCTGTTTGCTTGTAGATCTGGTCTGTTTTTCGCCCCATCAACAGGGCTAGGCTCAAAGAAGGGGATATACCTTGAAGAAAGACCGGTACGATTATCTGACCTTCAAGGCCTCGGTAAATACGAGGCCTGGTTGACCTTTGCCTTAGGGTCAAAACGTTGGTCTTCAAGAGTTTCCAAGAATCCCTTCAGCGCTACCTCCTCCTGATCATCGAGTTGAACCATCCCTCTATCCCTCTCAATCAATCTCTTGAGCGGGTCAATCAATTTTTGGGCTCTGATTCTACCGGGTCATAAATCATCATGATGGTCACGCCATTTTTGGTGGAAATTTTGGCAACTTCCGCGTTTGTGGGAAAAAGGCGATAAGAGCCGGGCTCAAAGGTTTTTCCTTGAGTCTCATATTGCCCCTCGATCACAAAATGTTGGACCACTCCTAGATGGTTATGTGGGAGGATCTGGCCGCCTGCCGGCAATCGGACCACGATGGTTTTGGCCCCACGATTGGATTCTTCACGAAGAACTTTGACTTCTCCCGTGCCCGGGAATTCATGCAGTTCGCGCCAACCGGTGTATAAAGTGTGATGGACAATTTCTTCGGCCATGATGGCTTTCCTTTCCCAGGTTTGATTCATCAATCTCACGGTCACGGAAAAAAACTTCCTGACTTGAGGGCTTGATATTTCTGAACTAAGCGAACCCTCAACTTCGGAATCGAACGTGAGACTTTGAGTGAAAGATAATGAGACCCCCGCCACAGCAAACGTGTAGCCCGAACCCTTCTCAGTGATGTCTTCTGCGGAGATAAGGACATCAGAATTGGCGCCCGAGCCAAGGCCGCGGGCGCCGGAAAATCCCTCACTGCGGGCGCCAGGAACCTAGAAACGAACCTCGATTCAAGGGACTATTTTTTTCTGACTCAGTTCTTGACATCAAAGCCATCTGCCAATTGCCAGGGTCGTGGTGAAGGCCCTAACCCATAAACAAAGTCCATGCTTTGTGAATTCCAGAATTCGGATCCGGTTCAGCCATCTTAAACAGTCCTTGCTTGACCCCCTGCACCATGCCCCCCTGACAGGTTATTTTCTCTGATTGCCTACATACCAAACTCCAGGAAGCATCTCTTAGGCAAAGATGTCGCCCACTTTCAGAGTGAGTCCACTTCGTTACGAGGATCCCATCTTGCTATATTTTTCCATTTCAACAACCCGGATAGCATAAGCCAAGGCTCCCAGAATAGGAGATTCAGTATTCCGATTGCCCCGGGCGGCCTCAAGCAATGCTCCAAATATCCGTATTTGCCGTTCCGAAATACCTCGGCGATGCCCGGTTTTCAAGGCTTCCTTGCCATGCTTTAAAGCCTCCTCGATATAGATAAGGGAGCTATGGATCGCATCGCAGGCATTAATAGGTCGGCAGCCCTTTAAGGCCTCATGGGCCTCTTTCAAATAATTGATGGCCCCATGCCCATCTCCGGGATTCTCCACCTTCTCGTCAAAGTCCGGACCTCCCTTGCCTGTTAAAACATTCATGGCCCTCTGGACATTTTCTCGATGCCACCCTGATCCCGGTTGATTTGGGGAAAGCGCCAGTTCCCCGTATTTCATGGCAACGTCTAATTGGCCATTCGCCTTAAACAGAATACTCAAGGCATCTTCCTGAGTCTCTTCGGCACTATAGGCAGGAGTTGGACCAATATTCGGAAGAAACAGTAGGCTCCCCAACATAAAAATCGAAAGCCTTATTATGAGGATTTTGTAAGGCATTCTTTTTCTCGCCAAGTCTCTTTTTTCCATGTTCGATCTCCTCTTTTTTGTAGGTTAAAAATTAGGAATAATTGAAAAAATGGTACACTTCACTCCCCTTTCTATCCAGACGTTCATCATTCGCCCTAGGCATACACGATATCCACGTCACTTTCCCATTCTCATCCCACCAGGAGCCGTCCCGGCACGAGCTAACGACATTGGTTTTGAGGTCATATCCTCATCAAGATTCAGCCTTGTTGACCATTCCCCTTCCCTTGTATGACTTTCCTCTCCCCTCCCCTTCTTCCATCAGCTCATTTTTTTCATCAATGCCGTGGTAGCCGATGTGTACGAGCACTCGGCGGTAGTGGTCCTTTCTCCAACTTCTGAGAGGAAACCCCACCCAGATGTACGTTGACCTTTTGGCCTTTCGCATCGACACAGTGAAATTGATCGAAGGTCACATGAAGCGAGAACCTCCCCGAATGATCACGTCCCACCGAAATGAGATGCCAACCCTCAATTACCGTTCCATCAGGCCCCAGAAGTTCCCAATCACAGGGATCCGAAGCCTCAAAGACTCTAACGGTGACATACCCCCTCGATTCAGAATTCATGTTCCACCTTTTATAGCCTTACGAGGACCGGAGCATCCTACTTTCCACTCTCTATGTGAAGAACTTTCATCTACGCACATGGATGAGATTTCTTCCTCCATGAATATGTTCGTCTTGTCGATGTCTTTCACTCTCCCCATATTTAAGCGCTCACTCTGAGATCATGTATCTAATCATTCCCATCTTCTATCCCCAACCCTAATCCAATCCAAGCCCTCAAAAGATCATGCCTGGTCACGGTATACATTACCTCCCCCTTTCGCTCTACCGGCAAACTCAACAATCGTTGTTCTTCCATGAGATGCACGGCATCCTTGATCGACGTCGTATCGGCAATCGCAATGTGATCCTTTTTCATCACGTCTTCGACCGTCACTTTGTTCAGGTCTTTTCCCGCTTCCAAAGCACGGAGGACATCAAATTCACTGATAAAGCCGATAAATTGGTTTTTTTCGTCGACGACCGGTCCCCCCGGGGTATGATGGGAGAGTAATTCGATCGCGGCGGCCAGAGCATTTAATTTCCTACCAAATTTCAAATCATTGGTTGGAACAATTTGCCCAACGGTTTTAAATCCTGAAGCGGGAACTCCTTGAATAGCCATATGACCTCCTTGAAATTAGGTGCCAAAGCAAATAGTCCTTTGGCGGAATGATTTCTCAAAATATTTCTTTTTTCTTCCACATGTACCCGACCGGTTTCCGAAATGGCTATTACATCTTTCAGTTAAAGCAAAACTGGCACCAACTGATTGGCTGATCTTTCAACCCGTTACTTTTCGCTTTTTAAAACGCCACGAGAAACCCAATTCCCACCTTAGATAGAATTATTCAGCTTAATTATCGAGCTTTGTTTGTGGTGATCTGGGACAAACCACTGAAGACGAAGTGGGGAAAAATTCGCCAACCTTCTGTTCATCCCATACCAATTTAAAGCGAGAGCCTCATCAGGCGGAGCCCTTGTCACGCGTAACGGCGGCTATAATCCCGTTGAAAAGAAACGCCACTCAGGAGTCTTTTGAAGGTTTAAGGACTTTACCTTTTGATGAGTCGAAGAGTGCCCGAGAGAAAAGGCCACTGCTGCTTGGACGAAGGGAGTGCAGGCGGAATACGTGAGCACAGACAGGGAACGACCTGCCTGTGCGCTTGGGCGTAGAACCTACTCCACCAACCTGGCCGTTTCGGCCACGAAGGTTGGAAGGGCTTCTGCGCGTGGACGCCAAAACGCTCTGGCAAAGTCAGGGAACGCCGCCGGCCTGTCCGCCGTAGGCCCGGCGCAGGCGCAGCAAGATTTACCAACACTTCCTCAATTAATCTTGAGGTGCCGGCTCATCATCATCCTCTTCCCAATTGTTCGGGAAAGTGGGTAAATGGTGAAGTGCGAGTTTAATTTCCCTCATATGCGCCTGTTCTTCCCTCCATAGGGAGTGAGCTAATTCCCGAGCCTTGGGATCGGTGAGGGTTGTCTTTAGATGATTGTAAAAGACGCTAGCCCGTAGCTCAGCACGCAGGGCTGCCTCGAGGACATGAGTTGGGGTCATTTTGTAGTGAGCAGTTTCGTAAGCAAGCGCTTCGATGGAATCAAAAAACCGGAGTGGTTGGAACGGTTCTCGGGGAGGCAAGGTGGGCGTACGCTGCAGTTGCAATTGTGCTAAGTGTTCTAACTCCTGGGCTTGCATTCGGCGAAAGAATTCGGCTGCTTCAGGGTTATGATGAAGTTGCATCTGGTCCGCAAATTCACCATAACGATCGCTGGCCTCTGCTTCAGCCTGAATAGCTAAATCCAGAAGATCAAGATCCGTCAGGCCTGATAAATCCTGTGACTTCATCCCTTTTTCACTTGGAGTGGCTGAACCCATGTAGCCAGAATAGCCCCTAATCCTGTGCCGGATCCTTCCCAAGCCTTAGCCTTCTGTACCTGGTCGTGCCACTGGTCCTCATAGGTGGGTCGATTCTCCTCAAAGAAAATTCCCAGAGAATGCCCTTCCTGAGATGCCGCTAATCGCATGGCCTCAAATCGGTCCTGACTGCCTACCTCAGATTCCATCCAAGAGACTTGGCCTCTCAATGTTGAGCGGTCCTCTGGGCGAAAGGTGACACAAGGAGACAGCACATCAATGACCGAAAACCCTCGATGCTGAATTCCCCGAATGATGAGCGCAGCCAGTCGCTTGGTATCCCAACTCAAGCCTCGCGCGGCAAAGGTGGCCCCTGCCCCAAGACCCAGAACCAAAGGATGAATGGGCTGCTCAATAGCTCCGAATGGGGTCGTGGCGCTTATTGCTCCTAGAGGAGTTGTGGGGGACATCTGACCTTTGGTCATCCCATACACGCGGTTGTCCATAATCACGCAGGTCAGATCGAGATTCCTTCTTGCGGCATGAATGAAATGGTTCCCCCCAATCCCATAGGCGTCTCCATCCCCCATCGTGACAACCACCTGTACGTCAGGACGAGAAAGCTTGAGTCCCGTGGCTATTGGGATCGCTCTTCCATGAATTCCGTTTAGTCCGTAACAATGAAGATATCCCGGCAGTCGACTGGAACAGCCAATCCCCGAGATAACGGCCAAACGTTCTGAAGGAAGCTCAAGGGTGGAAAAGGCCGCACATAAGGCGTTCAGCACGCCAAAATCCCCACAGCCTGGGCACCAGATCGGCTTGAGGTTAGCCATATACTCTTTAGCCTGCAGACGAGGCATGTGATTCCTTCCTCCCTACAATTCTGGCTTTGCCCTAAAAACAGAGAGTAATTCTTCTGTCCGAAACGGCACACCTCCGGCACGGGCGATGGGTATCACCTTGTTAGGCAGCCGATAGAAGGCATGAAGGTAATGATAAAACTGTTTCATGGAACTGAGTTCCACAACATAGAGCACCTTCATGCTGGCAAGGCATTCGTTCATTAAGTCAACTTGAGGAGGAAACAGGAGGTGTAAGATGACCCCCCGCACTGATTGGCCTGCGGACTGCGCTATGTTCACCGCTTCGCGCACAACCCCTCCCGTTGAACCCCACGCGATGAACGCAGCAGTCGCATCAGGGGCCCCGCACGATTCTATCCAACCTTTTTGGGTCTTCAATGGGTCAAGCTTTTTCAACCGTCGAATCGATTGAGATCGATGGTTCTGAAAAGACGCATCCGGTCGGCCTTGGACATCATGTTCCGATCCGGTGACAGAAAATTCACCTCCCGGCATTCCAGGAATGGTCATAGGAGCGATGGCTCCATTGAATGACTCAAAACGATAAAAGGGCGATGATTCAAGATTGCCTTTGAGCTGCCGTGAACACACTGGAAGTTGTTCAAGCGGGATTGGCTCAATAATTTCAGACCGGGCTCCCAAGAATTGATCGCTCAGGAGAATGACCGGAACTTGGAATTCCTCTGCGATGTTAAAGGCTTTGACCGTCATCGTCAGGCAGTCTAGAACGGAATCGGGAGCCAGCACTACGCGTGGATTATCCCCATGACTCGATGCTAAGGCTGCCCACAGGTCTGCTTGTTCCGTCGTTGTGGCAATTCCTGTAGAGGGTCCTGTCCGCTGAACATTTATTACGACGAGTGGAATTTCAGTCATGAGGGCCAGGCCTAACCCCTCAGCCATCAACGAGAAGCCTGGTCCGGAAGTGGCCGTCATAGCTTTTTTCCCCCCGAAGGACGCTCCAATCGCCATAGTAATCGCAGCCAATTCGTCCTCGGCCTGGACCATAATTTTTTCCTGCTGTGGAAAATATCGACTCAGTTCCTCCATGATGTCTGTCGCTGGGGTAATGGGATACCCGGCAAAAAAATCGCAACCCGCGACCAGACTCCCAAGGACAATGGCCTGATTACCGGTGAGCTGCCAACGCGAGACGGGATCCGTGGGTTTGACCAGCGGCCATCTCATGTGATGCTGATCGTTCCAAGCCCACCCTACCTCAAACGCTTTTTGATTTGCGTCAACGACCATCGTCCCCTTTTCCCGGAACCGCTCTTCCAACGTCAGATGACAGGCTGTGCTGTCCAATTCCAAAAGGGAAGCCAGAAGACCAAAAAGAAAGATATTGGGGTTCCCCCCTTCAATAGCTTGGATGTGGGCCTTCCAGGGGACTGCCACGCAATGTTTCACATTTGCTAATCCTGTCATCACGGGTTTTTCTGATTGCTCACAAAAAACCCATCCCTCAGGGTTCACGAGAAGGAACTCTTGAAACCGCGAGGCATTTCTCCAATCCAATCCAGCCAGGATGTCAACTCTATCAGGCTGCTTTTCGAATGGAGAGATTCCGAGTCGAAGCACACACAGACTTTCCCCCCCCCGAATTTGAGGGCCATACTGTTTCGTCATCAGCCCATAAAGTCCGCAACGAGTTGCGGTGCCTAAGAGCAAATTCCCAAGCATCATGACTCCAGCCCCACCGCTACCAACAATGCCAATCCCTATTTCATCCGTGGCTGTTTGCATGCAAGTTACCGAAATTCCAGTCTGAAAATGAGGCACTCCCCCACACACCAGTTTGTCAGGATATCTCATGCCCGCATTTCTGATACTGCCTTTCTTTACTTGGAAACCGGGTCATAGATCATGAGGATAGTCACGCCGGCTTTGGTTGAAATAGGAGAGACATCGCAATGCTCGGGCATCATTCGATAACTGCCCGGCTCCCATAACTGCCCGTCCGCCTCGTACTGTCCCTCAAGGACGAAATGCTGAACGATCCCTCGATGGCTATGAGGTGTAATCCGACCGCCGGCAGGAATCCGAACCAGCATGGTCTTGGCCCCAAGTGAAGAATCTTCCCGAACGACCTTGACGTCTGCGGGCCCTGGAAACTCTTGCAGTTTTTCCCACTTCATTGTAGCGGTGTGGTGGAATTTTTCTTTGCTCATTGGTCTCTCCTCCTTTTATTCCTACAGAAGTATTGAAATTGGATGATTATCGCTTCTTTCCTAGAAAAACCTCGCACAACGCGTTCGTTTCAGATGTCCTGATTCAAGCGTTAGAAACGTCCGTTTATTCCTCTGGGAAATCTCCTCACCCCTTACGATTCACGCCTCCTGAATGTGGATTTCCGATTACACCTGTCGGGAATAACGAGAAAGCTATCATTTTCACCACCCAACATGCTCACCATTCTTCACGCACTCTATCCTTAAGACCCTTCGTCGTGCTTTTCATGTTCTTCATGTTCGTCATGTTCAGCATGCCCACCCTTCGAGCAACATCCTTTGCCTTCCTCTTTGTGTCCACTCATTTTGTCCTTCCCTTTTCGTTTCCGTTTATGTTTCTGCTTTTCATCGCTGTGCTTTTCTTCACTAGCTATCACCTCTCCACTTTCACTATTCACTTTAACTTCCATGACCTTGGCTTCTTGAGTCACAACCTCGACCTCCCAATACGGCTGCGTTTCTTCCATCTCAAATTCCACTTCAATGGCTGTTCCCGCCACGTGTTCAGTGGCAATTTTGACGGCTTGCTCCATCGTGATGGCCGCAGTACCGGCTTGGGTAGCTTTTTTCATGATGTCGGCGTGCGGCATTCCATGATGGCCTTCACCACCGGAACCATGGCCTTCTTCTCCATCATGCCCTTTTTTTTGTCCATGTCCATGCTTTCCCTTCTGTCCATCCATCCCCTCGGAATCTTGATGGTCACCATGACCGCCTGGAAAACTCGCCTCGTATTGCATCACCATCCAGATTTCTTCATCGGAGAGCAGACCGCCAAAGGGAATCATGGCTGTTCCCAGTGACCCGTATTTGATAATCCAAAAAATTTCACCTTCGGT
Organism: Nitrospira sp. T9; assembly: GCF_052156535.1. Lineage (NCBI taxonomy): Bacteria > Pseudomonadati > Nitrospirota > Nitrospiria > Nitrospirales > Nitrospiraceae > Nitrospira > Nitrospira sp. T9. The sequence continues at coordinate 150,734 of NZ_JBQKUP010000035.1, forward strand.
CCGGTGCTTCCAGAACCCACGTGAACGAAAGACTCTGGGCGGAGGATTCAGATTAGCCGCTCCGGGCCCATCTCCACGCCCATTGATTCCATGACAATTTACACAGGTTCCTTTCCCCTCATAAATGGTTTTTCCTTTTTCCAGAATATCCGGAGAATCAGGGAGTGGATTCTTGAGAGCCCGAGCTTCCTCCAGCTTGTCCGCCGGCACTCGTGTTTTCTTCATCTGCTGCCCGGCACCGAAAACGAGACTACCAGTCAGCGAGAAAAACATCATAAATAATGCCAAATGCTTGAGCCGCATGATGCCCTCCTTTGATTTTTTCCTTTAGCCTTCACAGCCTTTAACACTTCCACTTCCGACTCCACCGTTCAATCGGGGATCTCTCTTGGCATTTGGAGTTAAGGATCTGAATACAAACGCAGGCATGAGAACTTCGGTTCTTAATGTCCAAAGGTTCTCATGAAGTAGCCAATCTCTGGCGTTCGGCTTCAAACCAGTCGGCTTGATCTTCCCTATGGCAGCCTCCTCGCTGCTTGTAAAGTTCATGCGCTCGCAGGGCAATCCGAGCATTGAGATCCTCTGTCGAAAATGATTCCGCATGGTCGGAGGAGTCAGCGATGAGAATGTTATCTGAATTGCCCGACCGTGCGGAGTTAGCCAGCAGGTTACATATCGATCAGGTCTTTTGTGTTTCATTTTCCCCTATGGTTTCTTATCCAATTTTCTTCAAGTTCGGTGCCATCATGGAAAATTCCTGTCATTGGGAGCTTTTGGCGCCAGATACCATTTTTGATCTCCAGACCGATGCGGCATTTAGCGACAAATCTTCCAGCAAAAAAGTGGCAAATATCTACAATTCTAGTCCTGGCACAACAATAGAGAGCGTGAATAGGATCGGCCCAATATAAAATGGCGATTCAGTCCATTCCCAGTTGTTCTCGCCGTTCATCATAAATTCAGGAATACGCATATCGAGCAAGGAATATCGTTGGCATGGTTTAAGCACTCAGGCAGTGAGGAGAAAACTACCGGAAAGGGCTCCTGTGCGCCGTGTGCGCGTCGTCCCGACCCGGACGAAGAGTGAAAGCGTTTGCCATGATTGACGACAACACCAAAGCGATGATCATAGAAGCGCTGATCGATGAATACAAAGCACGGGCGTCCTATCGCCTCGTGCTCAACACATTCGGTGAAATACGGCCGTTCCGCAATATTGTGGAAGCGGAGGAAACCCATGCGCAGGCGCTTGAACTTCTGTGCGCGCACTTTGGAATTCCGTTGCCCAAAGATGACTGGGAAGGGAAGCTTGAGCCTCCCTCGTCTGTATTCGAAGCCTGTCAAGCCAGCGTTCAAGGCGAACGCGACAATATCGCGATGTATGAACGATTTCTCAGACAGACGAAGGTGCCCGAAGTTCGGGCATTATTTCAACGCCTGCAGGCTGCTTCCCGCCAGCACCATCTCCCAGCATTTGAGCGCTGTGTCGCTCGAGGCGGTCAAACCGGAAGTGGTCCCATGCCTTTTGGCCGATTACGAGCCGGTTGGCCCGGTCGACATCGAAGACCCGATAACAGAGAACCGAGGGTTTCATAAAAGCCATCATAGAAAATTGTAGTGATGGCGATGTTTCAGAATGGAGTCGAAACAGAAAGAACACCGGTCATCATGCCGGCCGTTGGATTCAGATATTCAGCTAAGGCTTTTGTCATCCCCGCTGACCACGATCCGGCATGAAGAGGGACCGTGTACGGACTTCCAATGACTGAGATGGGGAATGACGAAAAAGACAGATGCCGGTGTACACGACAAGGAAATCAGGACGTCTTTTATTATTTTTACTTTTAATGAGAGCAAGACATGCCATGGCGTCATTGTTGATGCCATCGTCGTTTCGACTGAAACAAACATATTACCGGCAAAAAACATCAGGTGAATCGCAAAACTCGCTTCTTCATGACCGCCATCTTCCCTTTGGTGTTCTCAGGATGCCTTTCTCCTATCACGATGCACCGTGCGGTTATTGCCTATGATCATGCCGTCATTCAAGCCCACGCTGAACAACTGCTCTTGAATATTGTCCGCGCTCATGCGCATCGTCCCGTTCATTTTACGGCTGTCTCGAATGTGGCAGCGACCTTTAACTTCCAAGTGAATGCCGGGGCAACCCCTCCGCTTGGAGGGCTGGACGGTGGGTTCCTCCTCTCTCCTATCTTTGGAGGGAGCATTTCAGAAAATCCGACCATTACCATCGTCCCGATAGAGGGGCAAGAATTTACGAAGCGACTGTTGACACCCATGAATGAAACCACGCTGATCTCACTCGTGCGACAAGGAACGGGAATCGACATGCTCCTTCGTCTCATGGCCGGAGAACTTCGAAGCGTCGATGGGGAACAGGAAATAAGTTTCTTAAATCTCCCAAGCCGGAAGGGGTTGTATGAAGAATTTCGGAGGCGAGTCCTTCACCTGGCGTCACTCCAGCAGTCGAATCAGTTGTTCATCGAACCTTTAACCTTTGATCAAACGTGGATTGTTCATTTCAGCCCTAAAGAAGCATTGGAAGCCGTGGAAAAAGGCTACCATATCACGTATGACCCGGACCAAGACGTGTACCTGCTAAGACGACATATCACTGGGCGAGTCGTGATTACCAATTATGATCCGGAGGTTCTTCTTAATACAGAGCGTGTCAAGCTTGAAGAGGAAGCGCATACCGGACTGGCGAACGATCTGCTTGTGGACATTCGTCCAGGTTTTCCGGGCGGGGAGTATCCTTTACATGGAAAGTTTCGACTCCGAAGCTTTCATTCTATTTTGAATTTTCTAGCGAGAGGAATTGCGGAGGAACCAGAGTATGATGTGCAGAAAGATCCGCGGACCAGACAGATTCCCTTGAACCCTGCGCACACGCTTCACATACACCAGACGCAGACCTCACCCAAAGCTGCGGCGCTAGAGGTGAACTATAACGGCACTCACTATTTCATCCAAGACGACTCAACCCATAGTTGGAATCAGGAGTCCTTTCGCCTGCTCTATCAGCTGTTTCAAATGACCGTCACAGAGGTTTCAGGAGTACACGTCCCCAGAATTACAATTGCGAAGTAAGGCTGAACAGAAAGAACAGCCCACCCGCCACTCAACGCATCCAAAGGAATCTCACCGCATTTCAACTGCACCGACGCGTGGAGATGAAATGGCACAATACGAGGAGTGTAGTGGTTCGCGGGACGTAAGCCGGAGCGTCTCTGCTATAGCCATATGCCTTAAGGAAGTGTTGAATATAACCAATTTCCAAGGGCATATTGCCTCACAGGCACGTTGCATATTAGAGGTCTCGGGGCGGTTCAAAAAAGCATGCCCTGAGTCTTCCCGAAGGGTTCGTCCAGTCCTGCCCTGAGTCATGCCGAAGGCAAGGCCGCAGTCATTTTTGCGCGCAGAGCGTACTTCCAGTACGTGAGCACGGAAAAATGGCGAGAACGCCGCTGGCGGCTTTTTTCAACAGCCCCCTTAAACATGGCTCCACGTCCATCGAAGTTCCCCAGGGCTAAATCCGTCAATCCCTCAAATCCGGAGGCAGTTTAGAAAAGTAGGAAAATGCGGTGACATTATTATGGTGAGGTTTCATGATAGATCTGTTCCTTGGATTGCTTGGGTTCTTACGTACTCCTCGCAATTGACCGGCGGAACAGTCCGAGGCTGAACAGAAAGAAAACCAGGCCTAACACCGTGACCGCGACAAATTCAGGCCACACGATGTCAAAACCTGCCCCGCGATAAATGATCGCCTGCGCGAAGCTGACAAAGTGGCGGGACGGAAGGAAAAACGTGACGGTCTGCAACCAATCGGGCTGGCTTTCCACAGGAGTGTTCCCACCGGAGAGCATCTGCAAGGGCAAGATGACGAGAACAATGAGCAGTGCGAACTGAGCCATGGATCGTGCAACCGTTCCCAGAAATATTCCCAGCGCAGTGGCAAAAAAAAGATACACACTCATGCCACCAAGAAAGAGCCATTTTGAACCGGCAATGGGCACCGAGAGAAGTCCCTCAATCACCAATTGCAGGGAAAGTGCGGCGGCGACCAGGATGATAAGGCTGTTCGCCCAGACCTTGGCCATGGCGATGTCGAAGGACGTCAAGGGCATCACGAGTAAATGCTCAAGAGTGCCGTGTTCCCGTTCGCGGATCAGTGCCGCACCGGTGAGTACAATGGTTAACATCGTGATCTGGTCGATGAGGCCGACGAGGCTGTTATACCACGGGTGATTTCGGTTGGGATTAAATGCCGCCCGGGTAACCAGTTCGACGGATCCGGTTTGCTCCGCACTCATGCCTTGTCCAAAACGCTCAATTTCATCTGAGATAAGATTGTTGATGTAATTCGCTCCAATGCTGGCCTGCATCACTGCAGTGGCATCGATATTCACCTGAATCTCAGGGTAACGGCCCGCAATCACATCGGCCTCGAAACGCGGCGGAATGTTCAGCACGAACATGAATCGTCCCTGATCCATACCCGAATCGATTTCATCAGCTGAAATCAGCTGAAGCTCCTGGAAATACGGCAGATAAAAGGCATTGGCAATCTGTCGGGAAAGAGTTGAACGGTCTTCGTCAACCAACGCCACCGACGCATGATGCACTTCGGCTGATGTGCCGGTCGCCCGTGAATAGACGCTAAACGTAAAGGCAAAGAACAGAAGGACGATAACTACGCTGTCGCGTTGTAAACTACGCAATTCCTTTGTCCCAAGCCAGAAGATGTTCAGAAGCCGTTTCATGCTCAGAGATCCTGTTTCTTCAAGGCCATGGCACTTAAGAGGGTAAAGACAGGGATGAACGTGGCCAGAGCCACAAGATCCGACCACAAATCACGAATCGCCAATCCCTTCGTAAACGCCCCGACACTGAGATGCATATAATAGGTGGCAGGCCAAAGAATTCCGATAGCCTTGGCGCTGCCATCCAACGTCGATACCGGCTGAAACATGCCCGAGAATTGAATGGTTGGCAATGTGGCCACAATCATCGTCGCGAAAACGGCAGCCACCTGACTCGACGTAAACGCCGACATCAGCAGTCCCAGGCCGGTCGCCGCCGTGACATACAACAAGGCGCCAAAGGTCAGCGTCAACGTGCTTCCCTTCAGTGGCACCTGGAAGACCACGGTCGCCAGGAAGGTTAAAAGCCCGAAGTTGAGCATCGCAATCGCCACATAGGGAAATTGCTTGCCAACCAGAAACTCCAGGCGGGTCGTTGGCGTAACATAAAAATTTGTGATCGAGCCAAGTTCCTTCTCCCGCACGACACTTACGGCCATGAGGATGGCAGGAATCATAAAAAGCAAGATGGCTGGGACGCTGGGAACCATCGCATACACGCTTTCGAAGGTGGGATTGTACCGGTAACGGGTCACAATGTTTGCCTGAAGCAATGAGGACGCATTTCCGGGGTTTCGGCGGATGAGATCCTCGAGATACTTCGAATGAACCCCTTCCACATAGCCTTGAATCGTCTCCCCTCGAAAGGGCATCGCTCCATCGATCCAAACTGAGATTTCCGGTCTGCTCCCTCGCGTCAAGTCCCGACCGAAATGAGGAGGAATCTCAATCGAAAGGGAGATATCGTTCGATTTCAATCGCTCCTGGATTTCCGGTTCAGAGTGGAGCGGTGGCTGCTCAACGAAGTACCGTGGAATGCCGGCAAAACTCTGCAGATAGGTTCGGCTTGCCGGTGTCCGGTCAAGATCCAAAACCGCATAGCGGAGGTGTTCGACATCGGTCGTGATTCCGAAGCCAAAAATCAGCATGAGGATCACCGATCCGACAAACGCAAAAGCCAGTCGGATCGGATCTCTGAACACCTCTAATATTTCTCGATAGCTGTAGGCCACAAGACGGCTCAGATTGAGCAGGGACGGTTCGGCATGAACGTCAGCCCCGGGAATTGGGGAAGTCGGTTGCTCCAAAGATTGGATTGCCGTCACCTCTGCAGGTTCCCCTGCGGGTGGGCCTACTGCCTCCTCAATATAGCTGATGAAGGCCTCCTCCAGATTGGAGGCACCCCGAGCCGCTTGTAGGGCAGTCGGAGTATCACACGCAAGCACCCTACCCGCATGCATCAGCGAGATACGGTCGCAACGCATGGCCTCGTTCATGAAATGGGTCGAGATGAAAATGGTGACATTCTGGTTACGTGAAATGTCGATGAGGAGCTGCCAAAATTCATCGCGAGCGACAGGGTCGACACCCGAGGTGGGTTCGTCAAGGATCAGCATCTCCGGCTGGTGAATGAGGGCAACGGCAAGTGAGAGTCGCTGGCGTACTCCAAGCGACAACTGGTCAGCCAATTGGTCAATATGCTGGGCGAGGTTGAAACGGTCGATGAGCTCGGCGATCCGGGATGTTCTCACCTCTTGGGAAAGGTGAAAGAGACGGGCATGCAGCACAAGATTTTGTTTGACGCTTAACTCACCATAGAGCGAGAACGATTGCGACATATAACCGACACGTTTTCGTGTTTCAAGGTTACCGGCATCAACCGGCTGTCCAAACAGATGTGCTTCCCCCTCTGAGGCCGGTAAAAGCCCCGTGAGCATTTTCATCGTCGTGGTTTTCCCACAACCGTTTGACCCCAGAAAGCCAAAGATCTCTCCACGCTCAATCGAGAAGCTGACATTGTTCACCGCCGTGAACTTGCCAAAGCGGCGAGTGAGGCCCTTCGCGACGATGGCCGGCTCACCACCGGCGTGCTTGCGGGGTGGAATCGTCAATGTGTGCCGACCACCACGCTTGCTTTTGGGTAAAAGCGCAACGAAGGCGTCCTCAAGACTCTCCGAGTCAGTTTTGGTTTTGAGTTCTTCGGGCGAGCCGGTCGCCAGAATGTTGCCGGCATCCATGGCGATGAGCCAGTCAAACCGCTCAGCCTCGTCCATATAGGCCGTTGACAGGAGCACACTCATCCCAGCGCGCCCCGCTCGAATGCTATCGATAAGGGTCCAGAACTGCCGGCGGGAGAGGGGATCCACGCCGGTTGTCGGCTCATCGAGAATAAGAAGATCGGGGTCGTGGATGAGCGCGCAACAGAGACCCAGCTTTTGCTTCATTCCCCCTGAGAGCTTCCCGGCCGGCCGATCGGGAAACGGGTCAAGCCCTGTCGCCTTTAAGAGCGTACCGATACGCGCGTGACGTTCGCCCGCCGATAGTCCAAACAGTCGACCGAAAAAGTCCAAATTCTCAAAGACGCTCAGCTCCGCATAGAGATTTTTTCCGAGCCCTTGCGGCATGTAGGCAATACGCGGACAGGTGGCGTTGCGATGCCGTGCCTCGGCCATGTCCCCCCCGAGCACCTGGATCGTTCCCACCTGGATCTTGCGCGCTCCGGCAATAAGGCCCAGCAGAGTTGATTTCCCGACTCCGTCGGGGCCGAGGAGTCCAACCATACGGCCGGACGGAACATCCACCGATATGTCATGAAGCGCACAAGTCTTCCTATAGAGATGAGAGACTCCCACAATCCTGGCCACCGTTCCCGTCATTGTTGACATGGCAGAGCCTTACGGTGGATCACCCGGATAACGCTTTTCAAGAGCTTCAGGCCATGGGATGGAGTCATCAAGGCGCACATAGGCTACACCTCTCACCCCGGTTTTCACCTGATCAATATGCTTCATGACCAACTCACGCGGGATCTTGACTTTCACCCGAAACATCAGTTTTTCACGCTCACTCAGAATCTCCACCTGCTTGGGAGTAAATTGCGCTTCCGGGGCCACAAAACTGACTGTGGCCGGAACTGCGAATTGAGTGGCCACTGCATCAACCACAATTCGTGCCTGCGCCCCAATGGTCAGGCGTGCAGCCTCACGCGAGGGCAGAAAAATTTCCATATAGACTTCACTCAAATCTACAAGCGTCAGGACTTTGCCCCCTGCAGCCAAGACTTCCTCCTCCCGGGATAACCGGTACAGGACGCGTCCCACCACAGGGGTCTTCAGAAACGCATCATCAATCTGGGTCTGAATTCGCTTCACCTCAGCGCGCGCAGCATCAATCCCACGGCTTTGCGTTCGAAGGTTGGCTGTCGCCGCATTCAAGGCAGCAACGGCGGTATCCCTCTGGCTTTGCCGTTGATCAAGAATCCGCTTCGACAACGATCCCTTACGGACGAGGGGCACGGCACGCGCCAATTCCTGCTCGGCCAGCTTGAGCTCACTTTTTCGTTGGACGATCACCGCCTCAGCCTCCTTCACGGCAGCCTGCGCTTTGGCGAGTTCGGCTTTGGCTTTAGCCAGTTCGGCCTCCTGCTCCAACGTCTCCATTTTTGCCAGGACCTCACCCGGCTGGACTAAATCACCTTCATGGACAAAAATTTCATCCACACGCCCGGCAAACTTCGAAGCAATATCGACCTGGTCTGCCTCAATTCGACCATTGCCGAACACGATGCCTTGTGGAATAGGAGGGGGTTGATTCTGCCACCATTGCCAACCTCCAATCACACCTCCCACCACGATCACTCCTAGAATCACAACCTGTATGGTTGTCCGAGTCATATGCCGCCTCCACTCAAATTCCGATTCACGTGGTCACGGCCTTGGCCCGTTTCATTGTGGGCGGTTTTCCTGTTTGCCACTTTTTTCCCCTTCTGCCTGATTATGATGGCCTTCATCCGGACTCGACTCACGAACGTCTTCCGGCGCTAACGTCGCCCATCCTCCACCAAGCGCCTTATACACACTAATGATGTTCGTTGTGACCTGGGCATTGCTGGCCGCCAACTGATCCTGAATGGTGAGGAGAGACCGCTGGGCATCCAGGACGGTGAGAAAGTCGTTTTCTCCTGCACGATATTGGTCGTCCGCCACCTCAACCATGCGGCGCGTGGCCTGTTCAGCCTCGACTAATGATTGACGACGGATGAGTTCCTTGCCATAGGCCACCAGAGCATCCTCCACATCCTGGAGCCCGGTGAGCACGGACGCTTCATAGGCAATCAGCGCCTGCTCCTGTCTGGCATTTTGGACTTCAATATTTTGGCGGATTCGGCCGGCATCAAACACTCTCCACTGAATGGTTGGGCCAAGATTGTACACACGATTGATCGGGGCCACGAGGTCTCCGGCACTAAACGACTCAAGGCCGATTGATCCAACCAGGGTCAACTTGGGATACAGCTCCGCCGTCGCCACGCCGATTTGAGCTGTCTGCGCCGCGAGTTCACGCTCGGCTTTTCGAACATCCGGTCTCCGGCGCAACAGATCAGCCGGAACCCCGATCGCGACCTGAGGGGGTGCGAGTGGAACATGTCCCGGCTTCCTGAGCTCCTCATTCAATGCAGCCGGTTCTTGGCCGAGCAGAACCGCCAGCCGATGCTTGGCTTGGGCGAGAGACGTCTCCAGGGTGGGAATTTGGGACCGGGTCGCCTCGAGATTGGAGCGGGCTTGCTCAACATCAAGCCGCGAAACTTCTCCGCCTTCGAAGTTGGCCAACACGAGGTCAAAGGTCTTCGCCTGGGCATCCCGATTGGCTTTGGCGACCGCTATCCGTGTCTGAAAGGACCGCACTTCCACATAATTCAGTGCTACTTCTGCGAGCAAGGTGACCAGGATATCCCGATACTCTTCCTCAGTGGCTTGAAATTCCGCTACGGAAGATTCGACCTGTCGCTGGAGGCGCCCAAACAGATCAATCTCCCATGCGGCATCAAACCCGGCCTGGTAGTACGAGGTCGTAGCCGAGAGCACGTTTTCCTGACTCGTCCCAAAGCGAAAGCGTTTACGGGCCACTGACCCGGTGGCATCAATGGTCGGAAAACGGTCAGCTTCGCTTATGCCCCGTTGAGCGCGCGCTTCGCGAATGCGCGCCGCGGCCTGGCGCAAATCAAGATTCCCCTCGACGGCCCTTTCAATCAGCGTATTCAGTTCCGGATCGTTCAGGGTCATCCACCATTGACTCAGAGTGGCTTTATCGTCTGGAGTTGCGCGCAGCCCACCCGTCAGCTCACTGCTAAACGTCTTGGGCGTCTGTGGTTCCGGCGGGACATAGTCCGGACCCACGGTCGTACAGCCTATGACCTGTAAGCTGAGCAGGAACGTGATCAGTGCACGGATTGACCTCATGATGGATGATCCCAAACCAATAGCGTTGATCGAATGCCGGCAGGTCATGCGATTGAACTGTTCTTTGTACCATAACGAACCTGTATTCTTGTCATGGCCAAGCTGCCGGTAAGTTTATTGAGGGGGTTCTGCTCCCAGCCAAGCCCATGCCTCGCTTTCCTGATCTTCCGGGAATGTCCGCATTTCCATATCCGCAAACGCGGGATTCACAGTCTCAATGACCCTGCACATCCAGCCTGGCGCACCGAGGATGGCGTAGCGCTCGACCTTCTGTATGGCCGCCAGCTTTATCGAAAGAAGGCCGCTTTGCATAAATATTGCCGGATCGATCCCACCGAAGTGTTTGATCCGGTTCAGTAACCGCACCTTCTGATGCTGCTCCAGAAATATTTCGAATTTTTTGATGACCTCGGGCATTTCCTTCCCTGAAATCACTCCATTAATCTCAAAGGCCAGGACATCGTCTTTTGATGTGGGGAGGAACCGGAAAGCCGGAGGTTGCAATTTGCCTGCTTTCGGCAGCTCGGAGGCCCACTTCATGGCCTCATTGCGCTCATCGGACGGGAATATCTTCATCTCCACAGTCGGAAATAAAGCGCTCATGAACCCGATCAGGGCTTGGGGCCATTCCTTATCCGAAACAAAGGCAAAACGGGTGAATTGATTGATATGCCTGAGAAGCTCGAGATCGGCCTTCGTACCCTCGACAAATGCATCGGCGTTCATGTCCGACAAGCCTGTGAAGTCCACCACCATGCTAAGCTGATCATGGTTGAGCAGTTTTTCATCAAGAATACCCTTATACGTTTTGATGTCGTCGCCCGTAAGTTTCCCGCTGAGATGCATGGCAATCACGTGATCCGGTGCGGCTACTCGTTGATACATAATGATCTCCAGATGCTTAGGAATAAGTGGGAATCGGTTACTTCGACTTTCATAGGATGAAATTTATCCTTGGAGCAGGTTTCTTGCCACCAACCTCTCTCCATTATTCAGACGGCCTTCCGGAGGTGAGATTCAGCGTAATCTCAATCGCATCTCCTTCTGCTGTAAGTTTTTTGGTAAATCCGGTGCGCCGCGCCAACTCCAGCATCCCGGAGTTGTCCGTTAAGACCTGGCCGATGATCTGTGCCATGCCCCGCTGCCGGCAATACCGGATCATTTTCTCCAACAACAGTCGTCCTAAACCCTGTCCCTTCATATCCGACCGGACGATAATGGCGAACTCGGCCGTGTGATTGTTGGCATCATTAGCCGTGCGAACCACACCAAGGGTCTCAGACCGGTTCCCCTCATCCTTGCCTACCGCAATGAACGCCATTTCCCGGTCGTAATCAATCTGGGTAAAGCGGGCCATTTGTGAATGGGGTAATTCCCGAATGAGTCCGAAAAACCGGAATCGAATATCCTCCTGGGACAACCGTGAAAAAAATTCGTTATGAGCCGGTTCATCTTCCGGACGAATGGGCCGACACAGAATCCGTTTCCCCGATCCCAGTGTCATCCATTCCTCAAGTTCTTCCGGATAGGGACGAATGGCCAAATGGTGCGGACCGGAAATGCGAGAAGGGGCAATTTTCATTCTGGCGTCCAACGCCAATACCCCATTCTGGTCTGCGAGAAGGGGATTAATATCCAGCTCAACAATTTCAGGAAAATCCTGCACGAGATGAGAAATTTGCATTAAGGTCAGACAGAGCGCTTCCAGATCGACGGCAGGATGAGTCCGGAAGCCTTGCAATAAGGAAGCAATCCTCGTCGCCTTAATCAGATCTTTGGCTAATTTCATGTTCAAGGGAGGGAGAGCCATGGCATGGTCCCCCAACAACTCAACGGCAATGCCCCCCTGACCGAACACAATGACCGGGCCAAACGCGGCATCGACGGTCACCCCCGCCAATAATTCGTACGCACCAGGCCGTCGGGCCATCGGTTGGACGGTCACACCACGCATCTCCGCTCCCGGATGAAACTGCTGCAACCGGTCTTTCATTCCCTGAAACGCTGTGGCAACGGCCTTGGAGTTTTCCACATCAAGCACGACTCCCCCGACATCGGTTTTATGGCTAATGTCAGGAGAAAGAATTTTCAATGCTACGGGAAACCCCACCTGTTCCGCGAAACGAATGGCCTGCTCGGGGGTCGACGCGATATGGGTCTCCACCGTGGGAATGCCATAGGCAGCCAGAATGGCCTTTGCCTCCGGCTCATTCAACGGAGAACGCCCCTGCGCTAACTCCTGTTCAATCACGTATCGTGCGGAAGACGTGGCCGGTTGAAATTCACGTGGAATGGATGGGGGAATTTCCATCAGCATGCGCTGCCGCTGGGAGTATCGAATCAGATGCAGGAAGGCGCGCACCGCCTTTTCAGGTGTGCCATAGGTGGGGATATTGGCCTCGGCGAACAGGCGCCGGGCCTGAAGCGTTGTGTGGCCACCAAGCCAACTGGTCAACACATTTTTCTTGGAGGACGATGCGCGTACCGCATTCACCACGGCCAGCGCGGCCTCCTCACTGGTGACGACTGCTGTGGGAGCATGGGTCACGATGACCGCATCCACATCCGACGCGTTCAGGATACTGGTCAAGGCCTGCGCATAGCGGTCCCCTCTCGCATCCCCGACGATATCAACAGGATTTCCGTGCGACCAGCTTGCCGGCAACAGGGCGGTCAATTCTTGGATGGTGGCCTCTGACAAGCCGGCGAGGGCACCACCGCCTTCGGCAAAGGCATCGGCGGCCAGAACACCCGGCCCTCCTCCGTTCGTCACAATCGCTAATCGTTCTCCCTGTAATGGGCGGGCTCGCTCCAGGGTTTCGACGGCATCGAACAATTCATCAATTTCAAACACCCGCAGGATTCCAGCCCGGCAGAATGCGGCATCGTACACCTCATCACGACCGATGAGTGCCCCGGTATGGGAACTGGCGGCGGTGGCCCCTTCCGGATGTCGTCCCGCTTTAATCGCTAAGACCGGTTTATTCCGAGCGGCGGCTCTGGCCGCCGACATAAACTTTCTGGCCTGCGTGATGGATTCGATGTACAAAAGAATGGCCCGGGTATCAGGGTCGCTGCCCAGATAATCCAGAACATCGCCAACATCGATATCCAGACTATCTCCCAGGGAAAGAAAATGCGAAAAGCCGATTCCCTTGGACCGGGCCCAATCCAACACTGCCGTGCAAAGAGCGCCTGACTGAGAAAGAAACGCCAGCGACCCCGGGAGCGCTTCCACATGGGCAAAACTGGCATTGAGTCCCAGCCGGGGAATGAGCATGCCAACGGTATTCGGACCCAGAAGTCGTATACCGAATTTGCTTGCGGTTTCCAGCATGTCCGTCCAATCGGTCGCGCCCTCCTTCCCTGATGATTCTCGCCTGATGCCGGCTGTCAGAATAACCGCGGCCCGGACTCCGCGTTCGCCTAATTCTTGAAGCAACGGCGGGACGGTGTGGGGAGGGGTACACAGAACGGCGAGATCGGGATTCATCGGCAAGGCCTGCACATCGGGGTATGCCAGCACCCCGCACACCGCCTGATACTTTGGATTGACCGGCATAATAGGACCCTGGAACCCTCCCTTGAGAAGATTCTGCATCACCACACTTCCCACTCGATGAGGCCGATTTGACGCACCGATCACCGCAATAGACCGAGGCTTAAACAGGTACTTGAAATTTCGAATGCTCATGACACGTCCCGTTATTCATAGATGAAGATTGTCCAATAAATCTGCAATGCCCGATGATTCAAGGGGTATGTTCCCGGGCGTGGAAGTGAGAGATCGGCATATCCTGCGGCCACCTTCCTTCTATCACAAGGAAAGCGGAACCAGGGCCATTTTTGCCCATAGCCAACAGGGTTTTCTGCCCGCGTTTCGGAGAATCATTTCTTCGTTTTATTTCGAATGACCGCCACAGAAGAACCGGCTCTGTGGACCACCTTATTCGATACACTCCCCAAGAAGACCCGCTTGACCCCGGTCGATCCACGAGATCCCATCACGATGAGATCTGCTCGCGCATAGCGAGCGGCTTTAAGAATTTCATCGGCCGGATTGCCATACACCAACCGCTCCTGAATCTGAAGGTTAGGAAAAGACAATGCCTTTCGAGTCTGTTCAAGAAGTTTCGCCCCTTCCCGGCCCCGAATCTCCAGAATTTCTTCGGCCAATTTGGCAAATTCGCTCTCATCTTTGCTATCAGCCGTCAATGCCCGTTCGGTTTCGTACACATGTTTTTTGACTACATGAAGAATGGTGATTTGGGAGGAAGGCGGTAGCTCCACGGTTTTGACGAAGTCGACCGCCGCCCGTGAATCGGAAGATCCGTCAGTGGCCAGCAGAAGGTTCATGCCTCGAACCTCCTTTTTCTCGCGAGCCATGGGGCGAGCGATCAACACCGAGCAGGGCGCTTCCTGTAACACCCATTGACTCACACTCCCGAGTAAAAACCCCTTCGCTTTGGAATAGCCACGTGATCCGAGGACCACCAGATCGACGTTTTTCGAATGAATGGTTTTTAAAATTTCCTCTCCGGGAAAGCCCTTTTTTACAAGAGAAGCCACATGCACATCCTGAAGATTCAACCTTTTCTCGACCTTACCCAAAAACTCACGCGCCTGGTCAAGCGCCTGTTTTTGAACCTCTTGTACCCGCTGGGAGATTTTCAAAATCCGTTCCTTCGCCAGACCTGTAATCTTTTGAGGGACAGGGTTCACATGGAGAAGAAACAGATCGGATCCACCGGGCAGTGTCAACTTGCTGAGAATCTGAATGGCCCCTTCAGAAATACGAGTTTGTTCTACCGCCAACAACACTTTCATCATTGCGCTCCTTTCAACCCATAACGAAAAAAACAACTTCCCAATTCCAGTTTACCTTATGTCTCTCTTTCCTGTATTTTCTTTTCTCAATTCCATTTCCCCCGGGTAGATGAATGACAGATAGCCGAACCAACGACAGATGATGGCTGCAAGACCAGTGGAACGTTCAGCCCAAGCATGACAATCCGGCAGTATGAAATGAGGTGAAACTTTTCTTTGATTTTTATGATGAGAATAGTCACATGACTATACAGGTTTTCCCTGTCACACCCCATCAATGCTCATGCCTTTTGTGGCCAGTGAGAATTTAGGAAGTGCCACATCCCTGATAGCAGGTGTATGAGAGGAACAAACAAATGGATACCCGATGCTTGATTATACTGAATACCTTAAAATTTTTGTGGCGCTGTTAGCCGTTATCAATCCATTGGGCGCTCTCTCCATTTTCATCGCGTTAACCCCTGATGAAAACAGGAAATCCAGGGAGAAAATTGCCAAAATAGCATCATTCTCCGCGACCCTGATTCTGATAGTCGCCTTAATCGCCGGGGAATGGATGCTCGTATTTTTCGGGATCAGTGTGAGTTCTTTTAGAGTTGGCGGCGGGATCCTCATCCTCCTGATGGCTATTTCCATGCTTCAGGCAGAATTGAGTCCCACAGTGCAAACAAAAGAGGAAGCGGAAGAATCCAACAGAAAGCACGATATTGCCGTCGTCCCTTTAGCAACCCCATTACTGGCCGGGCCAGGTGGAATGAGCACAGTTGTGGTTGAAGCACATAAAGGCACCAACCTGGGACATGAATTGTTACTTGGTTTGACCATCATAATTGTTGGCATATGCCTATGGATGGCTTTACACCTGGCTCCGCGGATCTCACAACGTTTCGGGGTGACCGGCATTAATATTTTTACCCGTATCATGGGCCTTATCCTGTCCGCCATCGCCGTGGAGATTATTGCCAACGGGATAAAAGGGTTGTTCCCGGCTTTGGCGGGATGAGACAAAAGGAGTCCGGTGGATCGGCATACATTCGCATTGAGACCAAGACCGACTCGTATTTCCTCAGCCCTATCCCGCTCGACACAACAAAAAATTACGTGTGGATCGTTCTCAATCCACTGCCTTTTTAACCTTTAGACGTAAAGGCCTTTTGCCTTAACGGACCCTTTTGTGAATTACCGGAAACTACCCAGGATTCGGTAGGTATTGTCCCATATGATAAACATGTGGGGTTAGAACGCTCTTCGAGGAAAGTATGAGAGGTCGATTCTTAAACCATGCTGACCGGAGAAAAGAGCGAAGTCATGATGTTGTAGTTAAAAGCCCAGAGAGCGGTATATAGACCGGTCGCGCCCTACCATACCACTCCCCTGAAGGACTGATGTCTCTACTCACTGATGGCGTGGGCAAACACCCTAACGTGGATACCCCCAAATCCCCAATATGACCAAAGCCCATCTTGATGAACTACGCATTATTTCTCTCTTAAGAAGAACCCATTCTAATTCTATCTCACGAGGCAAACTCTCAAACAGTCCCACAAAATCCCAAAGGGAGTAACACATGGAAAAGGAAACCGGTGAACGGTGGCTGGACCAATGCCTACCTGATGAACGCTGGGCTCTGGTTGTTCTGCTAATAGAGCTCTGGCTCATGGATTTTCTTCATCCATGGCAGCCGGAGATGGGTCTTGCTACCTACCGTCCTTGCCGACCCATACCGCATCCTTTTCCCATTGATGGAGATTGATATTCCCCGGTTGGACTGTGGGAATGAATCCTTTTGGCCTTTCGCGCCAATTTCCTTTCATATTTTTTAAGCTGATCGTTTTCTCGATCCCGTTTGTGCCGTCCAGTGTTGTTTTTTTTGGGTTGTTGAAGGTCATCCGGAACCTGAAGTTGGTCATGTCATTGATCTTGAGACCAACTAAAACCTGCAAAGCCCATCGATTGGTACGACTAACGAAATGAAGATGAAACCACAGAACATGTTCGTGCATGTCATACAAACACCTTCTTTTGAGAAACAGTATAGGCGACATGATTGTGAGCCGGCGGCAATTTATTGACACGAACAGGGAAAATTATTTCAGAAAACCGCGCCGTCATTCAGAACAAAATGAAAAGATGTGCCAACGGAATTCCTGGCATTCAGCTGATGAACAGAACTCTTGAGTGAATTCATTCGTACGCCCGCGGGATGATACCCGCGTGCACCTTCCCAACGGGAGATTGAGAGTTCATGGAATCGGTGCCACCAGGGATCATGCTCTCCCGAACTCCTTAAGGAACCTCTCTTATATGATGACGTCTTTTTTCTCACTACGCCCTTGAACTTACCGGCTGAGGTGGATGTTTGAGGTGTATCGGATGGTTGAACGAACGGCTTTTTCGCCATCACATCACCTCTATGTGAGAAATGGCATCGGTGGGAGCCAAGGACCTTTGTAAAATTTCGGAAGGAAATGCAGGTTTTTTTCCGAGAGTTTGGAGTGTATGGGCAATGCGTTCGGGTTGTCCCCAATCACTCCACAGCACTTCTTCGAACTCCATCACCCCCAGATGCTCAGGAATCCGTTGTAGCAATTCACGAGAAAAGTCTAGGACAGGCATGTCTCGATAAATCTCGTGCAGCATCCTATTTTCGTTCACAGTGCCAATCGTCGCTCCTAACTGTTCAAACCGCTCCATCATAACCGGCAGGTTTTGCCAACCAAGTTTCCAGAGAGCGGTCACGTTTGCCACAATCACCAACGTATTCCAAAGCGCGCCACTTGCCATGACTTGTTTCCCTTCACGGAGGTCCGGTTTTTCAAGAAAGGAACCGACGTGACGAATACATGACCCATTGCTCCAACCCAGGACTTCGCCCAGGTTGATCCACCCATAGTCCAATTCGGGATGGGAAGGAGACACGCCAAACAGGATCAAACGATCCTGGAGAAAGTGGCTTGCGCGAATCCCTCGCCTGACCGTCTCGAGAAAACGAGCTTCCGGAAAGACAAAATGATCGGATGGAAAAATAACGACTGTGGCATCAGCATCCCAGGCTCGAACAAAGGTCAGGGGAAGGAATACTCCCGCCGCCGTTCCACAATTCTGTGGCTGAACAATCACGTGTCCGGACGTATCTCCATCAATGGCTTTATTCAAAAACTCCCGATGGTTCCGACCGATCACCGTGACCTTATGTTCAGGTCTGACCAATCGGTCTGCTCGATCCAGCGTATGTTGAAGCATGGATCGTTTTCCGACAAAGGTACAATACTGCTTGGGTTTATGCCCGCCCAACCACTGTTCGATAAACGGGCGTGTCCTTTCCCCCTCCCCACCAGCTAAGATAATCGACCACAACGGATGAGCCCCGGCTCTCAGCATGTTCTTCATCTCCCTCCCTGGGTCATGTATGCCAAAGTACAATGAGGGTCTTACCCCATTATGGAATGTTCTTTGTAAAACATTTTACCCAAGGAAGGAACTAGGAATTTCCCTAGTCAAGGAGGAAAAAGTCCCTAGGATTCAGCAGTGAATCCCAATAAATGGAATCGGGGCTGCCAGACTCACGTCTTCATCAGACGCCAGGGGGTTAACGGAAGTGGTTCCGAAGATGAGCATGGCCTTGTTGAGTGAAGAGAATGAGGGATTTCAACTCAAATGGCTATTTAACCAAAATCGCCGCACATTCATTCACGGCCACCCTCTCTTCGGAATCCGGATGAAGCCCGTTAGCAGTGGGTTTTGATCAACTCATCCCTTTACCCAGCGCCAGGCCTTGTCTGTCTTGTCTGGTGTGAAATATTTGAATTGAGTACTGGGCCAGGGAACAGAAACATTTTGTCCGCCCTCCAACCATTGTCGGCTTCCCACCACCGCAATTCGTTGATATTCTTGAGCGTTCCTAAGGTTATCGGTCATCTCCTCCCATAAGGCTTGCCCATTTTCGCCTTCAACGGTTGCCATATCGCATAAGAAATTAATCGGGCCAACCTCCTGCATCAGATGCTCCAGGTACGCATTCAAGAGATCATACTCTTCGGCTGATAATTTACTCATAACCCGTATACCCACACTTCTGTCTTCACTTTCATCTAAAATCCGATACATACCCTTACCTTCCCCCTGGCAAAAAGTCGTAATCGGCGCTTACGGCCCATTTTTCAGCGAAGAAAAACCCGGTTAATGGCTTAATATCATTTTTTACCCGCATCTCCTTTGCCCTGAAAGCATTTCACCAGCCCCTGATGGTATAGACCCACTCTCCTTTCTCTAGCGAGGGTTATGCCAGAAGGGGGCCTCGGACCAATTCTCTCTGTTCGCAATGGGTTCTGAGGAAACGGACCACGCCGGGAAAGGTCCCTTGGCCAAAAAAGCTACAGGGATGAATGGAGAACTGTTGAAGATTGCAACAACAAGGGTGGAAAAGCGGAAATTAGGCCCATTGGTCATTCTCAGGATTTATTATCCTAAAAACGGCAGTTGGCCATCTCGGAACCCTTCGACTGCCGCGGAAGGCGCGGCGCTCAGGGCGAACGGACTCTCACCCAACGGGTGACCACTTCGACACTCCGTTCGTGCTGAGGCTCTCGAAGCATGAACGGGCTCTCGGCCCTGTAACTGCCGTTTTTAGGATTATGAGGAACCCATCAGGATTGGCGGGGGAAACCGGAGGAAAGTCGGCACAATTGATATCGTATATCAACAATTAAGTCTCCTCGGGGACATCCCTGACTCTATACTTCGGAAATCCATCAAGTCTTCATTTGGAACGGGGCTCTGCTGGCCTCCGCTCGATAACGGCGCAAGGATGGCTTTTCCAGCGTTTCGCTCTATGGTTCAATATTTCCCCATGATTCATCAGCCATGACCTCCTGCTCCGCGAGGAACCAATCATCGAGGTCCTGGCCGTGGTGGCCTCCCCGCCGCCGGTAGAGCTCAAAGGCCCGTACAGGGGGCTGTTGAAAAAAGCCGCCAGCGGCGTTCTCGCCATTTTTCCGTGCTCACGTACTGGAAATACGCTCTGCGCGCAAAAATGACTGCGGCCTTGCTGGACGGACCCTTCGGGAAGACTCAGGGCATGCTTTTTTGAACCGCCCCGAGACCTCTAATATGCAACGTGCCTGTGGGGCAATATGCCCTTGGAAATTGGTTTTATTCAACACTCCCGTACAGCAATTCGCGGCTGCATACCCTCATTCGCGAATGGAGTCTCCCCCGCATGTTCCTCCTCCGGCCGAAGAGGTTTGCGATTCCTGCCCCTGGGAGATGTCTTCGCGCGTGGCTGCTTATCTGTCATTCTCCTGCTTTGACGAGTTGCGCCCGACTGTTCCTCCGGTTCCTGGCGGTCACTCGTTGTTGATATGCGTTTGCGACTCATCGGGTCACCTCAAGAAAAGAGAGTGCCTGAGGAGAGGAACAGGGCATGGTGATAAGCTCAGAGGGGAACACAGGCTCCTTTCCAACAACATTCAGCGTGTCACGAATGCGGTCTGAGCCTTCCCAATCACTCCAAAGCACGTCTTCCAGCTCAATCATCCCCAGGCGTTCCGGAACGCGCTGGAGTAATTCGGAAGACACATCTAATCTGGGCATTTTCTGATATAACTGACGAAGCATGCGACCTTCCTGAGTGCTCCCGATGGCTTTTCCTAATCGCTCAAACCGTTCCATGATGACAGGAACGTATTGCCAGCCCAGCTTCCAGATGGTCGAAACTTTCCCCACGATCACCGACGTGTTCCAAAGTGCGCCTTTGGCCATGGCATTGAGGGCCTGAATAGGGTCGAGTTGCTCAACAAAGGAATCGACTTGCCGAACGCAGGATCCTCCACTCCAACCCAACACCCCACCCACATTCATCCAGCCATAGTCCAATTCGAGATGAGTGGGACGTACCCCCAACAACAGGAGGCGATCCTGAAGAATACGACTCCCGCTTATGGCACGCTGAACCGTTTCCAGAAAACGATTTTCCGGAAACACAAAATGGTCAGAAGGGAAGATGACCACTGTGGCATGTGGGTCCCATGCCCGCACATAGGTGAGAGGGAGATACATCTCAGGAGCTGTGCCGCAATAGTTCGGTTCAAGAACCACTTGTCCTGCCACCTGCCCCGTTAAGGCTTCACTTGCAAACCCTTGATGGCTTTGGGCCACCACCGTGATTTTTTGATGAGGAGCTCCAAGGCGATCCGCCCGGTCTAAGGTGTGTTGGAGCATCGACCGGTTTCCCACGAAGGTACAGTACTGCTTGGGTTTGGGATAGCCTAACCATCGTTCAATAAACGGACGCGTTCGTTCCCCCTCCCCTCCGGCGAGAATAATGGACCATAAGGCATGGAATTGAGACATAGGGCGGAGCTCCTTCCTTTGCACGAAAAAATTGTATGAAAGCTATGAATTACTACCTACGCGGTCCCTTATATCGTGAAAAAAGAGTGAGGGATACTGGGTATTTTCCTAGGAAACCAGGAAATTTTTCCTAGGAGTCTGTCGGACTTTGGGAATCGATAGCGAAAATGTCCTCGTGAGCGGAGACCCAGCTTCTGGAGAGATTAAAAAAGATTCTTGATTAAAAACGTCAGAATTCCAGCTTGGGGTTGAGGACCAGAATAAACTGTCGAGCCAGGCAAACAGGCTTTAGGCAGTCAATTGGGGCCCTTCAGAATCCTCGGACAAAACCTCTCTTGCGGCTATCAACCAACTGGCTAAACTCGGTCCACGAGGCTCACCTCCCCGCAGGGAAATCTCATGGGCGCGATTGTCAATTTTGATCTCTAGCGAATCAGAAGAACCATCATGCCTCATCTCCTGGTTTTCATTGACAGAAATTGGCAGACTTTGCATTTCTCCCTGTTTGTTGGACACGAACGAGACATCTTTCATTGGATCAACCTCCGCCTTGTATTGCCTTGATATCAGTTCAGCGCCTTATCATCTCAAGACAGATGAGCAGAATTTTGACGAACTCATTCCTGCGACGATCAAACCGGATTGAACGCTCATGGGCGAAGACATAACAAATTGTTCAAAACCGCCTGTAAATAGTAGCGACCAACAACGCGTCACCCTCTCTTTCAGCGTCCTGAAGCACGAGGAGCATCATAGGTCTTCTCCCTCTTTCCACATGAACCAGGAGATGACAGATATCTCAGTCGATTTCAGGCTTCCACCCGATCATGAATAACCTCACCACATTCCAGACAGACCAGGTGCCCCGTTTTCTCGCCTTTTTTGTTGACTTGTTCGTCTACCAGGCGTTGATGGGCGCAGACTTCTTTCCTCCCGGTTTTAAGGGTTCCATTCACACGACCGGCCTTCTGTTCATTCATGGGTCCCCCTTTCTGAAAAATGCCCAATACCTTATTTGAAAATCCATCAGCCCCAATCGGAATCCCGTCTTCCATCAGGCCACATGGAAACGAGAAGAGGCCTCAGCCTTGTCCTCATCATTTTGAAAGATCTTACGGCAGGCTTGTTGAACAGAAGCGAGATGAAACGGTTTAAGGAAAAATCCTTGAGCACCTTCCTGCAACATCCGCCGGAGCAATGATTCCTCCGACGCGCCCGACATCATGACCACCGGCATCTGATGTCCCAACCAGCGTAGTTCATCCAACATGGTCCGCCCATCCATAATAGGCATGTGCATATCCAGTAAAATTCCATCCACGCAACGGCCGTCCAATAGATCCAGGCCCTCCCGCCCATTTCTCGCAACAAGCACTTCATATCCCCATTCCTGAAGAGCTTGATCCAACAACCCGGCTACGGAAGGATCATCATCGACCACCAACAAACAGGGACGGACTTGGGCCTGGGCCCCGGTCCCGGCACGCGACGTACCCGGCGATGGGGGTTGGAGCGCTTGAAGAATTTCCAGACAGGACGGGCAATAGGTTTGTGCAGGCTCGATATCGGAGAATGTGAGTTGATGCCTTGACAAATAGGCATCCAACACTTGCCAGTCATCTGTTCCGACCAGCCCCTCGGAGGGATCATGAACCCGTTCACACCAGGCACAGGAAAACACGAATTGGGAGGAAGGCGAAGATAACGGGAGGCTATGCCGTAAGATATCTCCACGGGAAATGACTCCGACAAGCTGCCGGTCACGAACCACAGGCATCCTCAGAACTTGGCTGTGAACCATCCCCTTCATCACAACATCGAGCGGATCCTGCTCAAACACATAGACCGGCGTGGTCATGGTGTCTTCGACCCTGAGTTCATCCAGGGAATTCACGCGTGAACAGGCTTGTAACAGACGGAGTTCGGTCACGACCCCCAGAATTTCTCTTGTGGAATCGACCACCGGCCATCCGCTGTATTGACCGGAGAGAAATTGCAAAGCCAGACCCTTCTCAAAACGACCGGGTCGAAGAGGAACGGCTGCGGTGTTCATCAGATCTTCTGCCAATGCAGAAGATGAAAAAAGGTGGTTCATCCGAGGGCCTCTCTTTCACATCGGTTTCAACCATGAAACCATCAGAGTAATGGGGGATTTTGCCGCTAAGGTGAGGGTGTAAATACCGATCGACTTCAATAAAAAAAACTAGGGAAACCCCTAGTCCTTTCGGGAAATCATCCTAGGATGAAGTGAGGAGAGATGATCGGAATCGTCTACTTCTCAACCAGGCCGGAAGCCACCGCAAACTGGGTCAACTCTGGAATCGTATGCATCCCTAAGGTTTCCATGACCTTGGCTTTATGAAATTCCACCGTTTTGGTGGAAATATTGAGAAGGGTGGCAATGGCTTTGGTGGAATGGCCTTCGGCGATCAACTGCAAGACTTCCCGTTGACGAGGAGTGAGCAGCTTAAACAACGATTCCCCCCCTCCAACGAGATCATAAAGCGAGACCTCTCTCCGAAGAGCAAGAGGCGTGACATACCGGCCGCCTGCCAACACCGTCTTGACCGCCAATTGAAGTTCTGAACCGGCAGACCGTTTCAAGAGATATCCAGATGCTCCAGCCTCAAATGCCGCGGTAATATAGGCGGAATCCGCATGCATCGTCAGGAAAATGATTTTACAACGGGGAATAAGTTTTTGGAGATGGCGGGCCGATTCCAGCCCGTTTAGACTCGGCATCGAAATATCCATGATCACCACATCCGGGTTCAGATGTGAAGCGACTTCAAGCAGCGATCGTCCATCCTCCACTTTCCCCACGACCTCGCCAAAATCCTCCACAAGCCTGGCCACCCCCTCCAGCACCATGGGATGATCGTCCGCCAACACAATACGGGGAAGATTCGTCAAGGCCCCTTCGCCACATGAAAGATCATGAAAATGAGGGACAGGAACGGCCATCTAGACGTTTCCAGACAATGGGTCGCACCCTTCAGGCTGCCGTATTGTATACAAGGGAAGCCCAGGCACCACTAGGCAAATCCCTAGTTCTCGAAGGAAAATCTCCCAGTCCCTTCCCCCATCGTTTCACGTGACACACTCTTGACTCAGAGCCTATCGAATAGCTACCAAACGGTGCGCACAGTCAGATCAGGTAATGAAGGAGACCAGGAGGCAATATGAACAACGGGTTATTCCTCAGGGGCGATGAGGCCATGCGCGATGGCATACCTCGTTAATTCCGCCGTGCTATGCAGGTTTAACCCCCGGATAATCTGAGTTCGATGAAATTCAACCGTTTTAGGACACACATGTAATATCGTCGCGATCTCTTTGGTGCTGTGCCCCTCGGCAATGAGTTGAAGAACTTCCCGCTGCCGGGGCGTCAAGGATTTTTTCTCGAGCTGGGGAACCGGACTCGTTTGAGTGATGGTACTCAGAAAATCCTTGGCAATGGCCGGGGTCACATAGTACTGCCCTTTCATCACGGCGTGGATGGCTTGCATCAACTCTGAAGCAGCAGAACGTTTCAAGAGAAAACCGGAGGCTCCGATTTGAAAGGCTTCCTTCGCATACAGAGGATCCGCATGCATGGTCAGAAAAATCAGCTTAACCGAAGGAAGTAATTTCTTCAGTTGACGGGCGGCATCCAGTCCATTCAATTTTGGCATGGAAATGTCTAAGACAATCACATCCGGCTCCAACTTCGGAGCAACCTGAAGAAGGGCCCGCCCATCCTCCACTTTCCCGACAAGTTCACAGTCCTCCGTAACCAGCTTGGCCAAACCCTCCAGAACCAATACATGGTCGTCGGCTAATAGTATACGAGGTCGGGTCACCATAGCCGATGCCATCTGTCGTTCTGTTTTTTGTATATTCGCATAGGAATTCGTTGGGACCTCTCATCAAACAGCGTGTATCCAAAATCTTCCTCCGGACGTCACTCCCGACATTCGTTATCGGGAATCCATCTTGCCTGCGTATCGGATGAATCCACGCTGACGACTTGCGGGGATGCCGGAAAACGGTGTGTGAGGATTGTCTTTCTGAGCCCAGGGCGAAGAATCTGTGCCCACAGCGAACCTTTCCCCGGCTCAGCCAGATCCTTCGTTGCACTCAGGATGACAGCGATCATTGCTCATGGCCAACATTGGTCATCGGGCATCTCTCATGATTTTGATCTTCCCGTTTGGCCCCTGACGTCTTCCCCAGATGTCGCCAGGCTACCCACCAGAGGGATATAACAGAAGGGTGAAGACGCATTCACGTTTGGGAGCTTTCAGGAATTGAGACCATTACGGTAGTGCCATGGCCAGGCTGACTCTCCACCAACAGGGTTCCACCCATCAGACGAACCCGTTCTCTCATGCTGACAAATCCCAAACCTCGAGAAGGAAGCCCCTCCACCTCAAATCCTTTTCCATTGTCGCGAATTGAGAGAGTAATGTCCTGTCCTTGCCCCAAAACGAGATGGACTGCCGAAGCCTGAGCATGTCTTACCACATTTCGCAGGCTCTCCTGTGCCACACGGTACAGACATGTGCCCACCGCTTGGGAAATTCTTGATGCTCCTTCAGGCAACTCACACGTGACCGAGATCCCTTCCCACTTCTCAAAGTCTTCGCACAACGAGCGAAGAGCTGAGCTCAATCCAAGATCATCCAGGATTGACGGATGATATTGGTAGGCTAAACGCCGGATATCATCGGACAGATCCCCGACATTGGCATAGAGCTCATGAAGCTTTTGCGAGACAGGATGAATATCCGGAAGATCATTTTGTGCTGATTGCAGTTTCAAACTCATCAGCGCGAGCCGTTGATTGACATCATCGTGCAGATCACGGGATATACGCCGCCGCTCCTCTTCCTGCGCAGTCAGGAGTTGGGCAGCCAGTGAGCGAAGCTCCTGCTGTTGAATTTCCAGGCGCTGAGAGGCTTCCTGAAGAATGGTTTCCGCTTGTTTTCTTTGTGTAATATCCGTGGCAATTCCACAGAGCGCATAGGGCTTTCCTTTGGGAGTCGTCAACAAAAATTTAAACACATGTTCGGTGTGTATTCCATCCGAACGATCCGATATTTCATCGGATTCATAGGCCTGCCGGGTTTGAAGAATGATTTGATCAATTTCCCAAAACCGCGAAGCCCGTTCGGAGGAAAAAATTTGCATATCGGTTTTGCCCAAAATCTCCTTCTCAGACAGACCCGCATTCTTTTCGAACTGCCGATTGACCTTCAGATACCGGCCTTCAAGATCTTTGAGCCATATGGAGACCGGACTATGATCAAGAATCGCCTGAAGCTGCTCTTTGCTCTGTTGAAGCAGCTGTTCGGCTTGCCTGCGCCGGGTGATATCGGTGCCGGTCACAATAAAATATTCCACACCTCCGTTTTTTTTGTAGCTGGCGGTCGTGTTCCACTGAATCCAACAAAGCTGACGTGCCTTATCCAGAATGGCGGATTCAAAAGTGCAAGAGAACCGGCCTGTTTTGTAAGACTCGAGCACCTGTCTGGCTCCTTCTCTGTCTTCCTCTGAAGTTGTCAGGAGATTCCAGAATGGCTGTCCCTTCAAGTCTTGAAACGCGTGCCTGACCGTCTGCTCAGAAGCACGATTCATGCGAAGAATCCTCCATTGGGGGTCCAGGATGATCACCAGGGCTCCTGTCGTATTTAACACATTGGCAATGAACCGCTGTTCGTTTTTCAACGCTCTTTGCGCGTTCCGTTGTCCCGTGAGATTAATCCCTGTCACAATCACAAAGTCCACCCTACCCTGGTCGTCCTTGAGCACCGCATAAGACCACGCAATCCACCGCCGAATATTTTCCTTTGTGACCCAATAATTTTCCTGAAAAGTCGGGGCCTGGTCATGGAGAATGGCCTGAAAATATTCCTTCACCTCCTCCACCCCCACCATGGACGGTTGGAGTATATCCCAAATGAGCCTATGGCGGACTTCCTCAAATGCATACCCCGTCAGCCTTTCACAGGCGCGATTAAACCGGATGATCTGCCCCTGGCGATTCATGACAACCACCAAAGCACCGGCAGTATCCAAAATGGCTGTAATAAATTGCTGGTCTTTTTTCAGCATCTCCTGAGCGTGTCGACGTTCGGTGACGTCTCGTAGCACGACGGTGAAGAGCTTCTTGCCTTGTTCTTTAACCTGCACTTGTGAAATGGTCGCTTCGATAGGAAATTCCTCTCCGCTGGTCCGGAGTCCGAAAATCTCCCTTGCCGCACCCATCTGACGGAAGGGCTTCGGGTTCCGGCCAAATTGTTGAAAATGTTCCTGATGGACTGCACGAAATCGCTCCGGGATAAACCGGTCTATCGGTTGTCCAAGGGCGCTTGAGGCAGGACAACCAAACATGTTTTCCGCCGCTTTATTAAACAGGACAATTCGTTGACTTTCATCGATGGTCACGATGGCATCCATAACCCCGCCCATCACGACCGCCATCAAGGCCCTTTGCTCATCCTGCGCGCATTCGACTTGCTCTTGTATCGTGACATCCTGGACCGCGATTCGAAACACCCTTGTCATACTTGAAGGTTCCTTGGTCTCCAGACAGCCTTCTAATCGGACCTGACGGGGATTGTTGGAATGCTGCAGAGTGAGAAGATCGGAACAGTGCGTGCCCGGGGTCTGCCTCAGAAAATCCAAATACCGTTTAAACGCCCGTTGATCATCCGGGATGACATATTGTTCTAACTTCTTATTGAGGATATCTACCCGTGACACACCCACCAAATGGCAAAAAGTCAAATTGGCCTCCAGA
This sequence comes from Nitrospira sp. T9, assembly GCF_052156535.1. Taxonomy (NCBI): domain Bacteria; kingdom Pseudomonadati; phylum Nitrospirota; class Nitrospiria; order Nitrospirales; family Nitrospiraceae; genus Nitrospira; species Nitrospira sp. T9. The sequence continues at coordinate 178,822 of NZ_JBQKUP010000035.1, forward strand.
ATGCAATTATGGCCATCATCAAGGGTCACATATCCCATCGTTGAAAAATCAAACAATGCAGCATACCGATTACGTGTCACCTCAAGCTCTCGTTGGGCCTGACGCAACTCTTCGTTTTGCATTTCCAGTTCGATTTGATGGACCTGGAGTTCATGCACGAGGTGCTGGACCTCCTCCAGCGTCATCTTTTTTACCTGCTCGCGGGTGGTCAACAGCCCTGTCACAGCTTTTCGACGTAAAGGATGACTCCCTGTAGCTGGTTTGTTCTTTGGACTCATGCCTTTGCTTCTCACTTTGCGCGAAGGCGGATAGCAAGACTTGCCTTGCCTGTCTCAGCTAATGCCCGAGGGTTTTTATCGGACATCCACCCTCACTAAATTCTCGTCATGCCTATCCAACCAGGAATCCAGTTGTGACACGATTTCTTTCCAAAGATTTTGCCAATTGGGACGATGATTGCATTCATGGGCAAATCCATTGGTGACGTTCCGGCCCCTTAAAAATGGTCGAAAGAATGATGGGTGAGGTTCACCATCCATCAATTTAGGCTTATTTCAGATGTTAGTAAATCCTTTACTGCCTCAAATCCAACGATGGAAAAGCTAGCTGAGGGCCGGGAAATTTATAAGAATCAGGGATGATCTTGAATGGGGATGAAATCTGAGGATGTGATCGTGAAACTTTGGATTGCTCCGTGACAAAACTCCGAGGGGAGCCCATTTTGGGGAAAGCAATTTTCCTCTTCGGTTTTTCGGGAGGTCTTTGGGATTGCAATAGTTTTTTCCAATAGCCAGGGAAGTTTTCCCCCTAGGGGTAAATTTTGAAACACCTCGCCAAAACTTCAACTATAGGCATTTTGGCTCAAAAGGTACAGACCTTTCTGTCGCTGCCCCTCATTGACTCATCCTGCGACGCATGGCATCGGGTATTCATCTTTTTCAGTTTGCGATTTGGGTCCCCGCTTACCAGACCACGAGGATGACCGAGGCGCGACATGTCCTAACCGTCATGAAGGGTGAGTCATGAGCCTCTTACTAGGGTAATTTTTTTTATTTCCTAGGGCATACCCTAGTTCAAGCCATAGTGCCCTTAAGTTAGGCTAACCTCTTTAATTTCCCATTCGTCTGGGAACATTCTCAGATGGACCATTCTATTTTCTTCCCAGGGAGGTGTGTCATGAAGTCTTCATTCCTGTTCGGGGGGTTCGTTATCTGCCTTGCGATGGTTGGATTCGGTCACTCAGATGCGGATGCCAAGAGGCTTTTCAACAAGGGAGTCGAGAAGGCCACGGCCGAAATCGCCGGTTGTACCGATGCCGCTATTCAAGGAAGAGCGACCCTGAAAGAACGTTTCACCGAAGAAGGCATCAAGGAAGTGGAAGTTTCGATGGTTGTGAAGGGATTGTCGGATGGCAAACATGCGGTCCATATTCATGAAGCCGCTGCATGCAAACCATGTAGCGCGGCCAAAGGCCATCATGATCCAGGTGCCGTTGACCTCTACAGGGACACCGCCAATCCCAACGCACCGGACAGCCCTCATTTCAATCACCCGTTTCATATGGGAGACCTCGTGAATATTGAAGTCCGCAACGGGATCGGTGTCATGCATACCACCACGAGCCGTATTACCCTCTCAGAAGGGCGGCTCAGCATTTTTGATGAGGGTGTGGGAGCCGACGCAGGAAGTTCTTTCATCATCCATACCAACCCGGACCTCTATTGTGACCTGGTGGGCGAGAATGAATTCGTTGCGGGTTGTGCCGGTGGCCCCCGGGATGCCTGCGGCATCATCGAACCGGTCACTCGCCCTGATCGGCATGATCGGCATGATCGCTAACAAGCATCCGGTGTTGACGGGAATCCCACTCCATACGTCCTCTTCGATAGCCTGTTCCGGAGATATATTTTTCGTGTGTCGAATCTATCCCCGGTGAGGAAGACTGGGACCAACGGGTCGAAAGCCCTGGGGAAAGATGCCACAGTACCCAGGCAGTTCCACTGAAATTTGCTTCTTTCCCCGAACTTTTCTTCGCCGTGCTACGCCAGGTTAACTGTTTTTCCGGTTCAATGTTTCATCGCTGGTTATTTATGGTTTCGCCCATTCTCAATGGGATTGGGCACCCTTTCCCTGCCCAAATTCCTCAACATTCTTTCCGTTCTGAATCCATATTCCGGGTTTGGCATAAGGTTTGATAGATCCTCTTTATTATCGAATCAATGTTCGCCCTCGCTCACGATCTGAGACGGCATGGTTCGAGAGAGAGGTTAATACATTCATTGCTTTAGGAACATACATTAAGAATAAACTTATACCAGGAGGTGACATGATGGAATGTTCCCGCTGCCATGGGTTAATGGTCATGGATACCTGTCTGAATATGGAAAATATTTATAAGACTGTTTGGATTTATGAATGGCGATGTTTAAATTGTGGGGAAATCTTTGATTCGCAAACCCTATCCAATCGCAAAATCTCCCAATACAAATCCTCCCCCAAACATGCTCAAGAGGTTGCCTGAATGTTTCACACCAAAAGGATACTCCATGAATCATTTGCTTAGCCTTCTCCTGCGGAATGGAAGCCTCGCCTTGCTGATCCTGTGGATGGGAATGAGTTCGGGATGGGCTCAGGAGCAGGATGTCATAGCCGGAGGGAGGCAGCTCTTTCAAAAATTCTGCGTATCCTGTCATGGAACCCAGGCCAAGGGGGACGGTCCTCTTTCTGAATCTTTGAAGCCCAAGCCGGCGAATCTGACCAGGTTATCAGCCAACCATGGCGGGACATTCCCCTTTTGGCATGCGTATCGCACCATTGATGGACGACGCCAGGTTCCGGCCCATGGCACACGCGAGATGCCGGTCTTCGGGATTTGGTTCCGGATACCAGATGATGAGGTCTCGATTGAAACGGAGTGGGCCGATCAAGTTCGAGGCCGAATCTGGCAACTGCTGTCATATCTGGAATTTATTCAGGAGCCATGAGGATGAAGACTCTGATCGTCCATAGATGAACATCCCCACAGATAAGCGAGCAGGAGGACATCATGCATCAACCACACAAATACCTTGGGTTTCTCAGTTTCATCCTCATCATGGCCTGGCCCATACTGGCGTTCAGTCAGGAAGTTCCGGGAAATCCGCAAAACGGGAAAATCCTTTATGAAAAACATTGCATGAACTGCCATGGGCCCAAAGGATCCGGCGATGGACCTGACACCCAATTCCTGTTGGTCCAGCCCGCGAATTTTCACTCGTTGGAATCCCGATCAAAAACCGATTGGGAATTAATGAATGTGATCACCTTTGGAGCCGTCTTTTCTCCTATGCATGGGTGGTCGGCGCGTCTGACGGAAGATGAGCGCTGGGACGTCTTGCGATATATCAGATTCCTTGCCCCCTTTAATCCCATCGCCAAACTTCATCCTTCAACAGAGAGGCACGGATAACAGCTCAACCACTGTCTCCAGGCCAGTGGTTTATCATTCATTTTCACATTCAGAAGGAGGTTCAGCCATGTCAGACATGTTAAAAGTGATCGAAGTGTTAGCAGAATCAGACAAGAGCTGGGAGGATGCGGCTTCGTACGCCGTGACCAAAGCAGCCAAAAGTGTGCATGGCATTAAATCGATTTACATCAAGGATATGGAAGCCAAAGTGGAAAATAACAAGATCACCAAATATCGCATCAACGCCAACATATCTTTCATGCTGGATTAGCCAGAAACAAAAGGCCGATGGCTTTCTGCTCCTTGCCCTGCTGACCCATTCGGCAAGTCTGCCCTGAGCGCGGTCGAATGGGCTCAGGGCAAGGGCCACGGAAGGATCCGGCTGAGACATGGTACCGTCAACCTGGGCACAGATCCCTCGCTATATGCTCCGGATGACAACCGGGTCATGACACACATGAACGGCCTTGAGGCTTCAAGAGGGTGGGAACATTTTCCCCATGAGGCGGATATGGGGATTCGTGGTTTCGGAATCACCAAGCCCCAAGCCTTTGAACAGGCGGCCTTAGCTCTGACGGCTGTGGTGACGGATCCCCAACAGGTCGATCCTCAGATGGAGCGGCATTTCACCTGCGACGCGCCGGATGATGAATTATTACTGGTCGATTGGCTGAATGCCCTCATCTATGAAATGGCATGCGGCCACATGGTTTTTTGCCGGTTTAACGTCACGATCACGGATCATCACCTTACAGCCATTGCGCGCGGGGAACCAGTCGACCGTATGAAACATGAACCAGCCGTAGAAATCAAAGGGGCGACCTATACCGAGTTATCTGTCCGGCAGATTGAGGGAAACGGATGGGTTGCCCAATGTGTTGTGGATGTCTAATGTTGTGAGTGAAAAATCGCATGCATGGTGAGCCGACTATGTCAGGGCACCGATTGATCCACTCTTCTTTTTTGCGGCAAACCGTATGGACCTGAATCTCTTGTCCCGTGTGTCGGCATATGAGTGGCATATTCCTCAAAAGGGAACGATGCGCGTGCCGGGAATTATTTACGCGGATGAGTCACTCATTCGCGACATGGACATGAAGGTGTATGAACAGGTCGTGAATGTGTCCACACTCCCGGGAATTGTCCAAGCCTCGTTTGCCATGCCCGATGCTCACTGGGGCTACGGGTTTCCTATAGGCGGAGTGGCGGCCTTCGACCCTCAACAGGGAGGGGTGGTGTCTGCCGGCGGTGTGGGATTTGATATTTCCTGCGGCGTACGAGCCCTCTATACGGGTTTACGTGCGGACGATATTACTCCCGTCAAAGAAAAACTGGCGAACCTCTTATTTGCACAGGTGCCCGCAGGCGTGGGGAGTACCGGTCGATTGCATCTGAACCCCAAGGAAATGGATGACATGCTTGCCGGCGGTGCCCAATGGGCGGTCCAACGAGGCTATGGGACAGCGAAAGATTTATCGCACATTGAAGAGCACGGCTGCATGACCGGGGCAAAACCCGCCTACGTATCTGATCAGGCCAAGAAGCGCCAGCAGGACGAAATGGGCACGTTAGGATCCGGGAATCATTATTTGGAAATTCAGGAGGTCGTGGAAACCTATCACGATCCCATGTCGGAAAAACTGGGTATCCATGTCGGGGATATTCTGGTCAGCATTCATTGCGGATCTCGAGGGCTTGGGCATCAAATCGGCACCGAATACCTCAAGAAAATGGTGGTGGCGGCAAGCCAGTATGGCATTACGTTGCCGGACCGCGAATTGGCCTGTGCCCCGATCGACTCACCCTTGGGCCAGGAATATTTAGGGGCGATGCGGGCGGCGATCAATTGTGCCTTAGCCAACCGGGAAATCGTCACGCATTTAGTGCGTCAAGCCTTCTCGGAAATCTTTCCTCAGACGTCCCTCCCGCTGCTCTACGATGTGTCACACAATACCTGCAAAATGGAGGAGCATCAGATCGGCGGCCGGAGTCGGCGCGTCTTTGTCCATCGGAAAGGGGCCACGCGTGCGTTCGGTCCGGGACATGCCGCCATCCCTCCTGACTTTCAAGCCTTTGGTCAACCGGTCCTTATCGGTGGAACCATGGGAACAGCCTCCTATCTTCTGGTCGGAACGAAAGAGGGCATGGATCTGGCCTATGGGTCCGCCTGCCATGGAGCAGGACGCAGTATGAGTCGGCATCAAGCCACCCGCCAATGGAAAGGTCAGAGGGTGATTCAAGAATTAGCGGCTCAGGGAATCCTGATCAGAAGTCCATCCGCGCGGGGGGTCGCCGAAGAAGCGCCGGGTGCCTATAAAGACGTCACCGCCGTGGTCGATGCGGCTGAACAGGCGCACTTGGCCCGTAAGGTAGCGAAAATGCGCCCGTTAATCTGTATTAAGGGATAAGGGCCCGACCATCTCAAACGACTACAACCAGGACGTCGCATTGGCATCATTCATTAACACAAGGGGAATTTGTTATGGATCACGCTCAACGAGAACAGAGTCTTCTCAAGGTCTTGGAAGCCTTCACGAAAGGGTTGACCACCTTAAAGGAGGCGATTGCCCTCATCCATTCCGCGAACGATCAACTGCCGGCAGGCGAACCACGAAAAGCCATCCAACAAAAGATTGAAGAAGCGGAACGGACGATCCAGGTTGGTCATGCGGCCATGGGGCAATCCCTGGGCTTTCAACTCTGTCACTGCACATGGCCCCCTCAGGTGATGGCCAGCAGCCACTATTCAAACGAAACGAAGGTTGAACAATTCACCTGTCCCAATTGCGGGAAAAAACTTTCGCTTTCCGGTCGTCAGGCACCCGGTACGGCAATGACCGCCTTCGACCCTTACGATGTGTATTAAGTAACCATGCCGTTTTACTGGTTTTGAAATATAAAAAAGGAACGTCATTGGTATGAAACCTCCTGCCTCACCACCTCAATCCTACATCCTCTGGTTTGAAGAAATTGGCTTACAGGATATCAGTCGAGTGGGAGGCAAAAATGCCTCTCTTGGCGAAATGTACCGCGAGCTCACTCCCCAGGGGGTCAGGATTCCCAACGGTTTCGCCATCACGGCTGAGGCCTATCGCTATGTGCTTCGTGAGGCCGGGCTCGACACCAAAATCAAACAGATCCTGGGCGATCTGGATACCGGGGATATGTCCAACCTCCGTCAACGAGGGCGACAAATCCGGCAGGCGATTATTGGGGCCACCCTTCCTCCAGCATTGGAACAGGCCATCGAAGAGGCCTATGACCGACTGAGTACCCAATCAACCGAAGGAGCCGACGTCGCCGTACGAAGCAGTGCGACAGCGGAGGATTTACCAGATGCCAGTTTTGCCGGACAACAAGAAACCTATCTCAATGTTCAGGGCCATCAGGCGCTCCTTGAAACCTGCAAGCGATGCTTTGCGTCGTTGTTCACCGACCGGGCTATTTCCTATCGAGTCGATAAGGGGTTCGACCATCTCCAAATCGCCCTGTCTATCGGGGTGCAACAAATGGTGCGTTCCGATCTGGCCTCCGCAGGCGTGCTCTTCACGATTGATACGGAAACGGGATTCCCCGATGTTGTTCTGATTAACGCCTCCTATGGGCTTGGGGAAAATGTCGTGCAAGGCGCCGTTAATCCTGATGAGTATTATGTCTTTAAGCCCACCCTCAAGCAGGGGTTTCAGCCGATTCTTCATAAAATTGCGGGAAGCAAGGAATTCAAACTGATTTATGATATCGGAGGGAGCAAGATGGTCAAAAACGTGCCGGTCTCCCCTGATGACCGAAACCGTTTTGCCATGAACGATGAGGAAATTCTGACGTTGGCCCGATGGGGTTGCCTCATTGAAGACCATTACAGCGGAAAGAAAGGCCGAGCCTGTCCCATGGACATCGAATGGGCCAAAGACGGACAGACGGGTGAGCTGTTTATTGTTCAAGCCCGGCCCGAAACGGTTCAGTCCAGAAAAGATCCCGATGTGATGGAAACCTATCACCTGACCAAGCGGGGACAGGTTCTCATTCAAGGCCGGAGCGTGGGAGAGAAAATCGGTCAGGGCCCGGTTCGGGTAATCACCCATGTCCAACACCTTCAGGACTTTCGAGAAGGAGACGTGTTGGTTACGGACAAAACCGATCCTGACTGGGAACCGATCATGAAAAAAGCGTCGGCCATCGTAACCAATCGAGGAGGACGGACCTGCCATGCGGCGATCGTCAGTCGGGAACTCGGTCTTCCGGCCATCGTCGGGGCAGAGCGGGCGACCGACGCCCTCAAGAACGAGCAATCGGTGACGGTGTCTTGTGCGGAAGGTGACACCGGGTTCGTCTATGAAGGCCGGCTCCCATTTGATGTCGAGCGGGTTTCTCTGAAAAATTTGGGTCATGCCCGCACCAAAGTCATGATGAATATCGGAAATCCTGAGGAAGCCTTTTCGCTTTCCGGTATTCCCAATGACGGCGTCGGGTTGGCTCGCCAAGAATTTATTATCAGCACCTTCATAAAAATCCATCCCTTGGCGTTGCTGGAGTATAGCCAAATAAAGGATGCCGGCGTGAAAGCTGAGATTGATCGTCTCACCACTGCGTATCCCGACAAAAAACAATACTTCATCGACAAACTCGCTCAAGGGGTCGGCATGATCGGGGCAGCCTTTTACCCCAAAGACGTCATTGTCCGCATGAGCGACTTTAAGTCGAATGAATATGCGAATTTAATTGGCGGCAGGGCTTATGAACCGACAGAGGAGAACCCCATGCTCGGATTTCGTGGCGCGTCCCGCTACTACGATCCCCGTTACCGGGACGGCTTTGCCTTAGAATGTCAGGCCATGAAAAAAGTCAGGGAGGAGATGGGGCTCACCAACGTGAAGCTGATGATTCCCTTTTGCCGGACCGTTGAGGAAGGCAAAAAGGTTCTCGAGGAAATGGCCAAGCAGGGACTGAAACGTGGCGACAAGGACCTGGAAGTCTATGTGATGTGCGAAATTCCGAGTAACGTGATTCTAGCGGAAGAATTTGCCGGGATCTTCGATGGGTTTTCCATCGGCTCAAATGATTTGACACAGTTGGTGCTGGGCGTGGACCGGGATTCAGAAATCGTGGCCCATGTCTTTGATGAGCGTAACCCCGCAGTCAAAACATTCATTGCCCAGGTCATAAAGGCCGCGAAAACCAAAGGGCGGAAGATCGGCATCTGCGGTCAGGCCCCCAGTGACTATCCCGAGTTTGCGCAGTTCCTCGTGGAGCAGGGCATCGACAGCATCTCCCTGAATCCCGATGCCGTCCTCAAAACCACGGTCAAAATTCTGGAAATGGAACAGACTTTAGATAAGAGTTCTGTAAGAACGTGAGGTCTTGTCCTTTACTATGATCCGTAAATTCCCGCCGGGATTCGCCTCATCGGTTCCATTCGGTCATCGTTGGGCTCGGCAGTTTTCCTCGAAGCGGATGATGGGCTTCGGTATTCGAACTTCCGGCATTATCCGAAAAAGTTAACCACGAACGGGGTTGCCACTCTCTCACGTACCCACTCAAAGAGAAAGGAGCCATAAACACCATGTCGCATCCTGAATATATGACAATGACCGAGGCGTTAAAGGGATTAAGGAGCCGGGGCTATACCACCAATTTTGCCTTTCTTCACCATGCCTTTTGTGCAGTCGAAAGCGGAAACACGTTCAAACCGGAAGAACTCACAATTCGTGAGCATCATCGGTTTGAAGGGGTCAGTGATCCCGATGATGAGTCGGTGGTGTATGCCGTCGAAACCCATGACGGTCTGCGAGGAACCATCGTCGATGCCTATGGCATTTACGCTAATTCCGAACTTGAGGCATTTTTAGAAAAGGTCCACATGCGAGAAGAACGGTAACCGTTTGTGCGAGGAGAATGACCGGCCCATTCGAACTTCATTCGGGTGAATCGCTTGGACTTCCGCTGTTCCACTCAGGGTCATTCCTATCTGCACCAGTCTCTCACAGACCATTCCGGTTTTTTTTGTAGATGATGCCTCCCTTTCAGCCCGGACAGCGGATCTTTTTTTCACTCGAATGAGTGACGCAATGGACCATAGGGAATATGACATTCTGACATTCAAAACATCTCCATTGCTGATGCAGGATTAGCACGCATTGGGACTGTGCACCACAACAGGACCGACTTAGGATGGTTGCCCTTCTCAGGAGTGTCAACTCACGTTGACAAAGGGATCGGTCATCTATTTCCAGACTTGTCCAGGAGGAGCCATTCAGACTCATTAGGCGACGGGATCGTATATCATTAAGATTGTCACTCCATTCTCCGTAGTCATCGGAGGGATATCAATGTGCGCAGGTATCATTCGATAACAGCCCTGGCCAAAAAGCTTGCCATCCGATTCATACTGCCCCTGCAGGATATAATGTTGGACGATCCCGCGATGCCCGTGGGGGATAATCTCGCCTCCAGGTGGAATTCGTACGAGCATGGCTCTGGCTCCCGTCGATGGATCATCACGCAACATTTTTCCGTCGGCCGGACCAGGAAATCCCCGAATTTCGGCCCAATTGATGTAATCAGTATGATGAATGATTTCTTCCATAAATGACCCTCCACAATATTTTTTTCATCTTCTATGAAATAAACTTACCCGGATACCCCCAGAATTCTGTCAATCTCATCTCTGTCCATCCTTCCGGCTCTGGCCCCGGTATCCCGGGGAGGTGGAATCGTTTTCCGAATACTATCCGAAGTCGAATTTATCGTCGAAGCCGATTGCCTGAGCCCCAAGGTCGCCGGGAGATAGGGGTTTCTCCCTCTCCATCAATCGGACCTGGAATACAGCGACACATGCGATAGCCCATGGCCATCTTCTATTCTACAAGAAACTCTGCGCCTTAGCTCAACTCCGGCCGGCCCTATAAGAGATCATGGCGAGTGATATTGGACGCGATTCCCACCAGCTCATTCAATTTTTCCCTGGTGGGTCTGTTCAAAAAAGTCCGTCCAGTCCTGCCCTGAGTCATGCCGAAGGGAAGGCCGCAGCCGTTTTTACGCGCGGAGCGTACGCGTAGTACGTGAGCACGGAAAAATGGCGAGAACGCCGCTGGCGGCTTTTTTCAACAGACCCTTAATCGGCTTCGCTTGCCTCCGGTACAGTAGGGGCACCTAAGCGTATTAGCACCGCCGACGTACTCACCTAAATAAAATCGCGGGGAATGGTGGTATCCCAGCTTTGGCAGTAGACGCGCTTATCCCCTTCGTAGGCATCCAGGTCGGCGAGAAGATGAAAGTGGGTGGGAGAAGAAGTGAGGATAGTGCGGGTGATAGTCTTGACTGCCCAGTCTTTCCGTTTGAACCCACGGACACACCAGGTCTCCCCTTTCACGGATGAGAAATCATCCGCCTGATAGGTATACGTTTCGACCGTTTTGTTTTGTACCTCCAGGTCAATATCATCCAGACGGTAAACGCCTTTGTCGTTGATGACTTCCAAGGTCGATTTATCCTTTGCCAAATCCCGAATGACTCGCCAATTGTGATGTTCCGGTTCGATTAGGGTCTTCGCAAGAGGCCGAGCACCTTCCGGGACTTCAAAGGCAGGAAGTTGTGCATCCAATTTTTCCGACTGCCGTATGGGTAAAGACACACTACTGGCCCCGGTATAGATGGTGAGCCGGACAGGTTCGGGAGGTGGCCAGGCCAGAGGCCAGTACGATGTGGATAGCGAGAGGCGCAGACGGTGCCCTTTCGGAAAAACTTGTGCGACGTGGTTGAGCTGCACCCGAACCCGATACCGTTCCTCCGGCTTCACGTACTCGGGATGTTCACTGCTGTTTCGATGCGTCAGATTGAGCAACCCGTAGGTCACCCGGGTCGCCCTATCATCCTCTGCCACATCGGACAGACGCACGGCCACCATAGCAATGGGTGTATTGGCCTGCAGATCAAGCTCTACCACAGGCGCCCCCAGGATCTCTATGGTCTCTTCAAGAAAGGCACTGTCAAACACCAGAGCCCCCCCATCTTCTTCCCGTTGATCATGGGCCAAGTCTGGGCCAGCCGCATAGGAACACCATTTTCCGGCGAATAATCCCACACTCAGCGGAGACTGAATCCTGAGAGGATTCTCCGGAACAGGCTCATCAGGCTCTCCTATTCTCCCAACCGCCAGAGGATATTTTCGAGGAAGAATGGAAGGGGAAGGCCAGGTAGGCTCGCCAATCCAGCGTCCAGGTCGCTCATCATAATAGGTCGTGGGAGGAACGCTTTCCTGCATCCAAACCCGCAGCATCGGCTCCTCCATCATGCCCGTTTCAATCTCTTTCAGCCATTGATCCCACCAGCGTAAGGACTCCTGAAGGAATCCGATGGCAGGACCCGGTATTCCCAAATGGGGATATTTGTGGCTCCATGGACCAATCAGGCCTCTTCGCGGAACTTTCAGACCAGCTAACAGCCGAAACACCGCATTGGAATATCCGTCCGCCCACCCGCTGACGGCCATCACCGGACAGGTGATCGCCGAAAAATCTTCACAAATCGATCCCTGCTTCCAGTAGTCATCGCGCCGCTGATGTCGCAGCCAGGTCTCCAGCCAGAGGCCGCTCCCCTTGAGCCGCTCCATCCAGAGTTCTCTCCACCGTTCTCCGGCCACTACCGGATCGGGTGGGCAGGCATTATAGGCGAACATCGTAGACGCCCAGGACAAATTATCTCCCAAAAGACACCCGCCCATATGATGAATGTCATCGGCATAGCGATCATCGGTGGAACATACGGTAATAATGGCTTTCAGTTCCGGCGGGCGATAAGCAGCAATCTGCAACCCATTGAATCCGCCCCAGGAAATTCCCATCATGCCTACAGCCCCCGTGCACCATGGTTGTTGAGCGATCCATCGGATTACTTCTATGCCATCCAGCTGTTCCTGCTCCAAATACTCGTCGGTCAACACCCCTTCGGAGTCCCCGCTTCCCCGCAAATCCACGCGCACGCAAGCATAGCCATGGCCAGCAAAATACGGATGGGTAATGGAATCGCGATAAGCCGTCCCATCACGTTTCCGATAGGGGATATATTCCAAAATCCCGGGCACCGGTTTCTCCTCGGCACTCTCCGGCAGCCAGATGCGCGCCGCCAGGCGAACCCCATCCGGCATGGGAATCCAGGTGTTTTCAATCTCACGAATTTGACAGAGGAAGGACGTGACGGTTTTCAACGCGACAGTCATGGAGGATCAAAGGAGGCGGTTGTGCCTCCAACCTAAGAGGGAGAATATTCGAATTTCAAATATTCCTGACATGTTCGAGAACGCTCCAGGAGCTCATGCTCATTCGCTGCCCCCAGACAGACATAGCCTAATTCATAACTATAGCTTTCCTGGTTGGGCAACTCTGACAGTCGCATCCCTTCCTTTACATGAATATTGACGAGGGTCCCGGGAAACCGCTCTTTCACCAGTTGAATCTCTTTTTCACCCGGAACATGCTTCAGGACCGCATCTTCATGAGCCCGAAGAAAAATTTTCCCCGCACACCCCCACTCCCCCTGCCTATGCGGAAATTCAGGTCTCTTACCAAGTGCCAGATCAATCATGACCTCATGATGAGATGCGCCGTCGACTTTTCGAAAAACATCGCAATGCGATTGAGAGATACGAGGATTGATTTCCAGCAGCCAGGTACGGTCATGGGGTTCATCGTAAAAGAACTCCATGTTGAAGGGAGCCTGGTCATACTTTAGATGTGTCATAATTTTTTGAGCGACGTGCACCATTCGGTTTTGTATACGTTTGGGCAATTGCGAGGGATATTGGTATCGGGCAAATGTGGAGCGATTGGACTCCCTGATGGAATCAATCACACCATAGACCTCGACTTCCCCCTGATACACATATCCTTCAAGCGTGCATTGCCGTCCTGAAACAATGGATTCAGCGATACACCAGTCCCCACCAATACCCGCAACAGATAGAGGCAAAACAACCTGGTCGAGAAAATAATTGAAGGGCTCGGCAAAATGGGAAATTTTTTGCTGAATGATCTCAATGGCTTTCACAAATTCCTTGTCATTATGAATACGGAATCCCAATTGCGAGGCAAACGCTTTAACCGGCTTCATCCAATATGGAAAAGCCAAATCGACCATGGACCGTGGATTGGTCTCAAACGGGTTGACCGCACAGAACTTCGGGATATCCGTGAGTACCTGCTGTTGCTCCACCCGGCTCCAATACTTGTGTTCACATTTCAAGACACTCTCAAAGGTCGGACCCGGCAACCTCATCTTCTGATTCAGAAACGGGACGAGGCAGGTCGTGGGGAAATCCCAATATCCCACGATCCCATCAATGGTCCCCGTAAACTGTTTCAGCTTTTTTTCGGCTGTTCCAAGCAATTCATCGGGATCGTAGTGTTCCCGCCTCTTCACCTCCTGAACCGATAGCAGGGAATGAAATTCATAGGATTTGTTCAACCCGATCGGCTTGAGCAGGGCCAGGTTAAACTCATCCAGCCCGATCACAAAAATATTTTTGGACATCGACATTCTTTCCGGGAGCACATTATAGGGTTAATAGCAAACAGGGCGTTGGAACACCGATCGCTCTTTCCCCCAGCGAAACTCAAAAGGTCCTTTAACCTGATACAGCCAGATATTTCATGGGGCTGGTGTCCAATAGTACCTAATTTTTCAGGCGTGTTGCCATCAGTCCAGACCCATCCCACCAGAGAGTACCCTTGAACCATCCGAAATACTTTCAAATGCCTTGCAAAGGCACTTTTAAGTAACTACTTTACTTTAGTAACTAGTTACTTATCTTAACTTACAAGAAGGCCGTGGTAAAAATGGTTATAATTTAACTGAAGGTGACAAAATGGGAGAATGCGAACGCTGCAAAGGATTCATGGTGAGAGACAGTATTTTTAACGTAGACGGACAATTTTTAGAAATTGAAATGGGAAGATGCCTCAATTGCGGCCATGTCGTTGATCTCACTCTTCTGAAAACCCGTCAAGTGGAAAAGAGTCGCGTGCCAGCTAAGCAAGAAGAGGTCCTGGTCTAAACACCTTATTTGTATCGATTCGATTTGGTCTCATGAAAACAGGAAAGGGAATTGCCGATGGCAGAAATTTTCGGAGAACTTAACTTTCAGTACTTTCTCATGGGCATGATCCTGGCCGGATTCTATAGCGGACAGTGCTTGGCAGCCAGGATGATCCCGTTATTCAGGCGGAGACTGACGCAACATCCCAATGGATGCCGGTGATTAGTGTGCCTAAAAACATCGCCCTTCATGAATTCGACCAAGAAGGAAAATTCATGTATTTTGGGTAAATCAATTTCTGCAGGAATCTGCCCGCTAAAAGGGAGGGAATGATGAACATGATTCGTCCGACTATCCAACATAGAATCCACCGGCTCGGCGGACTACTTGCTCACATTGGCCAGGGGGCGATGGTGAGCATGATCTTGGCTTTCTCGTTGGGAACCCCCTATCTGCTTCATGCTGAAACCGCTCCTCAGGCCATGACCAAAGAACAGGCCATAAAATTGGGAGAAGACTTCGGCATCATCGTCGGAGAAGTGGACGAAGAAATACGGGATTTTCTGGGCTTAGAGCGCGCAAAAGGCGTGGTCGTCTTTGAGGTGATCGGGGGAAAACCTGCGGCCCTTGCCGGCATAAAACCCCGGGCACTTATCAAGGAAATCAATTCTGTCGAGGTGACCACCCTGGAGGATTTCGGCCTGGCTCTGCAGGACGCGTTGCCCACAGAAAATTTTTCCGTGGCAACCTATGAACCGTCTGACCCCGACAACCAGGGCATCAGCGGCGGAATTAACTTTCACTTTGTCCGAGTTGAAAAAAGTTAAACCGGCTAGCGTTCATTTCCGAAATCGGGAGCGGACTTTACACTTCAAAAACCGAAGTTGGCGGGATTGTTAAAACAAGAGAAGTACCTTCCTATCCAGATTCCTTCATTTCTCTCCCTTTCGACTTAATCGGCTGCAGTCCTTTTTCGTCCGGGAGAATCCTCAGCTCAGGAAAATTTCCCGCGAAAGCTGTTCGAGTCTGGCCGAACATGCATTCCCTCCATTGGCGGTAGATCACCTTTCCACGACAGTCAAAGCCCCGGACGATATAACGCAATCCTTCCAGCAATTGATTGGGTGAGGAGGATTACTGGGCAAATGACTTTCAGACTGATTTAACGAAGAGTTGTCTCACATTCCCGTGGGAAATTCCCATGTCCCGTTGAATGCCAAGACCAAAACAATCTTTGGCGAAAACCATGTTCACCTAATTTTTCCGTTCAGTTTTTCCTTTTTGGGAGGGAGGAATCCTGGAATATTGAGCTACCGCTTTTCTATCTTTTGTGTCTTTCCCCTGAATGTTGGTGTTTGCGGTCTTTTTGGTCTCGAGATCCTGCCATCGTCCGGCCAATGTATTAATTTGATCAAGAATCGTGGTGAGTTCCCGGCCTTCTGTCGTGAGCCCATAAGTCACCTGGGGAGGAATGGTCGGGGCTTGGTGACGAAAGATAATTTCAGCCTTCTCCAACGATCGCAATCGCTCCGTCAACATTTTTGAGGAAATACCCGGCATTTGGCGCTTGAGCTGGCCAAAACGGGTTTCACCATTGTTATGCAGGCGGCAGAGGATGTAAATCGTCCACGGTCCGGCAAGAACACGAAGAAGAGAATCCAACGGACATCCGAAGGAACTGGGAGGCAATTTCATGGTTACTTTTTAGTACCTACTTTACTTTTGTAACTAGTTACTTATCATAACTAGCATGGGGTCAAGGTGCAAGTTAATGCTTCCAAAGGGAGGAAATAATTTCATGACAACTGAACAGATGGCTGCAGAGATGATGAAATGCCAACGGTGTAAAGGGCTATTAGTACGAGATAGCATTTATAATCTCGACGGGCAGTTTCACCATCTGGAAGTATTGAGGTGCCTCAACTGCGGAGAAACGGTAGATACGACCATTCTCAAAGCCCGCGGAATGAAAAATGACCAGTGGGAAAAAGGAACTCCAGTTTGCCTCAGGGCACGTCAATTGAAGGAAATGTTCGACGGGATCCGGTTGTGGAGCACAACCCTGAATCCAAACTGGAAAAGAGACCGGAATAAAAGGATTTTCGGATATGGGCGTGAAGAATGAGTGGAATGACCAGTGTGAAGAATTTGCATCCTGCGCCAAGACCGATCCGGTTGCGAGTAATTATTGTGCGCAAGAGAAAGCGGGATCACCATGGCATCAAGTGAATTATTACATCAACCCTTACAACGCTCGGGAAAGAAAAAACGGGTCTTGAAAAATTACTCCCTCCAGCAGGATGGCCTGATGCATTCCTCCGGTACTTCTCTGGAATCATCAGCCTCACTTCAGTCTTATCGCTCACCTTTTGAGGAAGGGGTCCGAAAGACCGGCAATAAGATAGCAGACTCCTATCCTGACGAATTCATGGAACCCACCCATCAATATCAGGAAGACCCCGTCACCGCCAACATGACGATTCCTCTCTTTTTGAAAGACATTGGTCGGGTTCCGCTGTTGACACGAGATACCGAGTTCCAGCTTGCTCAACAGATCAAAGAGGGGACCAATAACTTAGTCGTGACCCTTTTCAGTTTACCCGTCATCCTTGTTCGTCTCCTTGCGCTTCGAGATCAATTGCACAACGGAAACCTCCGTGTCAGTGATCTGGTCATCATGAGTTCCGCAACTGGTCCAGAAGGCGAAACCCCCGCATCCGAAACCCGACACGAGGCAGGACAAAATTTTCACAAGACCCTCAAGCATCTTGATGCGATCGCCCGGTTAGCCAAACCATTTCTGTCCCATTTTGCGCAACGTCTGGCCAGGCATGATTCCGCACCAGATAATTTCCGTACTTCTGCCTCCTTTAAAAAACCTATTCAACAATTGATAAAAAGAATAGATGCCCTGAACTTGCGCCCCGACGTACAGGAAGCCCTGATTCAGGGAATTCAAAAGATTAAAGAAGAAATTCTCACTCACCAACGGGTCCTGGAAACCAGCGGCAGCAAACAACCCGGGAATGCCTCCAGAAACGCTCTGGCACGTATTCGGGAGATCGAAACGTCTCTTATTTTGATGCCGCACCTGGAATTTTTGCATTCATGTGAAATCCTTGAACAGACCGTCGCCCAGGTTCATCAGGCAAAAGCCAAAATGGTTGAAGCCAATCTGCGATTAGTCGTGAGTGTGGCCAAGCACTACACGAACCGCGGATTACATTTTTTGGATTTAATCCAAGAGGGCAACATTGGGTTGATGAGAGCGGTCGATAAATTTGATTATGCACGTGGCTATAAGTTTAGCACCTATGCCACATGGTGGATTCGACAGGGCATCACCAGAGCCATTGCCGAAAAAGGGAATACTATTCGAAGGCCAGTACATATCTATGAGATTACCCAAAAAATCAAGAAGACCTCACAGCATCTTACTCAACGATTGAGACGAACGCCCACTCTTCAAGAACTGGCGGAAAACACCGGGCTACCGATTGCCAAAGTGCAAGGAATCTTGGAGGGCTCCTATGATCCCGTTTCCCTGGACTCCCCGATGGATGAACAGGGTGAGGGCACACTCGGAGATATTCTTGAGGATCACGAAGCGCCTTCGCCGTTAAAGATTTCGGAGGAATACAGCTCGAAGGCTGCCATCTCCCGCCTCCTTAAAGCGCTGAACCCGCGTGAAGAACGCATTCTTCGCATGCGGTTTGGTATTGGATACGACGAAGAATCCACATTGGAAGAAATCGGACAAACCTTAGGGGTCACTCGAGAACGGATCCGGCAGATCGAAACCATTGCCTTAAAAAAATTGCGGGAACCAATTGTTCGACAACAATTGGAGAGTTTACTAAACAATTAAGCGTCTTAATTTCGTTTAAGCGTCTTGGTTTCGTTTGACACCTGACCAATGTTTTTATCCAAGGGGGAAAGACATACACCTGTCACTTCCTAAAGACGAAAAACAGAATCTCCGAAAGACTCAGCAGCCGTTAGAGCCTACCAACAATGGTCTCTCCCACCAGGCCAAGAAGCTCTACATGTCTGTTCTGGCCAAAGTGATTGGATGCTTCGAATATCCTTCGAGCCGCACTTCACCCATCTTTAATTTTTATACTAGAAGGTCCCACTTTCCGCCGCATCGTTCTCTGATGACCGGAAAAAACAAATTGAAAATTTTGAAATGCCTGCCAGGGTAATTCCTTATCTTTCCTTCAGGTCCTTAGCTCTTCCTTAACCGAAGACCTTGCATTCACAGATACGATGTTCTGTTTCGAGGGAAAATCGAATGCCCCATTTACTGAAACCTTTTCTCCAACAGTATTCTCTGCAACAAATTGAAAGGTGCCTTTAATCCTACTGGCTTCTGGAGATATGCGGTCAGGAGTGAAATTATCCAAAGTAATCGTTCCCTCCGTATTCGTTTGATAGGGAATGGATTGCCCTTGTTCTACCGCTTCTACCTGCACATCAAAATGCTGTCCCACCTTGAGAGGATCGGGTGTCATCAGGTTATAATGGCCAGGCTGGGCTCCATCAGGTATTCGAAATATGATGACCAATTCTCTTCTTTCCATAACATCTGTGGGTAGATTGTTAAAAAGCATATAGTAACCGGGACGATTTCCGGTCACGGGATCCCGTTCCTTCGGTGGTAGGTAGGTCACAATTCCATCTCCCGATATTTCGGCATGAACAGCCCCGTCTACATTGGCCATAAATCCGGGGTGTTCACTCATGGACTCGGGATGACTTTTATCGGTGGATGAATCGGAACACCCCACGAGGAATCCTGTCGTGAGAATAAAACTAAGTATGGTCAACTTGAAAAAATTTATCATCATGGTTTTTCCTCTGTGCTTCCCCGATCATACCGCCCTTCTACAGACCTCATCCTGTTGCATGATCGAGGCATTGATGGGTAAATGACAATTGTTCACTGAGCTCGTTGCAGTGCAATCATAAATTCCTCCTGAAGGTCAGGCTCACTTTGGATCGTGTGAAAAATGAAATTATAGTCTTCAACAGAAAGCCCATGATTCGTGACAGCCTGAGTCATTTTTTGGTTGGCTTCCTCCTGCAATACGTCAGCCTGATCCGGCTCGGATTGAATAATCCGCTGTGCATATGTGCTACTCAGCTCAGACACTTCTTTGTAAGCTCCTGCAAAAGGCTCAAGATTTTTTCGAACCATTTCCTCAGGGGCAGATTGGGAAAATCCATCAGCGGCAGGTAGAACAGCCGCTGGCATCACTAAACAGACGCCGACGAAACAAGCCATAATTCTAAAATTTTTAAAACTGGATTGTGGGGATTTCATAGTCCTCTCCTTTTGAGTTAATTAATGAAAATCATAATTTTACATGCCGTTTTACACATACTTTTCATATCCTTCGGTCAATCCTACCAACTCATTTTTCTACGCCCAATCCGGCTCCTGTTAAGGCTCGAATAAGATCATGTCGAGACAGGGAACCAATGACTCGTCCCTCTCTCGTGATTGGTACTATCTGTAATTCATCGTCCTGAAATAGTGTGACGACCGTAGAGATGGGTGTCATTTCCGTTACCGTTGAAGTCCGATCTTCTGTCATGATGTCTTCAACTTTTACTTGATTAATGTCTTTCCCGGAATACAAGATTTCTGACTCTCCAAGGAACCCCACCAGATGCCCATCGTCGTCGACCACAGGAGCCACTACCGCGTGGCTGGAAAGAATATCCATAATGGCAGTATTTCCCTCTGATTGAGCATGATAGATCGACATATGAGTTGGTACGATATCTCCAACCGTTGAATACCCTGTTGCCGACATTCCCGCTATAGTCATCACGCCCTCCTTTCTCTCTTTTTTTAAGGTTTACTGACCTACTATTAATTTACTTCAAAGCAAAAGGTGGGCCCAAAACCCACTCCTTCAGCTACATGTAAATTATTTCTTATTTTTCATTGGATTGCGAAGATCTGCCGTGAAGGAATCCTCTCCAAGAAATATTCAAGAGGACTCAATTGAAGT
Source organism: Nitrospira sp. T9 (assembly GCF_052156535.1). NCBI lineage: Bacteria > Pseudomonadati > Nitrospirota > Nitrospiria > Nitrospirales > Nitrospiraceae > Nitrospira > Nitrospira sp. T9. The sequence goes on from NZ_JBQKUP010000035.1 coordinate 199,322, forward strand.
AAAAACTACAGCTACTCGAGTAAATCCTACAGATATGAAGACTGAAACAAAAATCATGTAAGGATTATTGCATTCGATGTGCCTTCCCTGGTTCTAACCCATGACAGGACAAGCAGCTTCAACTCGCCGCGATTTACTATCGTGAATGCGATGTAGAATGCTCAGGTACCGATTTCCATCATTCCCTACTCACATTCATCTTACCCGAAGTTGGAATTGGGACGATGAAAGACGCTCCATTTTGTCACGCTGTTTCTCATCACCTTCTCATTCAAAAATTCATCTTGTTTGTCTAAATACCCTGTTTGGTATGGGGAATCTATTCCTTCTCTGTGTTCTTTCCTTCTCAACGCTTCCTGGCACGCACCAATCTACCAACAACTAATTTCTCTATTGGCGAAAACCTTTTCGTTCCAATTCCACAAATTATTTCTTTTATCTCATTCGTGTAACCCTTACACGCCTTTGGTAGTTTTTACATTTTCTATTTTGATCTGATTTCACGTTTCTTTGGAATTTTCATTTCATACCAAAAAAAAATGCCAAACAATCAATCACTTATCTGGGCATGTATTTAAAAATTTTCCCGGCATCAGGTTTGCTTTAAGACGAATACAAATAAAAATGTTCCCCCGATTTTTTAATTTTTGTCATTTCCTAGAAAGGAGTTTCCAATGAGAATCGCCCAACTGGCTCCCTTGGCTGAAAGTGTTCCACCCAAACAATATGGAGGAACCGAACGGATTGTTTCATATTTAACCGAAGAACTTGTTCGTCAGGGGCATGAAGTCACCCTGTTTGCTTCCGGTGATTCTCAAACCAGCGCTCATCTCAAATCAATGTGTCGGGAAGGCCTTCGAAAAACTAATGGGGTTTCCAATCCCCAGGCTCCCTTCACGATGATGTTGGAAAAAACATTTTCCTCTGCCACCCAATTTGACCTCTTCCATTCTCATTTGGATTTCCTAGCCTTTCCCTTAGCGCGGCGTTGTGGGACTCCGGTCCTCACCACACTGCATGGCCGCCTTGACCTTCCCGAATTGAAACCTATATTTGCAGAATTTTTAGATTGCCCGCTTATTTCTATTTCGAATGCTCAACGGAATCCCCTACCCTGGGCAAATTGGCAACAAACCATCCACCATGGTTTACCCGAAGACCTGTATAGCTTTCATGCTCAGTCAGGGTCTTACCTTATCTTTGTTGGGCGGTTAACTCCCGAGAAACGACCCGATCATGCCATTGAAATTGCCAAGCGTGTGGGCATGCCTCTAAAAATAGCCGCGAAAGTCGATCCGGTTGACCAGGAATATTTTCGTGCCGTCATTAAACCGCTTATATCGGATCCCTTGGTGGAATACGTGGGTGAAGTCACGGATGCCGAAAAAAATGACTTAATCGGCAATGCCTATGCTTTGGTTGCACCGTTTGATTGGCCGGAACCTTTCGGCTTGGTCTTTATCGAAGCGTTGGCGTGCGGCACCCCCGTTCTAGCCTATCGGCGAGGTTCCGTCCCCGAAATCATCGATGACGGGCATACCGGATTCATCTGCGACACCATGGAACACATGATCAAAGCCGTCCCCTGCATTTCCTCCCTTGACCGTCAACCTTGCCGACTGGCCTTTGAACAACGGTTTACCGTTAAACGAATGGTTCAAGATTACCTAAGGGCCTATGAAAACCTGTTGAACATATCGGAGGAGACTTACCAACCTTCATTTACCAGTCGTGAAACGGTTATGAATTTTTAGCCTCATAATTTTGACCGGGATTTTAGAAACCCTTTCATGTGAGACCAGGAAAACCATGGCTGCTTCCAATCATTGTCACCTCTCGCCCAATAGATGGGATCTATTTAGAAATAGAAACTTCCGTATGCTGTGGGCCTCACAGGCGGTCTCACAAATTGGAGACGGATTAACCAAAGTGGCTCTTTTATGGTTTGTGTACCAACTGACGGGATCAGCCCTAAAAATGACGATCATCGGATTGTTGCAAACGATCCCCCCGCTGGTCCTGAGCCCCATCGTGGGTGTGTATTTAGATCGATTACCTAAAAAACCCGTGATGGTAATCCTTGATATCATTCGAGCTCTTTTAATTGTTCTCATTCCTGTCTTGTATCTTTTTGATGCCCTGACCTTGGAAGTGCTGTTTATTTTGGTATTTTTCACAGCCATCTTCTCTACGGCTTTTGGGCCGGCCTTGGCTGCATCGCTTCCCCTTCTGGTCAAACCCTCCGAACTCATGTCCGCCAATTCCCTACTTCAATCAACGACAAATGTGGGCATACTTATCGGGCCGGCCATATGCGGAGTCTTGATCGCATGGCTGGGCACCCAGAATGTTCTCTATGTAGATGCAGCAACGTTTTTGTTATCCGCCTTGTGTCTATTGCCAATCAAAGGCCATTTATTGACGACCGCTCCCAGAATGCCAAATGTAGCGTCGAAAGTTAGGCAGGACTTGGCTGTCGGAATGCAATTTGTCTTTAGAGAAAACCCCATACTTCGCGCTCTCCTCATCACTACAGTCTTTTATACGTTGGGAGCCAGCGCCTTTATCTATGTGCTTCCACTTTTCGTCAACGATCACATTGAAGCCGATCCTCGATGGTTGGGGTGGCTGTGGTCTGCTATGGGGGCAGGAATGCTGGCTACCTCATTTGGCCTGAGTTGCGTGAAGAATCTGGGGCAAAATAATCGGATCTTTCTCATAGCCCTTTCAATGGTCGCGGGAGGAGGTGCATTGCAATTTCTCGCTCATTCACACTCCGTCGTATGGGGTTTTATTCTTGTCACACTTATTGGGGCCAGTACGGCTGCCTTCACGCCTATTGCCTGGTCGATCATCCAAGAAACAACCCCCAACCATTTAATGGGACGAGTGTTTACCTTAATCAATACTGCGAGCATGGCCATGGCCAGCGGAGGCATGGTGGCCTTTGGAGGGGTGGCTGATAACTTTGGATCAATGGCTGGCATTTCGATGATTGGTTTCGTATTTTTGATGACAGGCATGGTCGTTATTTTATTGAATCGCTCATCCTTTCAGGGAGAGTGGCTTTTCCCATGGAAGAAAATGGAACTTTCTGCCCATGATGATGATCCGAAAAGTGTATGGAGTCCTGTCAGAATTTCCTGTTCCAAGCCACTCTCCATCCATAGATCAATGAGGAAGAACCACCCGTGGATATTGGATATCTCACCATATTCCTCTGATAAAATACCGAGTATTTCCCCAAAACGTGGGTCTCGCGCACCACCATGGTCAAAAAAAATACACAGAATAAATTCACGGGCTATTCCATGAGAAGGAGAAGTTTAGGATGAAACATCACTCTCGTGACCTTTTAGTCATGAGTCTGGCTGTAACGCTAATTGCCTGGAGCCAGGTATTCGGGTCATCAACCTTCTTGGAATTGACTTCCTTTGTTCCTGCCGAGACTCTTGTGCTCCAAGTCCAAGATCATCAAGCGAAACCCACCCCGAAACTGGAATCTTCCGAGAAAGCACCGCAGAAACCATCAGACAAAGACAACATTGTCCAATCCCAGAACTTGTCATTAAAACTGGCATTTATGGAGGATCCTCGCCTCTTTCCATACGATATTGATTGCCAGATCCAGGAAAAAACGGTGGAGTTGAGAGGGGAAGTTTCTGTGGAGGATGAAAAGACCATAGTCACAGCCATAACCACTCATCTGATCAAGGGGAAAGATATTATCAATCACATCGAAGTTCGCCCCTCTTTGCGCGCCGCCATACAGGCCAAAATGGACACTCGCCTGACTGAATTGGTGAAACAACGGTTTGCCCATAGCCAAACGCTGCGGGAAGCCGATTTTGAAATCATGACGATTCGGGGGGTGGTTTCTCTGAGCGGGCGGACCCGATTTCAGGTGATTGTCTTGGAGGGGGCACAAGCGGCCCGTGAAATTCCTGGCGTCATCGCAGTCAATACTCTAAAGGTTCGTCTCGAGGCAGGGAATGATTGAAGGGACCCAATCGTCACATCATGTCCAATCTTTCTCTATCTTCTTCCGATTCCGACATTCCTCAACCTCTAGCTTTCGCCACTAGTCCCCCCCTTTTATTTCAAAGGAATTTTGGACTCCTTTGGTGGAGTCAGCTTATTTCTCAAATCGGGGATGGGGTGACCAAACTGGCATTGTTATGGTTTGTCTATGCGGTGACCGGTTCCGCTCTCCAGACCACAGTCATTGGAATCTTGCAAACGCTCCCTCCGATTTTACTCGGTCCCTTCATAGGGGTATTTATTGATCGATTTCCCAAAAAAATTATTCTTATCAGCACCGACCTCATACGAGCCATGCTGATCGGCCTCATTCCCTGTTTGGTCTCCCATGAGGCCTTCACGGTTGAATATTTGTATATCTTGGTATTTTGTAATGCCGTTGCGACTTCCCTATTTGCACCGGCCTTATTCGCCACCATTCCATTCATCGTGAAAAAATCGGCTTTAACGGCTGCCAATGCTTTACTGCAGAGCACCATGAGTTTGGGAGTGATTTTCGGCCCCCTGTTAAGCGGACTGGGGATCGCCCTATTAAATTCCCAGAACGTTCTCTGCCTCAATGTCCTGACGTATATCGGGTCGGCCATATGCCTTGTATGTATTTCCATTCCGGAAGTGCCACACGAAGCGCCATTCCCAGAGGCAACCCTGAAAAATTCCATCAGCAGCTATGTCAAAGATTTACAAGAAGGCGTTCAATTTACTTTCTTCCGTCAGCCTGTCATCCGTCTGCTTATTTTGACAGCTGGATTGTATAGCTTCGTCATCAGTGCCTTTCATACGTTATTGCCGGTCCTCGGCAGGAATATGTTGAAACTGGGTCCGGTGGAGGTCGGTTATATCACTTCCGGAGTGGGTGTGGGCCTATTTTTGGCCTCCGTATTCCTTGCTAAAGTCGCCCTGGGAGCACCTTGGCAACGCATTCGCCTGCTGGTGACCACCAGCCTATTCACTGCATTCGCTCTTTGGGGATTCACCGGGGTATCGGAGTTATCCCTCAGCCTCCTGGTCGTCGTCCTTATTGGAATGGGAAGTGGGGTCTTAACCCCTATTGAATGGGGAATAATCCAGGAAATTTCTCCACCACAACTTATCGGACGAGTCCTGGCCCTGTATGGAACATTGGCCATGCTCGCTGCCATTGGGGGAATGACCACCTTTGGTTGGGTGACGGAACAGTTCGGAGAATTTTGGACCCTACTGGGGATGGGAATGGTTCTATTTCTGACTTCCTATATTGCGTTTACAATCTCCCGACGAGTCCGAGATTCTACCCCGGAGGTGAATGGTCTTGAAAAATAAACTCCCTTTACAGCTTCTTAGACAATTTCCAACCTGATGGCTTTTTGTCTGAAACTCCCATGGACCACCATCAACCAGGAATTGGGTTAGAGGGAATTCCCACAAGAACGGGGATTAAAATTTCAATGATTTCATCGAAGAGAAACAGAATTTTTTGGGTCCCTTACCAACCCAAAATTCGAGATATCCCTTCCTTTTAATTGGCTTTTGTTGGGAAAAAGATCACTGAATGTATTGTTCTAAATTTATTAGGATCTAGTGCCGACTTTTTTCAAAATTCGTTGAAAATTTCTTGAACTTTTGACGATAGTTCAGAGAGAGAACATGGTTTTTCCATAATGGCATAAACCCCTACATTTTTAGCTTTGTTTCGGATGGGCACACTTAAATCCCCTGACACCAAAATTATGGGAACATATCTGTGAGTGTGCTGCAGCCAATCAATTAATTCTAACCCATTCATCTTGGGCATGCGATAATCAGTAATCACCAAATCGACATGCCTTTTATTGAGTTGAATTTTGGCAACCTCCCCATTTTCTGCTTCAACACATGTCAGTCCTAATCGGACCAAGCGGTCACGCAAAAGCAATCGAAAATCTTTATCATCATCAACAATCATGACAATTTTTCCTCCTGATGCTTTCTGAGATATTGTTTCCCTTGTCGTCACAGAATAATCTCGATTGAATATGTTCAAAAGTAACTCGTTGGTCATCGCGTATCTCCTTTATATCTATTATTTATTTTTATTCTGACAAAACAACAATTCGATTCAGCTACAGAAAGTTGATTTATACCCGAAAAAAGTTTTATTAAAATTTTCCATTTTCGAAGGATGCCATTTAATTGGGCTTCGGCAACGCGAGCTCAATGCACGTCCTCCAATCAGGCATAGTTTTCAACAAGGATACCTGGACCGATATCGCCTTAGTTAGAATTTGTTTCGGACTCTCCTTTCAATTCCTGAATCTTGATCCCATATCCAGCCTCTCCCAACTGCGCAACAATTTTGCTCCCCTCTCGAATGTTTCCTTCAAGAACACTCTTGGTATCAAGATGCACTATTTCTGTGTGGTTCCCCTGTTTCACATACAAAAAATTCCCATTCCTTTTTTCGAGCATCCCTTTGATACTCCGACGAACCATTGCGTGTTTGGGATTCGCCTTACTCTGCTCAATTTTTTGGACGGTGTGAAGCGAACCATCTTTGCCAATACTTGCCCTGACCTGATCCCCTAAAAATATGTCCCCTATTTTCAGTGTTTTTTCTTCAAAATGAAGGTCCCATTCTCTTCCAACCGGCGTCTCCACTAGGTACCGCTGATCCTTCATTTGAGAAAAATCTTTTCCTATAAATTCACCCTGCACCCTCGTGACTTTTCCTTCAATAATAATTTGCCCTCTTTCTGCGTGTCCTTGAATGACATCCTTCCTGTCCTCGGAAATTAATCCCATACTCATTGAAGCATTCAAACCCAAAATTCCAATCACGACCATTAGAACAAACCCTTTTCTCACAGAAAAATGGTGTTGGGTTTTTCTAGAGTTTTTTCTATACATGACACCCTCCTGCTATTTGTTCTTCACGATAATCGGATAATTTCAAAAAAGGAGAGACCTTGCAGACCCCACCTCTCTGAGCTTTAACCGATTCCGGGAATTTCAATTCTTACTCCGGTATCACTTTCACTTCTTTGGCATGACCGTCCGGTTCTATCAAGGCGGCAATCGTGACACCAGGGAGTACATTCCCTATAGTTTCCGTATAGTTGTCAACTTGGATTTTCCATTCAGTCCCTTCAGAATCTTGTACGACGCACCAATCTCCTTGTACGTCTTTAACTTCTCCGCTCAACATGGTCATAGACAAAATTTCCCTTTCTGTATTCTCTGCCACCCCCATTTTTTCCGCAGCTTGGGCAAACGGTACGCCACAAACGAAAATGAAAAACCCCACGATGAAATAAGAAAAGGTTTTCATAGGATCCTCCTTACGTTATTGGGTAATAATTGAGTTCTCCGTTATTCCCTGTTGAAGATCTGGAAAGCTATTCTTCTTCTAGGCGCAAACTTCAGGCCAGAACAATTTGAGCCATTTTTTTCAGGTTAATTCATTGCCAAATCAGATTATTTCAGCCGTTCGAAATATCAGGCACACGAGAGAAAATCATGAGATAAATCTTCGGATCGGGAAAAAATTACAAAAAATGGTGAATTTTTTACAAACCCATGAAAAATGGAAAAGATAATGATATTGGGCAAGGTCCCGCTTAGAGGGGAGGGATCGAGGATATTTGGAAAGGATTAGAACAGAGGAAACTGGAGAAAAGGGAAGCAAATTCGCAAAACTATTTAGATTTCAACCAGATTGAATCAGCCTAGTGCCTCCATGAGAGATTTAAGATGGGATGGCCGAATGGGCTTTTCCAAGCATCCGACCAGATTGAAATGTTGAGCCCGGGATTGAATGCCTTTTTCTCCGCTGACGACAATGATGTCGATACTTGGGTTATAGGATCGAAAAATTCGGATTAAATCCCACCCATTGATTTCCACGTTCAACACAGGGGGAAGGTTGATATCGATAACGGCCACTTCAAAGAATTTTTCCTTTATTTTCTTAATGGCTTGTAACCCGTCCTTGGAGGTATCGGCATTATATCCATACATTCCAAGCATGGCCTTGAGGCCCTCACGACTATTCATATCATCTTCGACAATTAAAACGTTTTTTTTAGCCATTCGACACCAATTGATGGGGCATCATTCTTATCCCCATAAAAAAATGATCTTTTCTTCATTCCCAAGGTTCCACTACCAATCTTGTACTTCTTCCTCGTGAATTTTCAATATCATTTCTCCCTAAGGTTTTGTGGAATTATTGACAATTTCCTTGGTCAAGGTATGGGCTTTTTCCGATAAATTCAATGCCATTGACAGATCATTTTGTGAAAAAGCCTCTTGGGCTTTTTCCAGAAAACTATTAATAGAAACGTAGGTATCGTGCTGTTCCTTGGACAGTTGGCTTTCATTAATGGTACGCAACAAATTTTGCGTCTCATCTATTTGAGTCTTGTAGGTCACAATTTCCTGACGATTATCTTTATTAGGAATCTCGGGGACAAGGATGGCCGGTTTTTGCTCTTGAGAAGGCGGGACCTGTTGTTGAGGCATATCGGATGGTATTTCATTTTTCCCAGGGATATCCTTAGACGGCGTGGGATCGTTCACAGAAACCGGCTTCATAGGAGATGAATTGGAGGAAAGATGAATGAATGCCGGGGAAAGGGCCTCTATCCTTTGTGTGATCTGATTAGGATACCAACGATCCGTTCCTGGTATAACACCATCAAATGAGCATCCACTACAGATCACAGTCATTCCCAACATTAGAAATTGACGACCACCCATGAAGGCCCTCTGCTGAGAACATGACAACGGAAATGTCACTTCAGATTTTTCTTGGTAATCGGATACTAAAGGTGGTGCCTTTTCCCATTTCCGTTTGAACATCAATAACTCCTTCATGCAATTGAATAAAGCGATAGACCAACGAAAGACCCAGACCGCTTCCATGATGTTTGGTAGTGTAATATAATTGAAAAATTTTTTCTTGCATTTCAGGAGGAATACCAGGACCTTGGTCGCTGATGGAAATCCGTATTTCATTATCTTGCTGGGTAGACGTGGCAACCCGAATATCCCCGCCTTGTTCTTCCATGGCTTGACAAGCATTCAAGATAATGTTGAGAAAAACCTGACTTAAGAGATCAGGATCTGCGGAAATGGCTGGCAGATCCGACTCACAATCCAGGACAAAGCGAATGCCCTTATTTCCCCATTCTCTTTCTAACAGGCTCAACTCCCTCTGGAGCAACCGATTGACATTCACGGAGGAAAGTTCCAGCTCTTGCGGACGCATGAATTTCAAAAAACCAAGTACGACACGATCCAAACGATGGACTTCCCCTTCCAGGACCTCCAAACTTTTTTGGAAGTCTCCATTGAGGCCTTTGGCTTCTTCCTTTAAAATTTCAAGATGAATAACCATTGCGTTCAAAGGATTTTTGACCTCATGGGCGAGTCCTGAAGTCAGTTGCCCCAAAGTCGTGAGCTGGGCAGCATATTGAACCAACGATTGGAGAGTTTTCATGGATTCTATATCTCTGCATAAAATCATCGCTCCATGAAAACGTGGGGAGGATCTTAAATAGATCACCGAAATATAAAACGACTTAAATTCTCCTTTTCTGGGCAAAGAGCAGGGGACGGCCTTCAAGTCTTTCTTTTCCGCCAACGTTTGGTTAACCAATCGAATCAGCGGGGTAAAGGATTCTCCCAACGACTCCAAGCGATGTCCTAGATGAGGCCCAGGGATATCCACCATGAATTCCATGGCTTGATTGAGAAATAGGGTTTTCCCTTGATCATCAACGACAATCACCCCATCTTCCAAATGTTCGATCACTCCTTGAAGGTGCGTCTCCTCACTCAGGGTTTTGAGACGATCCGATTTCAGTTGTTGCCCCAACAACTGAAGCTGCGAGGCCAATTCTCGAAATTCATCGGTCCGGCTTAAATCCGTTAACACATCAAAACGTCCTTGACGAAGTTGCTCCATTTGCTCAGCCAGGGCATGGATAGGACGCAGGGTCAACGTCGCCAGGCCCATGGTTAACAACCAGGCAATTGGCAAAGCCACCAAAGCAAACACAACACTGGTTTTCAAAGAAGAGGTCATTCTTTCACGAAGCAGACTGGTATGGATTCCGACAATGACTTTGCCGATGGGGACGTTCTCCCAGGTTATGGGAAGTGTACTGTCAAAAATGGATCCTTCCTGATAAAGCACGGTGAACCGGTCAATGGGTCCCAGGGAAAGAAGGTCTTCGAGTTTGGGCCTGGTCGGATGCGGGCGCTCAGTTTTAGCGCCTTCGGAATGTAAAAGGGTTCTCCCTTGAGGATCAACAATGAGGGCATAGAGGAGATGAGGCGAGTACCCCACGCTGGCTTCAAGAAATTTTTTGAGTTCCTGATTAGTGGACAGCAAGACAACAGGATGGATATCGGGTGACTGAGCATTCAGCACCACCCGTTTACTGTACTCAAAAATTTGTCGTTTAATGAGAGAAACCTGCTCCGAGGTTTCCTGGACGATGACACTGCTTAACTGAGAAAGATTGAGAAATGTACTACCAACCACCACCACCAGGGTAAGGACTGTAACGCCTAACGCTTCCTTTCCCTTAACGTTCAATCGCATCGTGTAATCCGTACCGGTGAAGCTTATTGTGAAGGGTTTTCAAACTGACACCAAGAATCTCTGCTGCCCGTGTCTTATTGTTTTGATGATGTTTTAAGGTCTGAATGATAAGTTGGCGTTCAGCATCTTCGATTGTCGATCCCATGGGCAGTCGCACCGCGCCTTCCTTTTCCCCTGGACTTTCACTGTCCGCTTTTTTGGCAAATTCGGGAAGATGGGCAGTCGTAATCACATCAGCCGTACACGACATCACGGCCCGTTCAACGGCATTTCGCAATTCACGGACATTTCCGGGCCAGGTATGATTCATTAAGCGCTCTAAGGCTTCATCATTCATTGACTGGACGGTCCTCGAATAATTGACATTAAATTCTTCAATTAAGGCCTTCGCCAATAAAGGAATATCGTCTTTTCTTTCCCGGAGAGGCGGGAGATGGATGATACACACATTCAAGCGATAATAAAGATCTTCGCGCAATAATCCATCCTGAATGGCCTTCATGGGATCCTTATTCGTCGCCGCTACGACACGAACATCCACCTGGATGGGAACTGTTCCGCCAATCCTTTTGACTGAAGAATCTTGAAGGATCCTCAGAAATTTGGCTTGAATGGAAGGACTCATTTCGGCCACTTCATCCAGAAAAAGTGTCCCGCCATGTGCCAGTTCGAAACATCCCGGTTTTCTATCCAAGGCCCCTGTAAAAGCACCTTTTTCATGCCCGAAAATTTCGCTCTCCAGAAGGGTTTCAGGGATGGCCGAACAATTTACCGGAATGAAGGGCCCTTTACTTCGATCGGATAGTTCGTGGAGACTTTGCGCAACCAATTCCTTTCCTGTGCCACTCTCCCCGAGAATGAGGACCCTCGCCGGCGTCGGGGCTGCCAGTTCAATGAGACTGTAAATTTCCTGCATGGGCTTACTCTTACCCACCAATTTACCCAGTCCCCACAACCCTTTCAGTCGTTTACGCAACAGAACCATTTCTCGATGGGTCTCTCCTCTTTCCAATGCTTTTTCCACCATAATGCGAAGCCTGGCCACGTCCAGGGGTTTAGTCAAATAATCGTACGCACCCTGCTTGATAGCCGAAACAGCCGTCTCAATGGTCCCATGACCAGTCAGGACGATGACCGGACTGAATATTAATTCTTTCTGAAGAAACTGAATGAGCTCGAGTCCATTAAATCCAGGCATAACCAAATCGGTAATGACCACATCAGGATGCAAGTGAGGGATTTTAGTCAGAGCTTCCTTCCCATCCCCAGCTTGTTCCACTTCATAGCCCCATTTGGCCAAAAGGATTGCCAACCCTTCACGAGAAGCCTCTTCATCATCAACCACAAAGATTTTTTTTGGCATGTTTCGTCTCGCACTGCGGCATTCATGATCCGAGGTCATTCAGATCACAGGTTTACGCTTTTTTATGAGGTCATCGTGTAACTTCTCAAAATTATATACTTTGGCTGAAGAATCTTCATCACAAAAGAACAGCTATGAGTATTACCAGCCATTCGTTGTCCTTAAAACATTTTAAAGTCATTCGCTGCCTGGGACGGGAAAGAGCGTAGCGTTTATTCGAGAAATTTCCTTTTTGCCTCATATTCAATGAAGGCGCCATTTGAGACACACCCGGAATTGAAGCTCAAAAATAGGCATTTTGGGGACTTTAATGATAGGTACATGTTGATTAACCAAGCTTGAAAAATGTCTGTTTGAGTTGCCCACCTCTGCTTTGGAGGCAAGAAAGAGAAGGGCAAACCTATCTGATCAATCGTTGGGAAACGACCGGGGACCCATATCTTCAGAGTATTCCCTCAGAGCACATCAATTGAAGGAACTGCTCGACGAGATCCGATTGTGGAGGACAGTGATGTAAAACTCATCTGGGAACAAACAGGAATAAAAGGAAGTCAGGATATGGGCGGGCAAGCATGAGTGGGATGACCAGAGGCGAGGGCTGGCTTAATTCGCCAAAAAAAGATCCGGTGAAAAGTGCTTATTGTGCGCAAAGAGAAAGTGACACCACTATGGCATTAAATGCTTTCTTTGTCTTATCGAAATGGAAACATGTGCTTGCACCATACTACTTGACTTTGTTTAGGGAGAAATTATTTATTCCCCAACATTGTGACAATTTCTTTGAGTGGCCCAAACGTTTCAAGTTTTGTCGTTAATCTTATGTGAGGGGACGCTCACAAACCTGGAGGTAAAATTCCCGAATTGGGCCGGAGGAAAAATCTCAAGAAATGTTTTTAAATTTCGTGAATTTTCCGCCGCAGAGAAAATCCTGGTTTCTCCATACACTGAAGAAAATCGAGAAAAGGATATACGTTCCAAAGGCTCTCATGTCTATAGAAATACGGATATGTCATTTTCTTTCAATGTGAAAGAGGGATGTTGGTATGCGAATAGCGCAGGTCGCTCCCTTATATGAAAGTGTGCCCCCGAAACTTTATGGAGGAACGGAACGGGTCGTCTCGTATCTAACTGACGAACTGGTGCGGCAAGGCCATCAAGTGACGTTGTTTGCGAGTGGAGATTCGGTGACCACGGCGTATTTGGTTGCACCCTGTCAGAGGGCTCTCCGGCTTGATCGCCATTGCATTGATCCCCTGGCCCATCATGTTACGATGCTGGAACTGGTTCATCGAGACTCCCATCAATTCGATATCATTCATTTCCATACGGAGGACCTGCATTTTCTCCTTTTCCAACAGATCAAACATAAAACGTTGACCACCTTGCATGGCCGATTGGATATCCCTGATCTCGCCGTTATATAAACAATTCAGCGAAAAAATATCTTGATCTCTACTCCTCACTCATTCGCCTGGGACCTCAATTGGAGGCAGCGTAATAAAAAAACAACGCAGAGCCTGAAGGAATTATTCATGACTCCCTTCTTCATTTTAGTGCAGGGGGAGTAAAGTGACGTAGGCAGGTCCATTGCCTCAGCACCTGATAACGAAAAAAAATTTTCCGGCAGTAAGCAACCGCCGAGGTTATGACAATTCCTACTTTCTTGAAGGATTTGAGACCACATCATAAACTCCCCAGGCACTATCTTGGCATGCAGATAGGTAATCAAGTATGTTTGGAATCATCTCATTTATTCACGAGGGATGCCCCTATGTTCGTGAATCAACCATTTCGAAAACCTAATGGAAATTCCTGAAATGCTTCATTCATAGGCATTTCTCTGAATATCCACCTTTTAATACTAAGGCTATGAAATTGATCAATTTCCCTTCCCAGGGTCAAAGGAGATCCAATGGAGAAGAAAATCATCCGGATAGGAGATGAGCATTATATTCTGGCGACATCCGCCCTTGCCGATGCCCGAACGCATGTCTTAAAGCATGGAGAAACGTTCGGCATTTTTAATCGGTACGGTGATATTCAACGCATTGGGTTGGGCGAACAGGGACTGTATCATGAGGGAACTCGGTTTCTTTCCAAATTCGAATTTAATCTTGAAGAATCCTATCCTTTTCTTCTCAGCTCCACCATCAAGGAAGACAATGCCTTACTTGCTGTGGATCTGACTAATCCTGATCGTTATCAAAATGATCTGACGTTCCTCTCTCGGGGCACCCTCCATATTTCTCGAACAAAGCTTCTCTGGCAAGCTCGGTGTTATGAACAGTTTCAGTTCACCAATTATTCATTAAATCCGTTAGTCCTGAGTTTTTCGATCCAATTTGAGGCGGACTTTGCGGATATCTTTGAAGTACGAGGGGAACTACGTCCTCAGCGAGGGGTGTTGACCACGACGCTCCTGAAAAGCAAAGCTGTCGTTTTTGAATATCAGGGGTTGGATCACATCAAAAGGATCACGTATCTTACCGTCGATCCTTCGCCAACAACAGCCTCCACCAAGTCGATGGTTTTTGAGGTATCCCTTGCTCCGCATGAAGAAAAATCTTTTCATATCAATGTTGCCTGTTCCGTGGAGGGTCAGGTGCCGGAGCCAATGAATTTTTCCACGGCTCGAGTCCATGCCGCCCATGCTTTGCAAACGGCCAAGGCACAGTACTGTAAGATTTACAGCGGGAATGAACAATTCAATGACTGGCTGAATCGGTCTCTCGATGACATCTGCATGATGACCACTGATCTTCCCCAGGGTGCCTATCCCTATGCGGGTGTGCCATGGTTTAGCACCGCTTTTGGGAGAGATGGCATTATTACGGCGCTGGAATGTTTATGGATTAATCCGGATCTCGCGCGAGGGGTATTGACCTTTTTGGCTTCCACCCAAGCCACGGATATTATTCCGGATCAAGATGCACAACCGGGTAAAATTTTGCATGAAACCCGAAAGGGCGAAATGGCGGCCCTCAAGGAAATTCCCTTCGAGCAGTATTATGGAAGCGTCGATTCGACCCCGCTTTTTGTGCTCTTGGCCGGAGCATATTTCGATCGAACGGGAGACAAAGATTTTATCGTCTCGCTCTGGCCTCACCTGGAACGGGCGTTGGCATGGATTGATGAATATGGAGATCCAGACAAGGACGGATTCGTGGAGTATGTTCGGCAAACCCCCAACGGCCTCGCTCAGCAAGGCTGGAAGGATTCCAATGATGCGGTGTTCCATGCAGACGGCACCATCGCCGAGGGACCGATTGCCCTCTGTGAGGTTCAAGGATATGTGTATGCGGCAAAACGGGCGGCGTCTCATTTAGCGAGACTTCTTAATTACCATGATCGGGCAGAATCACTGTTACGGGAAGCTCAAACACTCCGCCACCAATTCAATTTGCAATTTTGGTCAGACGAATTAGGCACGTACATCCTCGCCCTTGATAGAAACAAACAACCCTGTGCCATTCGATCTACCAACGCCGGGCATACGCTCTTTACTGAAATTGCCACACAGGATCGAGCCGAACGCATCGCGAAAGGATTATTAGAGGAGGATTTTTTTTCTGGTTGGGGAATCCGGACAATCCCGACCACTGAAATCCGATATAACCCCATGGCCTATCATAATGGATCGATCTGGCCACACGACAACGCTCTCATTGCCTTAGGAATGAGTCGCTATGGTTTGACACAAGGTGTCGAACGGCTCTTAGGAGGACTTTTTGATTTGAGTATTCAGGTGGACCTTCATCGACTCCCTGAGTTGATTTGCGGGTTTCCTCGAAAACCTGGAGAGGGTCCAATCCTCTACCCGGTCGCCTGCGCTCCTCAAGCATGGGCGGCAGGAGCCGTCTTTTTATTGTTACAGGCCTGTCTCGGCATTTCCTTTCACGGTACCGATCGGGAAATCCGATTCACTCATCCCTCTCTTCCCGAGTTTTTACCGGCCATCCAGATTAAAAATCTTCGGATAGGAAATGTTTCGGCAGATCTGGAATTTACACGAACAGAATCAGATGTCATGATCAATGTGACTCGAAAAGATGATCTCCTGAGCATTGTGGCAGTCAGATGACGCGATTTCTGTTTAGCACTCCGTAACGGAAAATGCGTTTATGCCGGAGCCCTTCCAGGGACGGATCGCCACCATCTTTCTCACCCGAGACCTCTAGTTTGTACACTGATAACCAATGCCATGAAAACCTTTGAAGTGCCCCCTTTACAATTTGATACTCTTAAGGACGGGGAGATTTACAACACTCACTTACTCTTTTCCACAGTTGATTTTTAATGATTCGATATCGTCAGACATGTCTAAATCCGCTAAATCACCGTTTCGTTGATTGGCGACAAACGCTACTTCGGTTCCGGAAAAATCCGGATCCTCATAGGCGTAAACCATGGCATTTGGTCCTACAATCAAACTCTCGATTTCATTATTCCAATTCTGACCAGCCACATCCTCTAACGTGGCTGACTGGAAAGGTCCCGCTACACGGACATGGGGATCGTCAACATCAAAATCAGTATCCTCATATAACTCTACCCAACAATTCTTATCGACAACTTGCATTTCCATATCACTCGCACCTGCGACCATGTTTTCTTGGCCGTAGGCCACTCCCGCGATGAAGGTCAGAGCCAATGCCCCGTTAAGCGTGTATGAAAATTTCATGAAACACCTCCGTATAAGTTATAAGGTCCATTCAAAATGAATTATTATGACTCATATTATCCTTCCTCAAAACTCTTCCACATTGGATTTTAATGATTCGATAAGGTCAGAGATGTCTAATGAACCGAAATCACAATATTCCCGCGACTCAAGCAGCTCCCTAGACATGCCATCGCTTGAGTCCCGTCAAAAAAGGTAGGATAGAATGAGAGGGTTCTGATTAATGCTGGCACAAATACGATTCCACCATATTCTTTCCGCGCTGGCAGTTTATCTGTCTGTTTTCCTGGTTTTCGGTGTAAGCCAGGCCGTCACGCCGAAGCCTATCGTTTTTGTGGCTCCCATTGAGGGGGTCATCGATCTAGGCCTTGCGCCATTTGTGCAACGGGTATTAGACGAAGCCACCGCCGCTGGAGCCAAAGCCGTCATATTAGAGATTAATACCTTTGGCGGTCGGGTGGATGCGGCCGTGCTGATTCGTGATGCGCTCCTGAACTCCAAAGTTCTCACCGTCGCGTTCATTAACAAACGAGCCATCTCCGCCGGGGCGCTTATCAGCCTGGCCTCCGAAAAAATTGCGATGGCAGACGGCGGCACCATCGGTGCCGCCACACCCGTGCAGATCGGTCTCCCAGGTTCGCCGGCTCAACCCGTTGAAGAAAAAACCGTTTCGTATATGCGCAAAGAGTTCCGGGCAACCGCTGAGCAACGGAATCGTCCACCGCTCGTCGCCGAAGCAATGGTCGATGCGGATGTGGTAGTTCCAGACCTGATTGGGAAAGGTAAATTGTTGACCCTCACCACCAAAGAAGCGTTACAGGCCGACATCGCAGACTTCCAAGCCAATTCGCTGGAGGCTGTGCTAGAATCTGTGAACCTCGCTGATGCTGACATCCGCTACGCGTCAGAAACTTGGGCTGAGTCCCTGGTGCGGTTCCTCACCCATCCCGTGGTCAGCTCCCTATTGATGACCGTTGGGATTCTGGGAATTATGCTGGAAATGCGGATGCCAGGCTTTGGGGTTCCTGGCGCCCTCGGGCTCATCAGTCTTGCCCTCTTTTTTTGGGGACATGGGCTTGTCCAACTCGCAGGATTAGAAGAATTTCTCTTAGTTGGACTCGGCCTGATATTGGTCGGGCTGGAAATTTTTGTCATCCCCGGCTTTGGCATTGCTGGAATCTTAGGAATCATGGCGCTTATGGGAGGATTGGGACTGAGCCTCATCGGAACCGGTGCCACATGGGATTCCATGCTTTCCGCCCTTGGTCAAGTGGCCTTTTCAATTCTGGTGGCTATCATCGCCACCCTCATTCTGCTCCGCTATTTCCCACGCCTTCCATATGGAAGGCGATTGATTCTGGAAACCAACCTGCAGGCTCAAGAGGGATATGAATCGAGTCCGGAGGCAGATCATCGTTGGTTGGGCAAGCAGGGAATTGCCATGTCCGACCTGCACCCTTCCGGCATTGCTCGCTTTGATAGAGAGCGGGTGGATGTGGTATCCGACGGAACTTTTATTGATGCCGGTCAACCTCTTGAAGTCGTGCGCATCGACGGCAATCGTGTGGTGGTTCGACTCGCACCACCCCAATCAGAAAAGGACTCCAGATAATGGAAATTGAAACTCAGGCATTCGGTTCCCTTGGGCTCCTCGTCTTGGTTCTGGTACTTCTATTTGGTTTTCTGTATGTCATTCCCATTCCCCTTTGGATCGCGGCATGGGCCTCAAACGCCTACGTTGGACTCTTTACACTGGTCGGTATGCGGTTGCGCCGGGTTCCCCCGGTCACCGTAATCAATGCCAGAATCAGCGGGGTCAAGGCAGGACTCGATATTCCCGTGGACGATCTGGAAGCTCACTTTCTGGCCGGAGGCAATGTGGTCAAAGTCGTCAATGCCATGATCTCAGCCGACAAGGCCAATATCCCCATGACCTTTAAACGCGCCGCCGCCATTGACCTGGCCGGCCGTGATGTCCTTGAGGCCGTCAAAATGTCGGTCCTTCCAAAAGTCATCGAAACTCCCCGTATCACCGCAGTGGCCAAGGACGGCATCCAGCTCATCGCCGTCTCACGAGTCACCGTTCGAGCCAATATTGACCGGTTGGTCGGCGGAGCCGGTGAAGAAACGGTAATTGCGCGGGTGGGAGAAGGGATGGTGAGCACCATTGGCTCCTCCGCCACACATAAGGATGTCCTGGAGAACCCGGACCATATTTCCAAGAATATATTGGGAAGGGGCCTGGATGCCGGGACGGCGTTCGAAATTTTGTCCATCGATATTGCCGATGTCGATGTGGGAGAAAATATCGGCGCAAAGCTGCAAATCGATCAGGCAAATGCGGATAAGCAGATTGCTCAAGCCAAAGCGGAAGAACGGCGGGCCATGGCGGTCGCCTTGGAACAGGAAATGCGCGCCCGTGTCGTCGAGGCGGAAGCAGAGGTTCCCAAGGCTATGTCCGAAGCCTTTCGTCAGGGAAATTTAGGGATCATGGACTATTACCGGATGAAAAATGTTCAAGCCGATACGGCCATGCGAGGAGCCATTGCCGGCACGGAGGAGGAACCGCCGGGACCTTCCAAATAATGAGGTGATGATGAGCTTGGAAGCATTTATTTCATTCGCTATTTTTCTCATTCTGTCGTTGATCGCTCTTGCCATTCGATGGCTGAACGAACGAATACGGAGAGACATCGCTCTCAGAGATCTGAAGGATCTCTTTCTTTCAGAAGATGACTCCGCAAACCAAGGTGCCCCTGAGACACCCGACATCACGAACCTTTCTCCATCGTCACCAAAACAGCCCATACAGAAATTCAGACCCACGACCACTCCGAAACGCCGGACCGCCAGCCGGCTTCGTTTACGCAATAAAGCAGATCTTCGACAGGGGATTATCATCATGACGGTTCTTGGCCCCTGTAGGGCCCTGGAACACCCCGATGACTAGATCTTGAAAAGGGATAAGAAACCTTATAAACCTGAACAGATGCCCTGTACGTGTCATTTCAGCATGACATGATTACCCCCTATGAAGAACATCGGGAAAATCTACATTGGGACTTCAGGCTGGCATTATCCACATTGGGTGGGCCCCTTTTATCCGTCAGGCATGGCCAGTGAAGAGTTTCTCCGATTTTATGCCCGCCACTTCAGCACTGTTGAAATCAACAACACGTTTTATCATCTTCCAGCTCCTCACACAGTGACAGAGTGGAAAACCGAAATACCCAAGAACTTCTTGTTCACGTGTAAAGGCAGCCGGTATATCACACATATGAAAAACCTTAAAGATCCAGGGCAGACCCTCCAACCTTTTTTTAACACGGTTAACCAACTGAGCAACAAACTGGGACCGATTCTGTTTCAGTTGCCGCCGCGTTGGAGGATAAACACACTCAGGCTGGAAGAATTTTTGAAGGCCCTACCGAAAACATTCCGGTATGCATTTGAATTCCGTGACGAAAGCTGGTTCGCGCAACCCGTCTACGACCTCCTCACAAAATATCATGCGGCCTTTTGCCTGTATCATCTAGCCGGGCGCTGGGCACCGGAGATCGGCACCACGGATTTGGTGTATATCCGGCTTCATGGCCCCGGCGAGGCCTATCAAGGAAAGTATCATTCCCGAACGCTTCGCCTTTGGGCTAACAAATGTCACACGTGGGCACAATCAGGAAAGAACGTCTACTGCTATTTCGACAATGACCAGGACGGATATGCCCCGATCAATGCACTTGCCCTGCAAACAATGGTACAAGGATTAAAAAAGAAGCCACGTTAAGGAAACAGAATCAGGCAGGATTCACGAGCCTCATCGAACGGCGCCACACCAAATCCTGGCAAGTCTTTTTCGAGGTATCCGTCCAGGACCAGACATCGGATCAGCACAAAAACCCCCCTGTGGTCTTGAGTTGAGCTGAAGACGGATGGTAGGCGCGAATTTTCCAAACCCTTCAGAATCCTCTTTTCCCTATTCAGGCCAAATCTCAAAATGCTGCTTGGTAGGAGGAGTCATCGCTCGCACATAATCCCACACGTCGCCATCACAAAGACCACGATCTTCCATCCATCACTCGTCTGACAATCAACCCTGCCCTCTAAAATATCACCGGCGACTAATTCAAACTTGGCCTCCCCGCGTTCAATTCGTTGGAGTTCCGTGAAGGCTGCTTCGCAAAAACCATCTCTGGTCATATTACCTTCTGGATAAAAAGAAAGAGACGGTCATGTTGTCAATCAATTTTCAACCGCCTCACACATCATCAACACAACGACTGTTCTAAGGTTTTTACCTCAAGGCCTCGCAACTCGCATGGAGTTGGGTACCCGTCGGAGGTACTATTGTGCCAGAAACACCATTAGTAAAACTGATACCATAGGAGAGAGCATCTATCATTAGACAATCGAAAATTTCAAGACCATTCTTCCATGTCAGTGCATAACACCGAGATTGCCGAAATATTCAGCCGGCTTGGAGAGCTTCTGGAAATTCAAGGCGCCAATCCCTTCAGGATTCGAGCCTATCAAAGAGCCGGCAGACCATCGAAGGGCTACCACACAGTGTGACCCCAATGTTAGCGGAAGGCACCGATCTTTCCAATCTCACTGGTATCGGCAAAGATTAGTAGCCAAGATCCAAGAGATTGTGGAAACGGGTCATCTTTCCCTTCTTGACCAGGTCAGTTCCAGACTACCGGGACAACTGGCCGACTTGGCTAAAATTCCCACTCTTGGCCCCAAGCGCGTGAAAATACTCTACGACACACTCGGCATCCAGGATTTGAAGGGACTGGCCAAGGCCGCCCAATCCGGAAAAATCCGGGAGCTTCACGGATTTGGGCCAAAAACCGAGGGAAAAATTCTCGCAGAGACCGACAAACGCTCAGGCACGGAGCAGCGGATAAAAATCAGTACGGCCGAAGAGTTGGCGGAGCCGATCCTCGACTATCTGAAACGCGCGAAGGGAGTAAAAGACGCCATTATTGCCGGCAGCTATCGCCGGAGAAAAGACACAATTGGCGATCTCGACATCCTGGTGACATGTGCGCAGGCGAAATGACCCTCTCATTCCGTTGAATGATCACAGCACCATTGCTCCCGATACCGTGAACCGGACCGGAAACAGCCCGCTCATCGTCCTGGCTGACCATCGTCTCGTCGGCATTGTGGCCTTAAAAGACATCTTGAAATTTCTTTCGTTAAAGCTTGATCTGGAAGGAACCCGATACCCTGAAACTCCCCCCTCAGCAAACCGGAGACATCTGTTAAATGATTGCTCTCCTGACCTTCTGCGCATTCTTCTCCCAAGCAACCTGAGAGTTTTTCTCAACTTTTGTCATTAACACGACCGATCCGGATACCCCGGGGAATTTCAGGCCGGCATTTCAGACTCAGGTCAGATTTCTCTGTGGCCTGCCACTGAGGCTGTCGAGTCCAACACCCCGCAGCCCACAAGGGGGCTGTTGAAAAAAGCCGCCAGCGGCGTTCTCGCCATTTTTCCGTGCTCACGTACTAGAAGTACGCTCTGCGCGAAAAAATGACTGCGGCCTTCCCTTCGGCATGACTCAGGGCAGGACTGGACAAACTTTCTTGAAAAGCCCCGAGGCCTCTAATATGCAATGTGCCTGTGGGTCAATTTGCCCTTAGATATTATTATTCACCACTCCCACAAGGGGTGAGACATTCTCATTCAAATTGTGGTAAAAAATTCACCTCGCCTATCATAGGATCAGTTGATAGGTGGTTGAGCACATTGGGCTAAGGCAATGGAGGGCCTTTGAGGATGATAAAAGCCTCAAGGGCCATTTTTTTGTTCAACTTCATCAAAGGAGGGGCTCCGATTTTATTCAAACGTTATCCACGTATGAAACGGATGTTGATTTCGCAACACATCCACTAGCCGGAACGAGGGCTGAACGACGAAAAAGAACAATCCCCAATCACAGGAAGGAAGTGAAAAAGGTTAAGGAATGGTCTCGGCATAGCTCTTAAAATTACACAGACGGAGGACCCAAATGAGGCACATTTCACCAGACAAAAACATTTTTCGAATAGCACTGTTACTTGGAGGTCTGACGATAGTTTATCTAACCGGGGGAGTATCTGAGGCCCAGAAGATCCCATTTTTCGATCGGAATGTTGTTCTTTTGGATTGCGTCGAGAGTGCAACAAATACTTTTGTGGTTGATAATATTTCATCGACCGCCGATGTGGAAATCAATAGAGGATTAGATTGTGCAGCAGCTGTGCAAAAGTTATTGGTCAAAGGGTATGTGCTGGGTCCCGGAGCCGGAGGTGTGACTTCCGGTGAGGCGGCCTCACTGGATCACTTCTTAATGATATTTTTCCTAAACCCCAATGATTTGCTCGAACGAAGGATTGACACTCAGACGGTAAATCCCTCACGAGATTGTGTTATTGGACAGATCTCACCGGGATGTTCCACGAATATTGAAAGACCGGAAACACAAAATCCGACCGTGAATAGACAGGAGCCCCTAAGCCCGATTTTACAAAGTCCTCGAAGCCCGATATTACAAAAGCGTACGCCTTAAGGCCGCCCGGCAGATAAACACCAAAGCCTGACGGCACCACACGGCGTCGGGCTTTGGTGTGATCCGGCTACCTGATGGCTGCTCTCGACCCGGAAGCAGATAGGTCCTCTGTCGTCGGACGGTGAGAACCCTCAATCGGGCACCTCATGTGAAAGACTCTTCTATTGAAGAAGTTGGTTCTGAAACGGCCTAGGAGCCTGTCGGACTTAGGAAGAATCGGCTGCAAAAGTGTCTCAGCGGTCCATATTTCACCGCTTTCTTGGCCCATAGTCCTACTATGGGCCAGCGAAACCGTCAAAATCTGGCCTCGCTCAGCCGCTTTTTCGCTTTCGATCCCCTAAGTCCGACAGACTCCTAGCCGCGTTGGACAGATCGGGAACCAGCACTCGGTGAAAGAAGTCCGGTTGCATGTGATCGCCTGAACAGCGGATGTCGGACTTTCAGTCGCCCAAGCCCTCCAAGCCGGATCGTATTTTTTGCCAAATATCCCTCTGCGGAATTGGCGGGGAGCCCAACACGATCACACTATACGTGCGTGAATATCATTTACCGATTCTGATTCAATGCCCAAAAATCCACACATCCATTTCCAAGGAGGAGAAATTTCCTGCCACTGCCAAACACCAGGATTTCCCTCAAAAGGGGAAAAATTCTTCTGAAATCACTGTCTTTCTTGGTCAAGCCGCTTTAGGAAAAGGCCGCTTTATCGACGGCTCCCGGGACACTGGGAAGCGGATTAACCGTGGTTGCCTGTGGCCCCTTCTCCCCATCTTCCACGTTGAAGGAAACCTCCACCCCATCCTCAAGCTCCTCGAATTTCATTCCGTGTACCGCATTTTTGTGAAAGTAGACCTCGCCTCCTCCGTCCTGGAGAAGAAAACCATATCCTTCCTTGGGAAACAATTTAGAGATCACTCCGCGTAACGGAATAGGGGGGACCCGTATTTCTTTGGAGGCCCGTTTTTCCCGAAACTTCTTCACCTCGATGGCCATGGCAAAGAACGCCGCACGGATAGCCTCTTCGAACGTCTTTTCCTCTTTTCTCGCCGTCAGAGTATGACGGCCAGGCATCGTGACAACCACCAGGGCTTCGGCCACATTTTGAGATTTTTTATGATGGGCGTTTTTTGTGAGCGTCACCCGCCCGTGGATCAGGTCCTCATGGCCGGCCTGGAGATCGGCCATCCGACTTTCAATCTCCGTTTTCCACCGTGGGGTCATTGTCACATTTCGACTGTCAATTTGAAGATCCATAGTGTTTTCTTTCCTCTCGATTTGAGTATTAGAAACAACAGACACTCACATCACCACAAACTCGGCTTTCAGTATACTCATGGAAGTGCAGGAGGGAAACATGGAAAAATTCCCCTAACACAAGGCCACATGACGAAGTGTGGTCATTGGTCCACACGTTTTCAATCGATCAAACTGCGCCTGATTTTTCACCAAAAAGCCTCCGGCAAACCCCAGGGCATTTACGGAAATGCTCTCAAAACACTCGGTAGACCGTGGAACCAATAACATCCACTGTCGTGTGATCAGTAAATTGTAAGGACGGGGGCTCCTGGTTTCCTCTCCCGTTCCACCATCCGCCAGGCCGAGAGTCTGCAACATATGCAGATATTGCCTGAGCAACTCTTGTGCCCCTTTCAAAGGAGAAGCAATCCATTCCGGATTCATCCGGACCAAAACATGGGAAAAATGGAGCCCCAGAGCCCTCCCAATCCGCCCCCCGAATCTGGCTGTTTCCAAAAGAGGTTCAATGGGAAGATGAGACACTTCAGCCGTCAAGGGAAGAGGGACCATTTGCAAATGCTTATGTCGTTGACTCGCGCCAGCGGCTTCCCCCGCGTTATAAAAGGCCAATCCTTCGAATTCGGTCAAACACAATAACACGGCTTGGATATCACTCAGCGTAAGGAAGGATTCCTGTTCCTGAAACGATCGCGTCACCATGAGGATGTGATGATCCAGAACATTAAATTTATTCAATAAACACACATGGGTATCGGAAATGTCCGCCACAAACAGATCCTGATCGTAAGGCAGAAAGGGGTCCTGATCCATGTTGGCAGCCTTGGAAGGATACCGTTGATCACTGTTTGCCTGCACCTTCCTGGCCAGATTGGAGACAATTCGTATGAGAAAATTAACCCCGGCATGTTCCACTAACTCGAAACGGGTGGGAATCGTATGAATCGCGCCTCGGCACATGGCGTGGGCGGTTCTAGCTTGCACCTTGGCTTGCAAAGTTCCTGGTTCGAATGGCTGAATGATACCAGACATGTATATTCCTCGGCTTAGGAGGGCGACATCCCTATAAAATGGGGTATCCACTCACATGGACATCTTTTTTGAAAATTTAGTCTCACTTTTCTCAAGGAGTGCGGGTTTTCAGGCAAACCATTTCTCCTCTGCCAGATCCCGTTAAACCTTCAAAACACCAAAGTCGGCTTTCCAATAAATCAGTCAGGAATCATGGTTACCGGCCTACTGAATGCCCTTACAGACTTAGACCGTGCCGGATGAGCCCTGCTTTGTTTACCGGCCCTTCCCCTGAATTTCTACCTATCCTTTTATCATGGTAGAAAAACTTCTGGGCATGAGACCTCAGGTCTCGCCATTTTGTATAGTCATCGTTCGCGTCCGATCCATTTAAAAATTGCAGAGAAAATATGTGGTCATAGAGAATAGCGAGGAGAACCCGGAAATCGAACAGCCCGATCTTTTGCTAGAACCACTGTGCGAGATTTAATATACACGTCCATATGGTCCTATAAGGGATCGCCCCATAAGGAATTTCTATTCATCTATTAGGAGGTTTCATGGCTACACCGAATCTTCACATTAAGGCCCGTGATCTTATGCAAACTCGTATGGTGGCGGTCACCCGTCAGTATAGTGCTCGTGATCTCTCGATCCTCATCCATTCCGGCACGTTTAGCGGAGTACCGGTCATTGAACCGGGCAATCAACTGGTGGGGATGGTCACCGAATTTGATGTATTGAAAGCCCTGGTCGCTGGGAAGGATTTGCACGGGCTAAAGGCCGAAGACGTCATGACCATAAACCCGGTGACGGTTGAAGAAACCGCAACAGCAGAGGAAATCGTTAAACACATGATCAAGCATCAGATTATCCGGATTCCCGTCGTTCGTGATGGCAAGCTTCTGGGCATGATCTCCCGCACAGACTTATTGAATCACCTGATTGATAACCATTTGATTAATGTCTATGGAGGCTAGCAGCCGGGGGAGTTAATTTTTCAAGCATCGAGCAGGCCACAGCCTCCTCGAAAGTCGGTCACATTGAAGGCTGTTTCGGTCCCAAGAAGGCAGTGCCTTGCCGACCACTATTCTTCCATCTCTAGAAAACGTCAAGACAGGGAGGACGTCATGAATATGGAAAGGGGCCAGACGTCGTTCTCTTCACCAATGCTCGCTAAAAGAGCCATATGCGAAGACCATGAACATTTTCAGAAAGCGTAACTCAGTTCAAGCATGTGCAAGTCTACGCCACGACTCTTTCCATAAATTGTCGCATCAGACATGTGATGGAATCGCCAGCCCACAACCATGTTTTTGGGAAGCTGAACACCCACGCCAACGTGTGCAATGAATTGAAACGGACCACCGATATCTTGGCGGCCAAACTTCCACTTGCTGATGAGCGCTCCTCCGACTCCGCCATCAATAATCAACCACCAACTTGGAATTTTTAAAGCTAAACCAGGTGTGAGCGTGGTGATAAAACCAAGGTCCCCGGCTCCCCTTAACGCACCAGCAGTACCCCAAACTTGAGAACGCACCTCCCACCCGGACGTACCTTCCCACCTCCAGGGAAGCCCCATGATGCCAAAGACGTCAAATTGTTCAAAATCTTCCTTTTCGCCAGGCTGTAAACCGGCATCTTTAAAGTTCATGCCACCTCTCACCCCCAGGGCGACCAATTCAATGTCTTTGGCCCATCCGGTTCCCGAACATCCCAAGAAGCAAACGAACACTAATAACGCCCTCATTAACTTACGACTCCTTTTGAATAATACGACGACACGTTTGACGATGACAGCCCATCAGACCAACCTACTTCCCTACCCCAGCATGATTTTCGTTGTTGTCGTCAATGGAATGAAATGAACATTACACATTTTTAAAATGAAATACCCATAAAATTCAGCCCCTTAACCTCGTGAAACTGAGGCCAAGCGCAACACCTCCCCAAAGCTGAAATGAGGATTTTTGCGCCACTTTTTCATGTTGAAAGATTTTCTTTCCTAACAAATCAAAGCCATCTTTTTCTGGCATTTTGGCACAGGTTTTGAAGTTTTCAGATTGTACAATATTTCCATAACGGATATCTCTTGTATGTTACTCATTGCCACCATCGACCCCATCTTGCGAAAAAACTTACAGCAGACCTTAACCGAAAAAGGCGACCCTTTTCTTTTGCTGGATGAGGGGGAAAATATCATTGAATCCGTATTATGCCATAACCCTTCTCTGGTCGTGGTGGATTTATATTTGACCCAGCCGAGCGGTCTGGAGATTCTACGTCAACTCCGCGAAAAGGGATTCTCAGGAAAGGTAGTGGTATTGGGAGGGCAATCGAATCAAAGCCTCGCTCCAGAAGCCAGTCAACTGGGTGCCATTCAAATTATCGGACGTCCTTTCAACGCCAATCAGGTACTGGGCGCAGTGCGGGTCGCCAGTGGAGACTTAGACTAAGTGACGTACTAAATTGGCTTTCCCCATCTGAAGAGGTGTGATATGAAAAAGTATCGTAACATCGGACACCATGAACGAGTAATTCGCGTCGGGGTTGGGTTTCTCCTGCTTGCCTTATCAGGATTTTCTTTCCTACCGGGGTGGGGGGATCTCATTCTCATGATTGTCGGCCTTATCGCCTTGTTGACCGGCATTATAGGATACTGTCCGGCGTGGCAAGCGTTGGGAATTAATACATGCCCACTCAAAAAATCTGAGCATCCGCTTTCACACTCTAATCAAACAGTTCATGAACAGGCGGATCCCTCATCCCACAGATCCTAAAGAAGCCGAGTTTCAACTTGATGATCCAACTCCCCGGCATGAAACCGTCACCTAAACCATGCCAGGATACGACTACAGATGCTTCTACCAGATGACATGGAGCCTCATCCAGCAGACTGGTGAGGTCCCAATAAAACCAAGGGCACATGAAAACTCCAACCGCGCCAGTGAAATCCAAAACGATTTTGATTCCTGTGGATGATTCGTCACAGGCGGAGGAGGCTGTTCGAAGCGTACAGGCTTTATCTCTTCCAGAACGCGTACTGCTGCTCCACACCATTTCCATACCCCAACTCGCCTATCCAGGTACAGGAATGAGTGTCGGTCATGATTTTTCCGGGGCCGCAGAAAAGGTGTTGCGGGAAGAAGGCGCTCGAGTCCTCGAAAAGGCCGCTTCCCTTTTGCCACCGGAATGCGGGAAGGTCTCTCAACACCTTGAAATTGGGATTCCCGCTTCGGTCATTCTCTCGATGGCGGAGCACGAATCGGTGGACCTCATCATCATGGGGTCGCGCGGGCTGGGAACCATTAAAGAACACCTGATCGGAAGCGTCTCGCACCGGATCGCAACCCACGCCTTGTGCCACGTATTTCTCGTCAAGGCTCCTGTTGTCCCGTTCAATAACATTCTTCTTCTCATCGAACATCCTCTTGATGCCGAATGGGCCATTGAGTTTTTATCCCAGAAGCCTTTTGGAGGCACTCCTCATGTCTCCGTGCTGCAGGTCATCCCCTTTGCCCAGCCCCTTCTCCCGGTCCGCGCACTCCTACCTGACTCCTGGAAAAAGGAGCTCCAGAATGGAGGAGCCCGTTTAACGAAAGACGTCTCGGACAAAATCTCAAGCCTGGGGTATTCCGTAGAGAGTATCGTCGAACCAGGGGCTCCTTCCTCAGTCATTCAACGACAGATCTCCCGTCTTCAACCCCAAATAGTCCTCATGGGTACTCCCGGTCGTTCCCCGGTTCAACGACTGGCACACGGGAGTGTGTCTCATGCGACTATTCACCACTCCCCCTGTTCCGTGCTCTTGATTCGTGAACCACCTTCACACGCTCCGGCTTGATTACCCTAACGGCCTCTCCCTATGATAAGTCTCCTATAATCTTTAGCGCGAGAACCGACACCATGGATTCCCCAATTCCTAAATTCGCCATTCTAGTCGGGGGCGGACCTGCTCCCGGCATTAATAGTGTCATTGAGGCCGCCACGATTCGAAGTCGTCTCTGTGGGGTAGAGGTACTTGGGATTGAAGATGGATTCCAATGGTTGATGAGGAGCGACCTTTCCCACACAAAACCTCTCACCCGCGAAACGGTCAGCCACTTGCACTTTCGTGGTGGCTCGTTATTGGGCACATCTCGAGCCAATCCGACCAAACGACCTCAAGACTTATCAACCACGTTGACCTCCCTGCAAAAATTGGATGTAACCGGCCTTATAACCATTGGCGGGGATGATACGGCCTTTTCCGCATTAAAACTGGCAGAACTGGCCAGTGGACGATTACACGTTGTTCACGTGCCAAAAACCATTGATAACGATTTGTGCCTTCCCCATGGCATGCCGACCTTCGGGTTTCAAACGGCCCGGCACATGGGAGTCGAACTGGTCAAAAATCTCATGATTGACGCCCATACCACATCCCGTTGGTATTTCGTGGTCACCATGGGACGTAAGGCCGGACACCTGGCCTTAGGCATCGGTAAAGCAGCAGGAGCGACCCTCACCCTGATTCCTGAGGAATTCAAGGGGTCCACGCT
Source organism: Nitrospira sp. T9 (assembly GCF_052156535.1). Lineage (NCBI taxonomy): Bacteria > Pseudomonadati > Nitrospirota > Nitrospiria > Nitrospirales > Nitrospiraceae > Nitrospira > Nitrospira sp. T9. Next base: position 229,341 of record NZ_JBQKUP010000035.1, read on the forward strand.
CAAGCTTGGCCACTTAACCAACATTCTGGTGGGAGCCATGACCAAACGTCTGGCCCAGGGCCGCTCGGACGGCGTGGCGGTGTTGGCTGAAGGACTGTCGGAGTTTTTGGATCAGGACGACCTCGCCCTCTTAGGCGGAGTTGAACGAGATGAACATGGCAATATCCGACTGGCTGAACTGGATATCGGAAAGGTCTTGAAGGAAACCGTCACTCAAAAGCTGAAACACTCTGACATCAAGATCACCATCGTGTCCAAAAACATCGGCTATGAGCTTCGTTGCGCCGACCCGATTCCGTTCGACATGGAATACACACGGGACTTGGGGTATTGCGCTGCCCAATTTCTTCTGGATGGAGGAAATGGCGCCATGGTGTCCATCGTGAACGGACGCTTTACCCCCCTGCCGTTTACAGACATCGTGGACTCCGCCACCGGCCGCACCCGCGTACGCATGGTCGACGTGGATTCGGAATCCTATAAGATTGCCCGTGCCTATATGGCCCGTTTAGAACCGGAAGATTTAACAAATATGGAAACCGTTACACAGTATGCCGAAATTTTAAACATGACCCCCGACCAATTCCGTAGCACCTTTGACGGGGTCGCCAATCCCTCCTGAACATTCACGACGCTTTCTTCCCGCTGACTCTTTTCGTATTGGCCATTCTTTCCCTAAAGGGCAGAGAATCGCACCCATGCAAATCCTAGCATGGGTCTGTTGAAAAAAGCCGCCAGCGGCGTTCTCGCCATTATTCCGTGCTCACGTACTAAACGTACGCTCCGTGGGTAAAAACGGCTGCGGCCTTTCCTTCGAGAGGCCTCAGGACAGGACTGGACGGACCCTTCGGGAAGACTCAGGGCATGCTTTTTTGAACCGACCCGGAGCCTTTGATGAGTAATCTAATCCTAGGCAAATTTATCTTTAAAAATCTTTATTATTCAACACTCCCTTGCATAGACCATGGGCTAGCCATAAGGGACCCAACGCTTAGACAAAAAAAGAAGGAAGGAGGCGAGCCTTGACGGAGGAAAAACCAAGGACGTGTTGTTATTGATGCGTTTCGTGTTTATAGAGGGATTCCGACACATCCATCAAAAATCCTCCCTCATCCGTGAGCACCAACCCTCCATCCTGATCCAGACTAAATCTCATCGAATCCAAGAGAGCCGTCACCGGCAATTGATACACAATGAGGGTCCCTGAGACAATCGACATGACCTTTGTGCGAAGATCGGACTTCTTTTGCATGTTTCCGCTAAACATATCTTTTACAAACGTATACCCTTTCACCTTGACGATCCCGGCTTCATAGATCAGCACCTCGCCCACAAAAAACCGGGGCGTATCTTTTTCAAATAGTCGGCGATGGACGATTAACAGTTTCTCTCCTTGGTTAAGCATGCGTTTCCTCCTTTAACTCGGCAAAAGGATAAGAGAGGATTGTCTGCTTCCTCATCAGTGGGCCGAGAATCTCTTTCGTTTATACCCAGTGGTCAAAGTCAGGATGGGCGACCAGGGCACGCAGAATATCACTTCTGGTAATCATGCCCACTAAGCCCGCGGCTTCAGACACAATCGGCAATGCGCCAATGCGTTCCTCCAACAACACCCTCGCAAGTGCGCGAAGCTCGGCTTCCGGGGACGCGACCAGGACAGGGCGACTGATCAGACTGTGGATAGAACCTCCGGCTTGTTTCTTAGGCCCCGTGGTCCCTGAAAGAACCGACTCCATGGTTCCCCGTAACAGATCCCGATCGGACAATATCCCGACCACGATGTCCTTTGCGTCGAGAATAGGGATGTGTCGAAATCGCCTGGAAAGAACCACATCCCAGGCTTGGGCAAGTGAGGACGTCACAGGAAGCGTGACGACAGGGGAAGACATGATGTCCCTGGCAAAAATCTTTGCTCGAGAAGATTGCGTGAACGATTCAACCTGTTCATACAAGCGGGCCTGCAGGGAAGATGGCCCGGCATTCTTCTGAGAAACCGAAGGAGGATTTTCCTGCCCGACCTTCCCCTGGCCGGCGGCAGGGGCCTTCGAGATTTTCTCGACATTTCTCTGCCGGAACGAACCCGGCACATAGGGGACCCGCATGCCTCCTGGGTCAAATACGGTGAACATTCCGACACTCCGTGTCTGGTTCCATGGGTTCACACTCTAAACCTGTGAATGAGACATTGAGCCTATTTGTTGAACCCCCTTCACCGTTTTGCGAGGTCCAAATTTTCGTGCTCAGCGCAGGCATGGAGACGGTCCCAGCAATCCTTCCGGCAACCGGGTTCGTGCATCGACACAAGACTGATTCAGTTGTGCCTGGTTTAAACCTTGGGCATACCGAATGGCCACACCCTCCAAACGCGTGCCCTGCAAAGAGGCTTTTTCGAGATTCGCTCCCCGAAGATCGGCCCCGTAAAACCTCGCCCCATCCAGTTTGGCCTCTTGCAGATTGGTACGGAACAGCACGGCAAATTCCAGATTGCTCTGCGAAAGATCCGCTTCAACCAGATTCGCCCAGGAGACATCGGCGCCTTCCAGATTTGCCCCCTGCAAATTCGCCTTCGCGAGATAGGCTTCATCCAATGTCGCCCGCAAAAGATTGCTATTCGCTAAATTCGCCTCAAGCAAGTCGGCATTCTGAAAACTTGCCCCGGCGCAATTGGCTCCTTCGAGATTGGCCTGAAACAGAACGGCCCTGTCCAAATTCGCTTCACGGAGATTGGCCTGCGTCAGCACAGCCTCATTCAGATTGGCTAATCCCAAATCCGCCCCGGACAAATCGGCCGAGCGAAGATCGGCTTCTTGCAAGTTGCTTCGGTTTAAATCCGCATCCAAAAGTTTGACATTGGCGAGTAAGGCTCGGTGAAAATTGGCTTCTCGACCATCGGCTCGAATAAGAGACGCCTCCGCCAAATTGGCCATTTCGAAATCCGCCCTGACCAGATTGGCCTCCTCCAAATCAGCGCCTCGTAAAACACCCAGGCGGAAACGAGACTCTGCGAGATTCGCTTCTCGCAAATCGGCCCCCGTGAAATTGGCCTGGGTCAAATCGGCTTTTCGAAAATCCGCCAACCGGGCCCTGGCACCTGAGACATTGGCTCCGCGCATATCAACCGAGTAGAAAGAGGCTTCGGTGAGGTTAGCTTTTTGAATGTTTACATGGACTAACTTGGCCGTGGTGAACACGGCACGCGTCAGGTCGGCCCCTTGAAAGTTGGCCCCGCTCAAATCCTTTTCCCGAAAATCAACCCCGGCCAGATCGGCCCCGCATAAATCGGCCTGCATCCCTTTCGGGTCTTGATGATCGGCGAGCCATAGGGCATGTGCGGCAAACATCCGGACCAGCGTCTCTTCCGGAACCTGTTTTCCGAGGAATGCCCCATGACAATCCGGGGAGGTGCCGGTGAGGCCACCGGACACATCCAGATGCTCCCCATAGGCTCCGGTGGCCATCAGCCATCCGATGAATATGAATCCCATCAGCCCTACGACCCACGACCCTCCTGGTTTCACCGACCTCACATGCGAATGACCTGTCTTTCCTGTGTTCAACAATATCCCTCCTTTGTGTTCTTTATGTCGTGTCAAGTCCGAGCTTCATCAGATGGTCATCGATGAAAGCCGGCAAAACATTCGGCATTCATGCGATTGAGGTTAATGCCGGACGACCAGCACGGACGAAGGCGCATACGCGCTCACCCATTCCGAGACACTTCCCATGGTAAATCGTTCCACACCCGTAAGCCCCTTGGATCCCATGACCACCAATTTGGAGTGACAGGCTGGAACCGACTCAACAATTTTCTCCCGTGGATTCCCCTGAAGACGTTCTCCCACCACTTGGAACCCTTCCTTAAGAAACAATTCTCGATATTGCTCAAGGCATTCCTGAGCATGCTGCCGAAGAGGTGCCACCAGGGTCTTCAGCCGTGATTTCGGGAATATCTTCTTGGACGCATCCGTCAAGATATCGGGCACAACCGACACCAGGTGAAGGGTCACCTCTTCGGGAGACAACCATTCTTTCACCTTGTTTGCCGCAAACTTGGATGCCTTGGACCCATCCAAGGCAAGTAGGACGGAAGCCGGCACGTCGAGCGGACTCTTGACCGTCAGGACGGAGCAGGGACCATGAGTCAGAATCGTCCTGGAAATACTTCCAAGCAGATATCCCGGGAGATCGTTCATTCCGCGTGATCCCACAACCACCAAGTCAGGCCGGCTCCGCTCGGAATAGCTGATAATTGAATCAGCCACATGCCCTTTCACCAAGGCCGTCTTAATCGCCGCGAAGGGCTTTGTCGTGGCCTGGCTTAATGCCAAATCGATTCGGTGCGCACAACCCGTCAAGACCTTCTGACCCGCTGCCTCCAGTTTTTGAGAAATATCTTTGGTTCCTGACTCATGCTTTTTCGGTCGCTTCCCCCCACCACCTTTCAAGATCCGTGGATCAACCGCATGCAACAACACCAACTCGCTTACCGAATGTCGAAACAGCTTGCCTATACATTCCAGGGCCCAGAGAGAAAACTCCGATTCATCAACCGCACACAGGATTTTCATTGGCTCATCTCCTCAATCTCATTCACACAGAACACTTCACACAAGTCCATTCTTCATGACGACACACTCTTCCACTCGCAGGAATCCTGCCAAGCGGAAAAGTATTTGACCAATATTTTTCTGGCCGGAAGTTTGAAATTTACATGAAAAGAAAACGTCATAACCTTTCACGCTATTTCCACATGCCCTTTTTTGGGACTATTTTCCTTCAGTATGGTGTAGCTTTTTTCCGCTTTTTTCAGGAGACGAATAAAATTAGTTGACCAGGAGCCAACGTTTTGTCACGTCTAACTCTCGCTCAAACCCTCCTCTCAGGAAAAGAACATGGTCTGGCATTTTCTTTGCTGAGTTCTCATGCATTATCGTAAATATCTACGCTATGACAACCACATCATGAGGTCAACAACATGGGTGACGGTTTGTTTCAAAAAATTCTGATACCCGTCGATTTTGCTCCATCCTCACGAGAGGCGTTTCTAGTTGGTCTTCGTCTGGCACGAAGTTTTCATTCAGAGGTCATACTTCTTCATGTCATCGACACCAAGTCCCTTGATGCCCTGAACGCTCTCGGGCTCGCGCTGCCCTCAGAGGAGAAAGTCCAAAAAAAACGATTACATCACCAGGCTCGTCTTCTGGCGCGGGGCCTGTTGACGTTGCCTGAAACCAAAGGGCTAAAAATTACGCGTGTACTCAGCGAAGGGAACCCTTTTATAGAAATTGCCCGTATGACACGAACAGAACAGGTCGACCTTGTGGTCATGGGCAGTTATGGGGGCCAAACGGGCGATATTACCAGGATTTTTTTTGGCAGTACGGCCGAAAAAGTGGTTCGCACCGTGACATGTCCAGTGCTTTGCGTCCCGCATCCTTATCATCAACGACAGCCCTTCACCGATGTTGATGCGGTATCCAAACCGGTCAAAACGGAACCGAAAAAGAAGCGCACCAAACCCTCGTCCGTTTCAAGAAAAAGAAAATAATTGCCGACGACACCCTCAATCCCCTTCAGACACCAAGGGCTTCCTGTTGCCCGGGACAGCGGTTCCAGCCCTAGGGGTTCCTCCTGTCTCCTCTCCCTTTCCTCATTTATGCCTTATGGACGTCAGTCAACCTCCCTCCTCACGTTTCCCTCCATCCCCACTTCCCCAGTTAACGTTTTCGAGAGCAGTGCTTATCCCTTTTCCACACTCATGCCTGGCAGGGTCTGTCGTTTTCAGCGGAGTGGTCTTAACCCCGTCACTCATCACATCAGGTGGTCGGACGCATTCGAATTTCTTACCCAAGACATTAATGTGATGGCCCCGGTCATTCAGGCAGAAAGGAATCATTCTTGGATTGGAAGTAACCGGTTCTTCTTTAGGTCGGTTCCTTATCAACGCCGACACCAACCACTTTGAGCGTTTCTTGAGAAAAGCTGATGGACGACATCCCTAAAATACTGATTACGCTTGGCGCCTTATTCCTGTTAGGGCTGCTCACCGATCTGTTGGGACGCCGAACGTTTATCCCAAGAGTCACCTTGTTACTGCTTGCCGGGTTTGCCATCGGTCCATCCGGACTCGATCTCTTGCCGGACTTCCGGGAAGACTGGTTTTCTCTCGTGACTAACATCGCCTTAACCATGGTGGGGTTCCTTCTTGGACATCATATGACCGGTTCGTCTCTACAAAAAAGGGGAACCGTCGTTTTGTGGATCTCGATTGGAGCAGTCCTCGCAACCGCCACGACCGTCTTCATTGGACTTCTGGCCTTTGGCGTCCAGATAGAAATTGCACTCATCCTGGCGGGTATTGCCCTGGCGACCGATCCTGCTGCCACCATAGATGTCATCCGGGAGATTCGGGCGAAAGGGGAATTTGCCAAGACATTGGAAAGTGTCGTGGCCATTGACGACGTCTGGGGCCTCCTGATCTTTAGCGTTCTCCTGGCTATTGCTCAAACGTTTTCCGGACAGGGAACCGGGTGGGACATGCTCCTGCTGGGAGTATGGGAAATCGCCGGAGCCATGCTGCTGGGACTAGTGCTGGGGATTCCCATGGCCTATTTAACCGGACGCATCAAGCAAGGGGAGCCCACTCAAGCCGAGGCGTTAGGGCTCGTCCTGCTGTGTGGAGGCCTTGCCGTTTTCTTGCATGTTTCTTTTATTCTAGCGGGTATGGTCTTAGGAGCTACCGTGGCCAATTTATCCGTTCACCACCGACGGCCCTTTACCGCCATTGAAGGAATTGAGTGGCCGTTCATGATCCTCTTTTTTATCCTGGCCGGGGCCTCATTGGACCTGCATGCCTTACAAGCAACAAGCCTGCTGGGCGTTGCCTACATCATACTGCGACTCACAGGCCGGGTGATCGGGTCCTGGGGGGGGGGACTCGTCAGCGGGGCATCTCCCCTCATTCGACAATGGATGGGCATGGCACTCTGGCCGCAAGCCGGAGTCGCGTTGGGCATGGCATTATTAGCCAGTCAACACCTGCCCGACCTCAAGGAAGTGATTCTTCCGATTGCAATCGGCTCCACGATCATCTTCGAATTTATCGGACCGGTCATGACCCGAAAAGCCCTCATAAAAGCCGGCGAAGGGGAGAAAAACCATAGGATGGTGACGTGACAAACAGAAATGGATGATCGGGGTGCCCCTATTCGGCTTGGTGAAATCTGAAACCGGATGATTGTAGGGAGCATGGTGGATCCAGGCTCTCTTCAATCGTACAATGACTGAACATTGTCTGCGGATTTGGTAGATAACCGGATCCTTTTCACTTGGCTATCAGCGGAGACGTTGACTCATGCATGCGAGCAGAGGTTGAATAAAAGGCCGTATGTCACCGCCCGGCATCCTCTGCAAGAGAAAGGAAACCCGGGTTGATCACCGACACAAGACCGCTCAACCGACGCCCTGACTCCGGGCTACCGGACATCCAAAGAGGCATGAGGTGAACATGAAGACCAGTCCCCCCAACTCCGGTACAGTCGTCTCAGTGCGTGGCAGTGTCGTGGATGTCCGGTTCGATCACCATTTACCACCCATCTATTCGTTATTGCGCGCGGGCCGGGAAGGCCGAATCGCCATCGAGGTGTTGGCTCAACTCGACACCCATCGGGTGCGCGGTATTGCGCTCACGCCCACGCAAGGCCTCGCGCGTGGCATGGCCGTGGAAGACACCGGGGGGCCGCTCATGGCACCGGTCGGCAAGGGCATTCTCTCCCGCATGTTCGACGTGTTCGGCAACGTCATCGACCGCAAGCTTGCACCATCAGAGATCCATTTTCGCACCGTCCATCAAGCCCCGCCGGCCTTAGCGCGACGCTCCACCCAATCTGAGATCTTCGAGACCGGCATTAAGGTGATTGATGTGCTGATGCCGCTTGAGCGCGGAGGCAAAGGCGGTCTATTTGGCGGAGCAGGCGTGGGAAAGACCGTTTTGCTCACCGAGATGATTCACAACATGATCGGGCAACACCGGGGCGTCAGTATTTTTTGCGGGATAGGCGAACGCTGTCGGGAAGGTGAAGAACTCTACCGCGAAATGAAGGAAGCCGGTGTGCTGCCGAATATGGTCATGGTGTTCGGGCAGATGAACGAACCACCGGGCAGCCGGTTCCGAGTAGGCCACGCGGCACTGACCATGGCGGAGTATTTCCGTGACGACGAGCATCGGGACGTCCTCCTCCTCATCGATAACATTTTCCGTTTCATCCAGGCTGGCTCTGAGGTTTCAGGATTGATGGGGCAGATGCCTTCCCGGCTTGGCTATCAGCCCACAATGGGCACCGAACTGGCCCGATTGGAGGAACGCATCGCTAACACCGATACCGGCGCCATCACCTCGATTCAAGCGGTCTATGTTCCCGCGGATGATTTTACCGATCCGGCGGCGGTACACACGTTCTCTCATCTTTCGGCATCCATCGTGCTTTCGCGCAAACGAGCCAGTGAGGGACTCTACCCCGCCATTGACCCCCTGCAGTCCAGTTCTAAAATGGCCACCCCTGGCACGATTGGGGAACGGCATTACCGCATCGCGCAGGAAGTCCGGCGGACGCTCGCACAATATGCGGAACTCAAGGATATCATCGCCATGCTTGGCCTGGAGCAATTATCCCCGGAGGACCGCAACGTGGTCGCGCGGGCCAGACGGCTTGAGCGATTTCTCACCCAGCCGTTTTTTACCACGGAACAATTTTCAGGACTCAAGGGGAAACTCGTCAGCCGGAAAGATGCCCTGGACGGTTGTGAACGGATCCTGCAGGACGAATTTAAGGATTATCCTGAACATGCCCTGTACATGATTGGAGAGGTTGAGGAAGCGAAGGAAAAAGCCAAGGCGGGAAAATCCGGATTTCCAGACGAACAGGAATCGGACACCGTCGCCACAAACACTACACAGTCCCCCCGGTCATCGAAATGACCGGGGAGACCGAAACCAGTACTCGAATATGCCGCCGATGCTCATGACCCTGAAAATTCTTCTGCCGTTCCGTATTTTCACCGTGCAAAAGTCGGTGGCACGTCTCGTCGCGGAAACACGGGAAGGCTCGTTTGGCCTTTTGCCGCAACGGCTGGACTGCGTGGCGGCCCTCGAGCCGGGGATTCTGACCTATGAGACCGCCACAGAAAATGAGCAATACATTGCCATTGATGAAGGAGTACTGGTCAAAAGCGGACCTGATGTGATGGTCTCCGTGCGCAACGCGATTGCCGGAACCGACCTCCGGAAATTGCGTGAGACGGTGGAACGTGAATTTCTGACTCTGGACGAACAGGAGCAAAGCCTCCGCTCGGTGATGGTCAAGTTGGAAAGTAGCTTTATGCGCCGATTGGCGGATTTCCGTCATGTCTGAGAAACTCTCACCTGAGGAGACGATCTTAGCCAGAAAGGTTGGCACAAAAGCGACACGCAAACTCAAAGCACAACGCCACCGAACGCAAACCGTCTGGTTTGGGTTGGGCATGATGGGACTGGTGGGCTGGTCCGTCGCGATTCCGACCTTGCTCGGCGCGGCCATCGGACTCTGGCTGGACAAACATTACCCCGGACCGCATTCATGGACGCTCACATTGCTCTTTATCGGCCTGTTCATCGGCTGTGTCAATGCCTGGCATTGGGTCACCAGGGAAGATAAGGAAATTCAAGCGGAACAGGAGAATCACGATGAATGACATCTTCAGTGTAGCCTCGGCGCTGATAACGGGCCTTTTGCTTGGAGCCATGTTTTTCGGGGGCCTGTGGTGGACGGTTCGGAAAGGCGTGACATCCACGCGGCCCGCCCTCTGGTTCTTTGGCAGCCTGTTGCTGCGTACCGGGCTCACCCTGGCCGGTTTGTATGTGGTCTCGGATGGCCATTGGGAGAGGCTGCTGGCAGGCCTCGTGGGATTTACCATCGCGCGTCCGATTGTGACCCGAATAACCGGCTCAATGGAAGACCCGCCATCTCTGCCACGGGAGGCCGGCCATGCGCCTTAGCCCGGACGACATTATTTTCTGGCACTACGGGTTCATCAAACTGAATGCCACCATTATGGTGACATGGGGATTGATGCTCTTGTTGACCGTCGGCTCAACAATGATTACGCGCAACCTTTCTACCGGCTTGCAACGTTCCCGCTGGCAGAATCTTCTGGAAATCATCGTCACGGCCATCGAAAAACAAATCGAAGAGGTGGGGCTGAGTCACCCGCACAAGTATCTTAGTTTTCTGGGAACGATCTTTCTGTTCGTTGCCACCGCCAACCTCTGCACCATCATTCCCGGTTACGAGGCGCCAACGGGCTCCCTCTCGACCACGGTGGCCCTTGCCCTCTGTGTCTTTGTCGCTGTCCCGCTTTTCGGCATCGGGGAGCAAGGCCTTGGCGGTTATTTCAAGTCATACCTGCAACCGACCTTCATCATGCTGCCGTTTAACGTGATCAGCGAAATCTCGCGCACACTGGCTCTGGCCATCCGTCTGTTCGGGAACATGATGAGCGGAGCCATGATTGTCGGCATTCTGCTGACCATCACGCCCTTCATCTTCCCGATCGTCATGAGCCTGCTCGGTCTGCTTACCGGCATGGTCCAAGCCTATATTTTCAGCATTCTGGCCACGGTCTATATTGCGGCCGCGACACGGACACGACAGATGACACCTGAACCCGGGTCAGCACATTGACACCTCAGTCACAAACATCAAAGGAGACACTATGGACAGCATGACGCTTATCGCCGTGGCATCGATTGTCACAGCCGGCATCACCACCGGTCTCGGCTGCATTGGGCCGGCTCTGGGAGAAGGACGGGCGGTCTCCACAGCGTTGACCTCCCTGGCTCAGCAGCCCGATGCCTCAAACACGATCACCCGGACGCTGTTTGTCGGTCTGGCGATGATCGAGTCCACGGCCATTTACTGTTTCGTCATTTCGATGATTCTGATTTTTGCCAATCCCTTCTGGAACCACGTCCTCGCTCAGGCCGCGGGAAAGTAACACGATGCCCATCGACTGGTTCACCGTTGTCGCGCAGGCGCTCAACTTTCTCATCCTGGTCTGGTTGTTGAAGCGTTTTCTGTACAAGCCCATCCTCGATGCCATTGACGCAAGGGAGAAGCGGATCGCCACTGAGCTTGCAGACGCCGACGCGAAAAAGGCCCAAGCCCGTCAGGAACAGGACGAATTCAAACGGAAGAACGAGGAGTTCGAGCGCGCGCGCGTTGCCCTGTTGGACAGGGCGATCGACGAGGCCACAGCCGAGCGTCAGCGACTGATCGACCGGGCACGGAACGAGTCGGACACCTTGCGCATCAGGTGGCAGGAAGCGTTAGGAAGAGAGCACCAGAACCTGAGCGAAGAACTCACCCGCCGAACACGGGATGAAGTCTTTGCCATCGCGCGAAAGGCATTAGCGGACCTCGCTTCGATCAACCTGGAAGAGCAAATGACTGATGCCTTCATCCGCCGTTTGCAGGACTTGGATCCTTCCGAGAAAGATGCGCTGAAGCTGGCCTTCAGGACCGGAACCTCTTCAGCGATCGTGCGCAGCACGTACCACCTGCCCGAGGCCCAGCGCCACGCAATTGAAGGGGCGGTCACGAGTGTGTTCGACAGTGAGCCCCAAGTCCAATTTGAGACCTCCCCGGACACGGTAAGCGGTATCGAGCTCACGGCAAACGGTCACAAGGTGGCCTGGAGCATCGGAGAGTATCTCTCCTCGTTAAAAAAAACCGTCGACGATCTTCTGAAGGCACGTCCAAAACAGACAATCAAGGCCACTGCACATTCTGAGTCCTGAGCCCGTCACCATGGAACCTGAAGATCTCCACAGTCTCCTGAATACCACGTTTACTGAATTGCGCGAGGTTCGCGAACGCTTCGCGCCAGGACTGACGGCACATGAAGTCGGCAGGATCATGAATGTCTCCACCGGCATTGCCAGAGTGTCCGGACTTCCAGGCGTGGGCTTTGAAGAGGTACTGAAGTTTCCCGGCGAAGTGTATGGCATTGCCTTCAACGTCGATGAAGACGACATCGGCGTCGTGCTCCTGGGAGAAGACTGGCAGTTGCAAGCGGGAGATGAGGTGGAGCGGAGGGGACACGTCATGGACGTACCGGTGTGCGACGGATTGATTGGGCGGGTCGTCAATCCGTTGGGTCGGCCTCTGGATGATCAGGGGCCGGTGATCTCCAGCGAACGCCTCCCGATCGAACGACCGGCACCGCCCATCATGAATCGCGCACCCGTCACGGTACCCTTACAAACCGGCATCAAAGTGATCGATGCCCTCATCCCCATTGGAAGGGGTCAGCGGGAGTTGATTCTCGGAGACCGTCAAACGGGCAAGACCGCGATTGCACTCGACACCATTCTCAACCAGCGCGACCAGAATGTGTTGTGCGTCTATTGCGCCATCGGCCAACGCGCGTCAGGAGTGGCGAAAGTGGTAGCCACGCTGCGGGAACAAGGCGCAATGGAGTATACCGTCGTCGTCGTAACGGAAGGAAATGATCCCCCGGGTCTGGCCTATATCGCCCCGTATGCCGCAACCAGCATTGCGGAATATTTCATGGACCAGGGTCGGGATGTGCTGATTGTCTATGATGACCTGACGCATCATGCGCGCGCATATCGGGAGCTGTCCCTGCTCTTGCGCCGCCCGCCCGGTCGGGAAGCCTTCCCGGGCGATATCTTTTACATTCACTCGCGGCTTCTGGAGCGCGCCACACACGTGCGTCAAGAATTCGGTGGCGGCTCCCTGACAGCATTGCCCATCATCGAAACCGAAGCACAAAACATTTCTGCCTACATTCCAACCAACCTGATTTCCATCACGGATGGGCAGATCTATCTCTCGCCCTCCCTGTTCGAATTGGGGGTATTGCCTGCCGTCGATGTCGGCAAATCCGTTTCCCGGGTGGGAGGCAAAGCCCAGCGGGCAGCCTATCGCGCCGTGGCGGGCGATCTCAAGTTGGCTTATGCACAGTTTGAAGAATTGGAAACCTTCGCCCGCTTCGGGGCCAGACTGGATGACGATACCCGCCGGACCATTGAACACGGGAGGCGAATTCGCGCCTGCCTCAAACAGCCGGAGTTCGTCCCGGTGTCCGTCACGGCCCAAATTACCCTGCTCCTGGCCGTGGCTGAAAATCTTTTTGATCGCGTGCCGCTTGATCTCATGGCCAAAGCCGAACAAGCCCTGCACAAAGCAGCCCTGGATATTCCCTTTGAGGTATGCAAACGCTTGGAGGGCCCGGCAAAATTACAGGATGAAGATCGTGAAACCATTATCCGCATCGCACACCAAACCCTCACGCGCTTTCAGTTGCTGCCGGAATTCAAGGAGAAATCATGAGCGACACCATGGTCAGCCTCCGTCGGCAAATCCGCGGAGCCGGGGATCTGCAATCCGTCGTTCGCACGATGAAGGCTCTGGCTGCCTCGAATATCGGACAATATGAACAATCGGTGCACGCATTGGCCGATTACGCTCGCACAGTGGAGCTGGGCTTACGCGTCTGTTTCCGGGAAGGTCCGCCCATGCCCTTGATGGGAGCACACAAGAGGCACACTCCGGCAAGGCAGCTTGGGGCAGTCGTGTTCGGGTCGGATCAGGGACTGGTGGGCCAATTCAACGAGGTGATCGCGGACTATGCCGTCAAGACATTGGCCGCTCTCCCCGGGCAACCCAGAGTCATGGCGGTCGGTGAACGTGTGCAGGCGCGTCTGACAGACGCAGGCCTGCAGTTGGTGGAATTTTTCCCCGTCCCCAATTCAGTCAAGGCCATCACACCGCTTGTCGGACAGATTCTCCTGGAAAGCGAAGCACATGGGAATCTGGAGGAATCCGCCGAACTCCACCTCTTCTACAACAGCCCCACGTCAAGAACGAGGTATGCGCCGGTCACCCAACGACTACTCCCGTTGGACGAAACCTGGCGAAGCGAGTTAGCCACACTCCCCTGGCCGACCGGAAATCTACCGGAAATCATCGGGAGTGCAACCGCCACGCTGCGATCGCTCATCCACGAATATCTCTTCATCTCACTCTTCCGGGCCTGCGCCGAATCGCTGGCCGGCGAAAACGCCAGCCGCCTGGCCGCCATGCAACGTGCCGAGAAGAACATCGACGAATTGCTGGCAGACCTTAATCGACGCTTTCACCAGTTGCGCCAGCGGAGCATCGACGAGGAACTGTTCGACGTCATCTCCGGTTTTGAGGCCCTGGCCGACACACCAGCCGCCAGGGAAGGCCAGCCAGATACCTCACACATCGAACGATGAAGGAAGAACCACCATGAACATACATACAAAAGAATTCCGGGTGCCCGAAGGCAAAACGGTCAATCTCACCAAGTGGCCAACCAGGGTGAAGGAGCTTTACACTTCAAAGTCCCAGTACAAGAAGCGACTCAATGAACACACGGAGGAACTCAGCTCGCTTCAACGTCTCCACTATGCCTACAATCGCTATGCGTTGCTGCTGATATTTCAGGCCATGGACGCCGCAGGCAAGGACGGCGCGATCCGGCACGTCATGTCGGGAGTGAATCCACAAGGTTGCCAGGTGTTCAGCTTCAAGCACCCCAGCGCAACGGAACTGGACCACGATTTTCTGTGGCGCACCACGCAATCTTTGCCTGAACGCGGACGCATCGGTATCTTCAATCGTTCCTATTACGAGGAGGTTCTCATCGTGCGAGTGCATCCGGAGATTCTGTTGAGCCAGGGGCTGCCGGACGAATTGCTTAATGAAAAGACTCTTTGGCGAGATCGGTATCGTTCTATCGCAGACCTGGAGAGCCATCTCTACCGCAATGGCACGCGAATCATAAAATTTTTCCTTCATCTTTCAGAGGAAGAGCAGCGAAAGCGGTTCCTTCAACGCATTGATGAACCGGAAAAGAACTGGAAGTTCAGCCTGGCCGATATTAAGGAACGAAAGTACTGGAAAGAGTATATGCAGGCCTATGAGGCCTGTTTAAGTGCCACAAGCACAGAGATGGCGCCCTGGTATGTCGTGCCTGCCGATGACAAAAAGAACGCCAGGCTTATCATTTCACATGTGATCGTCGAAACATTGAAGAGTCTCAATATGAGTTACCCGACCATGACCAAAGCGCGCCAGAAAGAATTGCAGTCAATCCGTAAACGTTTGGTGAAGTAACATCTGGAGTTCCAGCATAGAGAGCCCAAGAGCGGTTTTCAGCTTTTTGTTTCCCGCGATGAAAAACCTTTACAAAGAAACCCTTCGGCCGTGAGTCCCTGGGTATATGGGAAACTCGATACATGCGAATAAGGCATAGGGAACGTCACCGAACTGAACGCATCGGATGGCTCCGGGCAGCGGTCTTAGGCGCCAACGACGGGATCGTGTCGACAGCCAGCCTCCTACTCGGAGTTTCGTCGGCAAATGCCACTCATAGCGATGTCTTGATCGCGGGGGTAGCCGGCCTGGTCGCGGGAGCCATGTCAATGGCAGCCGGAGAGTATGTGTCGGTCCAATCACAGGCAGATACCGAAGAGGCCGATCTGGCTCTTGAGCACACGGAACTTCTCTCGGACCCTTCAGGTGAACACAAGGAACTCGCCGCTCTCTATGTTGGGCGCGGTCTCGATCCAGCACTCGCAAGGCAGGTCGCCACACAACTCATGGCCCACGACGCCATCGGGGCGCATGCACGCGACGAACTGGGCATTTCCGAAAATCTCAGTGCACGTCCAATTCAGGCGGCCCTGGCATCTGCCGGAAGCTTTGCCATGGGAGCCGCCTTACCTCTTGTGACCGCGACCATCGTCCCGGAAACCAGTTTGATTCCCGTGGTTACTGGAACCTCTCTGGTGTTTCTCGCGGGGTTAGGAGGATTAGCCGCTCACGCGGGCGGTGCGTCGGTGATGACGGGCGCCCTACGCGTCACATTTTGGGGTGCACTGGCAATGGGGCTGACCGCGGGAGTCGGAACACTCTTCGGCCCAGCGGGGTAAATGAAAAACCCGCGCACACGCATGAAGACTCAGGCCTACTTCCTCTTGATTTTGTTACACCAAACATGAGTCGTCTTGGAGAAATTCGCCGGATCCTGTGGTGGATCCTCATTTTGAATCTAATTGTCGCCGCCGCAAAGTGGGGCTATGGCGTGATGACGTATTCATTAGGTCTGCAGGCTGACGGCCTCCATTCCACCTTTGATGGTCTCTCGAATGTGATTGGGTTGCTTGGACTCTGGCTGGCTACGGCTCCTCCGGATGCCAATCATCCCTATGGTCATAAAAAATTTGAAACCCTGGCAGCCGGAAGCATTGGCGGTTTTCTGGTCATGACCTGTCTCTATCTCCTGTGGAAAGCCTATCAGTCATGGACCTTGGACCTGCACCCTCAGGTAACCGGAATCAGTTTTTTCATCATGATCGGGACCATGGGGATCAATATCTTCGTGGCTCAATGGGAACGGCGGAAAGGCACTGAACTCAGAAGCGATATTCTCACAGCGGACTCCTATCACACGGCGAGTGATGTCCTGACATCATTTTCAGTATTGGTAGGGCTCTTGGCTGTGAAAGCCGGATATGCCTTCGTTGATCCTTTGGTTGCGGTCTTGATTGCCGGCGTGATCGCCTGGACGGCGTTCATCGTGCTCAAAGACGTCCTGGCTTCGTTCACAGACGCGGTTCGATTGGACCCAAAGGAAGTCCAAACAACCGTAATGTCGGTACCAGGCGTCCGGCATTGTCACGATATCAGAACACGCGGATTGACCCATCATGTCTTCATGGATCTCTCGGTTCATGTTGATCCAACCCTCTCAGTCGAACAAGCCCATGCTCTCGCGACCAGAATTGAAGAGCATCTCATTGATCATTTTGAATCGCTGGAGGACGTGGTCGTCCACATCGAACCGGAAGGACACGAACGAAAGTGATGGGAATTGTGAAGGGTGAATCGTGAGGAATGAGAAGACAGGAGCAAGGAGAAAAGGGAAACTGGCGCAATCAGCAGAAATTATCTTCGATTCCTCGTCGACCTACGCCTCAGGCCTGACTTCTTCAGAATAAATGGGCAGGGAAACGATAAAGGTTGTCCCTTGGCCTGGCACACTCGTCACACGGATGGCACCTTGATGCTCCTGGAGAATGCCATGGACCACGGTGAGCCCCAAGCCGGTCCCCTCCCCCACGGCCTTGGTGGAAAAAAACGGATCGAAAATCTTGGCGAGCTGCTCCTGAGGAATCCCACTGCCGGTATCTTGCACAGTGAGATCCACCGTGTCATCGGTCGGGTGAAGAGCCAAGCTCAGCGTGCCTCCATCAGCCATCGCCTGGCAGGCATTCAAAATAAGATTTAACAATACCTGATTCATGTGATCCGGATCCGCCAATACCTTTGGCAAGTGAGGGCCAACGGTTTTCCTCACCTGAATATGCTGTTTACCCAACCTCTCCTGCAGCACATCCAGAACATCGATCATCACGGTTTCTAAATTGACAGGCTGCCGAACAGCCGGACGTTTCCGGGCAAAGCTTAGTAATTGATTCATAATT
Organism: Nitrospira sp. T9; assembly: GCF_052156535.1. Lineage (NCBI taxonomy): Bacteria > Pseudomonadati > Nitrospirota > Nitrospiria > Nitrospirales > Nitrospiraceae > Nitrospira > Nitrospira sp. T9. Next base: position 246,916 of record NZ_JBQKUP010000035.1, read on the forward strand.
TTGGTAATGCGTTCCACCTGAGTCACAATTGTTTCCAAACCCCGCTTGGTACGCTCATCCGGCGCTTTACGCATTAACAACTCGGCTCTCCCTAATATCACATTCATCGGCGTCCCGATTTCATGGGCCATGCCCGATGCCAACGTGCCCAACTCGGCCAATCGTTCCGTTTTTCGCAGTTGATCCTCCAATGCGCGTTGTTGGGTAATATCCACTACGTACCCTTCAATCCCGACAATCTCGCCTGTTTCTGAAAAGATCCCACATCCCTGCTCCCACACCCACTTGACGGTTCCATCCAGTGTGCGAATCCGATAACTCAACTGAAACGGCTTACGGTTGATGAGCGCCTCCTGCACATTCTGCCACACCAGTTGACGGTCTTCTTGAAACATGACATGTTCGCCATACGAGATTTGTCGGGTGGCAACAAATTGTTCAGGTGAAAATCCCGTCAGGTCTAGACAACTCGGGCTGACGAACTCCATGGTCCAGCCTGGATCATTTTGACATCGATAGACCATGCCGGGCAGATTGGTGAGGAGGGTCGATAAGGTCCGTTGCGCCTCCTGTAATTCCTGCTCGGTCGCCACTCGTTCCGTCAAATCCATGATAATCGCCAGGAAGACCCGACGCCTCTCCTCCCGTAAATATTGAAGATGGACTTCAACCGGATACGTCGTTCGATCTTTTCTCCGATGAGTTGTCCGAAAATCCACTTGTTCCCGTTGGCCCGTCCGAAGAAGGGCCAACAGCTCAAGAAACTGATCGTTCGGCAGATCCGGTTTCAAATCCAGCGGTGTCATGACCCACAATTCTTCCATAGTGTATCCGATATTTTCTCTCGCGCCTTTGTTGACTTGAGTAAATCGCAGACTCGTGTCATCAAACACATAGATCTCATTGACAGAATCCTCAAGAATTCTCCCCAGGTAGGATAACCGCTCTTCATGTTGCTTTCGCTGGGAAATATCCCGAAGAATCACCGTCAACCATCGCTTCCCCCCTCGTTCGGCTTGAGAAATCGAGGCTTCCAAAGGAAAAGTCTCACCATTCCCCCGCAGTCCGGAAATTTCCATGTTGGCCCCCATCCGTCGGGACGTTGCTCCGGTTTCAGCAAATCGGCGGATGTGTTCACGATGGGCGGACCGGAGCGGAGGCGGAATAAATCGGTCGAGGGTATTCCCCAGTGCCTCTTGAGCCGAACACTGAAAAATTTCCTCAGCGGCCGCATTAAAGATGACAATCCGTTGATTGTCATCGATGATGATAATGGCATCCATGGCCGAATGGATGATCCCTGCCAATTGCTGCTCAATCGCCTCCAACCCGTCACTGGCTTCCTGATGCATGGCCTGGACGGCTCGCAATTCTGCCAATTCCTGACGGAGTGCATAAACTTCCTGATGAAGGTCTGGGGTTCGTGGATCGTGACTCATCGATTGACCGGAAGGGTGTATCTGACAAACAGGAGACTAAGATTCAATGAATGGTTGAGAGAAGGACCCATGAAACATCTCTCGCAAGGCTGAACCCGGAGAAAGAGGGAGACCTCCGGGAGCGGAATGGGGGAGTGCACCATCATTCAGCGCGATCATCCTGACGCTTGGTGACTTCATACGACTTCCTCCATTTCAGCCAGCTTGCGATATAACGTCTTTCGATCAATGCCGAGCACATGCGCCGTTTGATATTTATTCCCACCCATTTTTTCCAGCACCCGCCGGATGTAAGACTTTTCTAATTGCTCAAGGGGAAGTAACCGCTCCGCAGCATCACCGATGAGTTGTCCATCTCCTTGGATGCTCCGAATATTGGAGGGAAGATCATCCAAACAAATCTTTTTCCCCTGCGTCAGGGTCGCCGCACGCTCGAGAATATTTTCTAACTCTCTCACATTACCCGGCCACTGATAATCCATAAGCCGGGCCATGGCCGGTTCTTCGACACTTTCAATGTGTTTTTGCTGCGCAGTGCCACTTTTTTGAAGCAACCCCTGAACCAGGATAGGCAGATCCTCTGTGCGATCCCGAAGAGGAGGCAAGTGGAGTTCAATCACATTCAACCGATAATACAAATCCTCCCGAAACCGCTTGGCCTTCACCTCCTCACGTAAATGCACGTTCGTGGCGACCACCAACCGGACATTGATCGACGTGGAGCGAGTGGCCCCTACCCGTCGGATTTCACGCTCCTGCACGGCACGAAGCAACTTGGCTTGAAGCATCATGGGCATTTCACTGATTTCATCCAAAAACAACGTGCCATTGTGAGCCTCTTCAAATAAACCGGGTTTATCCGACTTCGCATCCGTAAAGGCGCCGCGCACATGACCAAACAGTTCGCTTTCCAACAACAGTTCAGGAATTGCCGCACAGTTGACCGGAACAAAAGGCGCGGCCTTGCGTTGACTATTAAAATGAATGGCCTTAGCCACAAGTTCTTTTCCAGTCCCACTTTCTCCCGTGATTAAAATATTCGTCTGTGAATCAGCCACCCGCCGGATCAGATCAAAAATTTCTTTCATCGGTTTACTTTTCCCGAGAATCTGGTCAAAGGAAAATTCCCGGCTGACCTGTTGCCGTAATTGCTTGACCTCCTGGCGAAGAAGTGCCTCTCGCATGGCTTTCGCCACCGTCACCGATAATTCATTGCTCTTGATGGGTTTGGTGAGATAGTCGAAGGCCCCTTGCTTCATCGCATCAACGGCTGACTCAACGGTGCCAAATGCCGTCATCATGATGAGATTGGACTCCGGATGCTTTCGAAGGACATGATCCAACAATGCCAGCCCGTCCATGCCTTTCATCCGTAAATCCGTGACGACCACAGGAAATTTTTCCGTTTCCATCCGGTTAAGCGCGTCGTGACCGTCTGAAGCCACCATAACTCGATAGTGCTCTTCCTCGAGAATATCCCGCAGTAATTGCCGCATTTCGGGTTCATCATCGACGACTAAGACAGCTGGAGAATCGTTGATCATTGCCATATTCCTTGTTTAACTCAGTAACCTGAAAACCATGATTTATCAGAAATAACAGCCTCAGCCCATCCTGGTTTAGATATACTTCCCTTCTGTGTGCACCCCCATCCACTACCGGAATAACGACGAGAGGCGACCAAAACCGTTCCCCATCTGTAGCCTTTTTCACCAATCAGAGGCATCTTTACTGTAGCAATTTGCACCATCTGGTCCAACTCAAGCTATGCTACGTTGCCACATTAGAAAAGCAGCGATGCCCTACTACCCTCAATACTTTCATCACCGCGATCCCTTCTCTTGGTACCAGACTACACATGAGAAAATAAGGGAAAAGCACGCCTCTATGAAGATTACGGGGTATCACGGTGGCATTCCTCTTGCTGTCTTTCAATTGCGGTAGCGTAAGGAGAACAACATTGAAAAGGGAGATCCCATGAGAATTGTGATTTCAGTTGATGGTTCATCCTGTTCCACCTCTTCTGTTCAGACTCTTGCACATTTTACGCCGCCTGAAGAATTGACGCTGGTTCATGCTCTCAACCTTCCTGATTTCAACTACCCCATGATTACGCCGGATCTCAGAACCGAGGCCCAGGAAGAAATCAAAGACCAATTGCGAAAAGAAGGGGAGAAAATTCTCGATGAGGCACAGAAACACCTGCCTACTGATTTCTCCCATGTGCAGCGGGTCCATCAAATTGGACATCCGGTCGACGTGATTGTGGAAACAGCACGATCCGCACAATGCAACCTGATCGTGTTGGGAGCCAGGGGTCTTGGCCCAGTCAAAGAACTGATTCTCGGGAGCGTGTCTCATGGGGTCCTGATGCATGCGCCGTGTTCAACCATGATCGTCAAAACTCCCATGACTCAGTTAAAAAAAATACTTCTCCCCATTGAGGGTCAAGAAGACGCAGACGCGGCGTTACAGTTTTTGGCTCTCCAACCTTTTCGACAACCGGTAGAGGTCGAGGTGTTTGCCGTCTGGCCACAACCCCAATTGTCATGGCCGACCACAGTAGGACAATCGGACCGACTGGAAGCCCATGCCATAGAGGAGGCCCGGGAACGAATGAAACCCATCACGGACCGGCTCACCCGGATGAACTTTGCCTGTCAAGCGCATGTCGGGATTGGCAATCCCGCCTATGCCATCCTGGAACAACGCCACGCCTCCCAATCCGACCTGATCATGATGGGTATGCATAGCCGGGGAGGGTTCTCCCGGTTTTTGATGGGGAGCGTTTCGCATTCCGTCTTACACCAGACCCCATGTCCGGTATTGATTGTCCGGTAAGCATTCAGGAGCAGAAGGACCGGATTCCTCTTTCCTGTTGATGACATCTGCTACAGATCTGATCGCTTTAAATGAGGCGCTTTGCCACGAAGGCTAGAGAACAAGGGGTTTTTTGAAGCTTTTCTCTCAAATTTCCGCCGCCTTTCTTTTTAAACTGTTGGCATACCCATTGCTGTGTATCAGATGTAGGTATGATCCATATTTTTCTTCCAGGGTAAAAAGGAGGTTATGAGATGAGTGCCATCACACGTTGGGATCCGTTTCGAGAATTGGATGAGTTACAGGGTCGGCTTTCAACCTTGTTTGGCCGGGCACCGGTCAGAAAAGAAGGGGAACGTCAAGAAGCGTTGCGCGTCGCCGAATGGGCTCCCCTGGTAGACATCACGGAAGACCCAAAAGAATACCTGGTCAAAGCCGAGCTTCCCGAGGTCAAAAAGGATGAAATTAAAATCAGTGTACAAAACGATGTGTTAGTCCTTTCCGGTGAACGAAAGTATGAGAAGGAAGAGAAGGATAAAAAGTATCACCGGATCGAGCGGGCCTATGGGAGTTTTTCCCGAAGTTTCACCATCCCCGAAGATGCCGATCCCGAGAAAGTGTCGGCGGAATTCAAGGAAGGGGTGTTGCACGTCCATTTACCAAAAAGCGACCGGGCAAAACCGAAAAGTATTGCTGTAAAAGTTTCATGAGTAAGAGGGTTCCCCCTTCTGAATTGAAGCGGGGAACCCGGGTACTTTGTAATGACAAGACGATCAGTAGCAATAAGTCGAGTGAGACCAGTCACTTCAAGGCAAGGGAGGTCATCCACACATGCACAACCTTCGAAAATGCCTATTTCGCCGGGCTTGGGTTCTGGCCATTGGATTCTTTCTCCTAGGAGGTATGTCCACGCCCAGCGCGCAGCCCATACAAGAAGTGATCGTGACCATTGAGGGATACACGTTTCAAACCACCCAAATGCCTCTTCAACTGGACACAGAGACAATTATCTACATCACAAACAAAGATACGGTACGCCATGATTTTGGATCCGACATGTTCCTGAATACTCTGACCCATGTCGATAGCAACGGCGTCGTCACCTATGGAAAGGGCGTAGAAGGCGTCCTTCTTGAGCCCGGCCAGGAAGCCTCAATCCGTTTGATGCTCAACCACTCGGGGCGATTCCAATTTCAATGTTCGATCCATAAGGAGATGAAAGGGGAAATTCTCCTCCTGACCGTGGACGCCGTGTAAGCGGCAACCTCTGAATTCCCTACGGGTTGTGGTCGGGTGCCCGAGCAATTAGAATTTCTGAGAGTGCGCTCTGGCTTTCACCCTAAGGCGAAAGGCTAATACCGTTATGGTCAAGATCGTCACCCATATTCTGCTTCCTACCGATTTTTCACCAAGTTCCACTCCTGCCTTTCGATATGCGGTGGAGTGGGCAAAGGTCTTTGAAGCGCAACTGACCATTCTTCATGTCCATTCCCTGCAACCGGGGCTGGATATCGACGCCGGAGTCGCCCAACAATTCCTGGATGAACAACGCAAGGTGGCTCGGGAAGAGTTGGACACACTCGTGGCCGAGGCCCGGCAACAGGTTCCGAGAGCATCCATGGAACTGCTGGCAGGTCTCCCTTCTGAATGCATTTGCGAGGTCGCACGGGAGAAAAAATGCGATTTAATTATGATGGGAACCCACGGGTGGACGGGATTCAATCGAGTTTTATTCGGGAGCGTGGCGGAACGGGTGATTCAACGAGCTCCATGTCCGGTTCTGTCCATTCCTCACCGGGAATCAGAGGATATCTCCGCGATGCATCCCTTGCAAATCCTCCCGCGCCAAATCGTTCTGCCCTTAGAGTTCTCCGATTGCTCCATGGATGCCTATGAATACGCGGTCCAAATCGCCAAATGGTTTGATGTGCCTCTAACCCTGGTCCATGCCATTGAACCATTGTCTTACAGTTTGGACTTCACCCTGACTCATCCGCTTCAAGAAAAAACCAACCGGGATAAAGTCGAAAAGCGTTTGGCCGACCTCACCGCTGTCCTGACCGAACAGGGTCTATCCGCCCAATATGAGTTACTCGATAAGCCAACCGTGGATGGCATCCTGGAAACCAGTGCCATTCAGCAAGCAGATCTTATTATCATGGGGAGCCATGGCAGAAAAGGACTGACCCGGATGATCCTGGGCAGCACAGCCTATAAGTTACTCGAACAAAGTCCCTATCCCGTCCTCACGATTAAAAGTCCGAAATTCGAAGGAGGACATCATCCATCGCTCGCCAATGACAAGACCACATCTTCTCCAGCATAAACCCTGAACGTGTGACGATGGCAGACAATCACTCCCACCCTATAGCCGGATCGGAAGAAGGCCTTCGAAGTCTGTTAACCCGATTGGAGCAACAATCGCTCCAACCGGACTTTCAAATACAGCGACAACTGGCCCTAAGCCACGCCCTTCAGCCCTATTTCAATCCACTCATGGTTCCGCCATTGGCCCCCTTGCCGGAAGAAGAGGAACTGGCCAGGTGGTTCATCTATGCCGATTATTTGCCGACTGACGGCCATGCTTCTCTCATCGAGCAGGTTCGGGACCTGGTAACGGAACATGTCCCGCAAGAGGAACGAGTCTGGCTGGATTCCTTGCGACATTCCTATATGGATCTGCTCGAGGTGCAAGCGCTGGATCAGGGGAATCAGGCTACTCAAATCCGTCTGCAATCGTTGGGAGACCAACAGATATTTGATGTTCTCCCCCACACTCGACCGGTACCCTACAAAGTTGGACAGGTCCTGCTCACCCGGCTTCTTCGTGGATTGGCCGACATTCGCCTGCCTGGTCCCCCGCTCATCCTTTCCTCCAGCATGGGAAAAGCCGTCTTCGAATTGACCAATGAGACGCGACGGGAAATTGAGATTGGCACGGGCAATTTTGCCCTTGCAGAATGGGCAGAATTCGCCAAGAACTTCGGGTATATGATCATGTGGAGTGTCGCCAAAGTGCGACGGGGAGCCTGGACGGTCGTTGACTCACAGATTGACTATCAGAATACCCAAGGCGAAACATTTCTCTATGCCATCGCCCTGTATGAACACCATGACTTCCGCGCACTGGCTAACGGACTTCGTGGGATTGATCAATTCACTCCTTTGCAAAAAAACGCCGACAAGCCGACGTCAACGGCTTCACAAAGCGACACCTTAACGTGGGTATGGCTCCCACCGCAGGACCCATCCGGTGCCGGAGCATCCCCCGTCGCCCGCCTCACATTGACACCCACACAATTATTTGTCGAAACCGATTCTGCAGACCGGCTGGATACCGTCAAGCACCAACTGGCCGCAGCCTTTGGCTTCTTACTGCACTTCCAGGGGGAAACCACCTCTCCCCCTCAACATCAGACTCCTGAAGTGGATCTCTTATCAGACAGCTACATCGCTCCCCCCACCATTGTCCCCAAAGAAGAAGAGCAACAGATCCTCGCGTCGTGGCTTGAGACCGTCTATTTGGAATGGGCAGAAAAGCCTTCGCCGCGTCTGAAAGGACAAAGTCCTCGGCATTTCTGCTCTGCGCAACAGGACACAAAGGAGGTTGCAGCCATCATTGACCAAATGGAACAACATGATCCGGGTCTGCGACGCACAGGCCAATCCGCGTATGATTACAACATTCTCCGGGGTCACATTGGTCTGTAAGCTATAAGGCAATCATGACCCACGAATCTTTTAAACCTTCTCCGCCAGGACTCTTACACCGCCAGGATTTTTCTCATCTGATTCGCATTCTCCAGAAGCTTGGCTATCGGATCCTTGGGCCGGTCCTCTCCAACGGCTCGATTCAATGGGGCGAAATTACCCGTGGAGAAGACCTCCCGATCGGGTGGAAGGACCAGCAACGCCCAGGAAGGTATCGACTGGAACCAGACTCCAATCCCCGGTATTTTAATATCGTTCACGGCCCACAATCTCTCAAGCCACTGGTGTTTACTCCACGAGAAACCCTGTTAGTCCTGGACCGCAACGGAAAAACATTTTCAGTCAAAGAGACCGTTCCTGAGATACCACGAACCGCCGTGCTGGGAATACGAGCGTGCGATCTTGCAGGACTCGGCATTCAAGATCAGATTTTCCTGAATGGTTCCTATCCTGATCACTACTACCAACAGAGACGAAACAATCTCCTCCTCATCGCCGTCAACTGCACGAGGGCGCTGGAAACGTGCTTTTGTGCATCAATGGGGACCGGACCAAAAGCCCAAGAAGGGTACGATCTCAGCCTGACCGAAGCGGATGAAGACTTTCTGATTCAAGCCGGGAGCCCCGCAGGACTGGAAGTATTGGAACACCTTGCGTGCAGTGTGGCGCCTGAAGCCCGGATTCAGCAGGACGATGAACGGATAGCCGCCTGCGCAGCCAGCCAGACGAGAACCCTTCCCCATGCTTCGTTACCACATGGCTTATATGAGGCTCACGATCACCCCAGATGGGACGAGGTCGCCACACGATGCCTGGCCTGCACCAACTGTACGATGGTTTGTCCTACCTGTTTTTGTCATGGGGTAGAGGAAACTCCGTCCCTGGACCACCAACAATCGGAACATGCTCGAGTCTGGGATTCGTGTTTCACGTCGGATCACGGCTACATCCACGGGAAAAACTTCCGGCCCACCACCAAAGACCGCTACCGCATGTGGCTGACTCACAAATTAGGGTCATGGATCGACCAATTCGGCATGTCGGGATGCGTCGGTTGCGGGCGCTGCATTACCTGGTGTCCGGTGGGCATTGACCTCACCGAAGAAGTCCACGCCCTCTGCCAGCCAACCGAATAAGCCAAACGTCATTGAACCCTGGCAGAGGTCCGTGTAATCGACATCGCTCGGCTACTTATGCGCGATGGGTTTCTCCGTAAACAGAAAGTCCTTCAAATGCTTCGAAAATGTAGGATCCTTGCGTCGAATCCATTCAAGCACCATCGCCGCATGCTCCTTCTCCTCGTCTCGATTGTGCGCAAGAATGGCTTTGAGGTCCGCGTCTTTGCACGCATTCGCGCGCTGATTGTACCAATCAACAGCCTCCAGTTCTTCCATCAACGAAACGATGGCTCGATGCATGTCGCGCGTTTCATCGGATAATTCCTCAATGGGTTCGTGATAACCGACACTCGCCATATTTTTCTCCTATTGTTGTGTGAAATGAATGAATACTGCTTGGGGCTGTTGAAAAATGCCGCCAACGGCGTTCTCGCCATTTTTCCGTGCTCACGTACTAGTAGTACGCTCTGCGCGCAAAAATGACTGCGGCCTTCCCATCGAGAAGCCTCAGTACAGGGCTGGACAACTTTTTTGAACAGCCCCGAGGCCTCTCATATGCAACGTGCCTGTGGGTTAATATGCCCTTGAAAATTATTATTATTCAACACTCCCTGCGGACCAAACCTCAAACCGGAAAAAGCCCTCAAAATCGGGACCTGAACATTTTGCCAATAAAGGGGATTCCCGACACCAGCCTTTTGAGATGACCATGATCTCTACATTTCACAGCCCGCTCATGCAGCCTTTAGGATGGCTACGTTGACGAGCACCGGATCATTCCAACCTCATCAACACCAATGAACAAAGAAGGAATCCCATATTCGACATACGATATCCCACTCTGAGCTTCTCCATCCACCTATAAAATTCCTCGATACCTAACCAATCGGTGATTGCCTCCTCAGGCCTTTGCGGACTTGCCGATTTGAACTTCCAGTGAACACACTCAGATCCACCAGGTGTAGTCGGACAGACGGATAAGCCGGATCATGGAACAAGACATATGAGAGAAATGTCAAAACTTAAATTTCACCCCACAGACCTTGGACGAACAAATAATGTTTTGGGTAAACCTTAATCATATGGTCACCCTGAGCCGCCGGCGAAGGATCTGTGCCCGGCAGAATGTCCTCACCTTCCTGGTCGCGTGCTTTTCATTGATGGGCCTCATCTCGCAAACGGTATTCAGCCGATGGAACTCATATTTTAATTCTCAATCATATCCATACAGCCATGTGGTCGTCGCATGATAAATATTTTTTACGGAATGACAGGCTTCTTTCGGAATGAATACCTCATCTCCGGGTTCCGCGATAATCTCTTCACCCTCAATGGTCATTCGCAATTTTCCTTCCACAACGGTGACCAGCTCGTTGGTCGAATGAACGAAATCATTCCACTCCCGCCCGGGAGGATCGACAAACACATCGCACGAATACCCCCGCTGACTCCACGACTGAGCCACCTCCGCACGATTCAAAGGAACAGCAAATTTCTTAGGGGTGCAATATTTCATTGGAATTTCTTCTGAGCAAAACGGTCAAGCCAGGGACGCAATTTGAGTGACTATCCTGGCCAACAAAAAATTAACTGCTGACCCAAAGCACTTCACCCCTCTTTGCCATTGGCAATAATTCTAATAGCTTAGGTACCAAAGGACGCAAGTCCATTAAGCGGTTACTCCGTGCCCGCAAGATCATGACGGCCAGATTGAAACGGGGAAGATTCTGTTGAAAGGAAAGGTTCCGATCTACGGTAGGAAGACGTCGAATTCTTCTTCGGCAAGAGTCAGCAATTCACCGTTTTTGATAGTCGCCCATCCCATTTGCGGGACCGTCTTAACTTCATACCCTTTAATATCTTTTGCCAATCGCCGGTCAATACATTCATCAAGGAGTATCCTCACAATACAGCCGCAACCATTCGATCTTTGGCCTCCTCAAGAAAGGCCACGACCTGTACTCGGCTAACTGTTGGAAATCCTTCAAGAAAGTTCTTGATTGTTTCGCCAGCTTCAAGATAGTCCAGCAAAGTTTGAACGGGTACACGTGTCCCAGCAAATACCGGGGTACCCCCCATCACATCAGGCGAACAGCTAATAAGTGATTGAGTCATTGAAAAACTCTATCTCAGAATTGGTCAGAGATCAACAATTCAATGACCAGCTCACTGCATTGCCTTCCCCGGCAATCGTTGCATCTGCCTGCGCCAGACTGTGTGGGTCATTAGGCGTATAGCCTCGTTTGGGACTGCCATAATCCACCTCATAGTCAGCCTCTTCGCCTTTTTTAACAAAGCGCACGACTCTCCAAGCCACAACCCGATTGCCTGGTTCAGATTAGGAGATTTTTCGACACTCGTCAGAACGACCAGTATTTTCTTGGGCATGAAGTTATCTGTATGTTCTGTGCTGGACAGGGTCTGCTCCAAATGACTTGTTCATTCGGACCTGCACCGCTTTGAAACGAAAATTGCCAATGATCATAACGCTCACCCTGTTCATTCTTTCCTTGACTTCAGGAGGCATTATCAGTGTTCGGTCGCTAGTTAGGATGGCGGGACTCTTCGCTTCTAGTATCCCGGCTCGCGGCTACAAAGCATGCAGCCACAATGAGGATAGACTCCGGTTCTATGGTAAACAGAACCGCATAGGGGAAGACATGGGTGAGACAACGTCAGACATCCTCATCGAGGATCCTATGCCGTTCTGGAGATTCGATAATTCGTCGAATTGCATCCTCAACAGTGTCGAGGAATTTCAGAGCAAGCGCCGGATCACGCTCGGCGTAGTAAAGAGCTGCCTCCCGATATTCCTCCAGGGCTTCGGGGTGGAAATCCCATTTCATCGGGGAATGTCGTCTCGCACCCTCTGAAGAGCTTCGTCTCCAGGGATCGGCTCGACGTGCCCGCTTCTTACTTCATCGCGCCTGCGCGTTGCCTCTGCAACCCACAGGCGATCAATCTGCCCGAGTTCATCGGCATCTAAGCTTTCCACAAGAAGGTCCGCTAACCGCGCCCGCGATTCAGTCGGTAGACTCATGGCCTGCTCGGCCAATTGTTCCCAGGTTATAGCCATGACCGAAGAATACCCCAATACGTATGAAGCCAACAAGTCACAGACGTTGGCCGGCACCATGGTAAGGTGCAGCTACAATCCCCGATTGATGGCGACTGCGCGGAGTGGTCGCGAAGGAGGGGAGTGAGCAACCATCGGTGGTCACAGCTTGATACGGATCACGTTATCCGTTTAATAGAAAGGGGAGAGGCTATTGTCTTGCCTCCAAAGTCTCCCTTTGGGGCTGACAAAATCACCCTCATAGCCGGCCGCTTCGACTTTTTTGACAAAGTGAACGGCCTCTCCAAGCCACAACCCGGTTGCCCGATTCAGGTTTGGAATATTTTTCAACGCTGGTGAGAACGACCAGTATTTTCTCGGTCGTCGTTAGAAGGGTAAGGATGCCTATTTGGTTCTCCACCTGCGGCCAGTATTTCAATGATACGCATTTCACATGGCGACTTTTCCAATAAATCAATTATCAGAACATTTTTGTAATCGTACGGAGACTTTTTCGCGCCTTCACACTTTTCTATATCCCTCTTTGTTCGATAACTTTTTTTTAATTCGATAAATGCGTAATTGTCTAAATTATTGCCGCGATGATGTATCAACAGATCGGGACGTGATGGTTTGCCATCGTTGATTTTCTCTTCGTCAAGCGCCTTATCATACTCTACGTCTACTTTTACGTGACCCGATTTTATTTTCTGTCTCAAATTATTGAGGGCTTCACAGGTGCTCATCAGGAGTGCCTCCTGAATATGCAAAGCTACCCTGTGATTTACGCACTCCTCTCTTACCTTCTTCCCTCTGAAGAGGTCGCTATCCTGCGCATAAAATCTTTCAAGAGCAGTCCATATGGCTTTGATTAGCATAGCTTGAGATAGTTACCTAAAATTAATTTGCATACCACCGTCTATCAACCCTGACAGTGTATGAATTTAGGATATGAAGAGGAAGCCACCATGATACGTAACGCCTTGAAAGCCAAATTCCAGTGCAGGATTTGTTTGGGATTTTATAGATAGAATCGATTGAACGTAAACATTCGTTGTTCAATCCGTCATGAAGTCAAACTCAGCAAGGAGATGCTTACCAAGGACAAGGGTGCAATCAGCTCAATTGATCGGAAAACCTTTGACTTTGTCCATCACATTGACCTCCCCATTGGCTTTGAATTTGCTTTGACAAAAATAGAGCCTCCCATCATCACATTTTGAGGAGAAAGGCGACACTGATTTTTACCTTTATTGGGAAAAGGTCAAAACGAGGGAAGATCCGATGGATTCATTTTGTTATGATGAAATATTCCTGGAATGAGATTCACGATAAAAGATATCTGGAATACCAAATACTTCTGTCATCCCCGCAGGTGGTTAGCGGGGATCCATCGGAAACGAAGCCAGGATAGATGCCCGATTACAAACGTCGGGCATGACGGAAGGGAGATGGATTCCCGATAAAAGATGTCGGGAATGACGGAGAAAAAGCTTCCTCTGGCTATTTTTCCAAAAGGGTGATGTCAGATGTCAGGAATGACAAGGCCTAAAATGAAAGCAGGCCAGACCAGATAAATCTTCCTTAGTCCCTCTTTTTCCAAGAAGGATTATTCAAGAGGGCTGAAGTCTACTATGCCACACAATCCCTACCTCATTCATCCGGCTGTGATCGTGGACAGAAAACAGGAATCCACGGATATCGTGACGTTTCGCCTTCAACTTACAGATTCCGCTCATCGGGAGTCTTTTCGCTTTGAGGCGGGGCAGTTCAACATGCTCTATGTGTTTGGTGTAGGCGAGGTAGCCATTTCCATTGTCTCAGACCCTGGCGAGCCGGAATTTCTGGACCACACCATTCGTGTGGTGGGACGGATCACGCAGGTACTGGGCGCGATGCAAGTGGGTGAGAGTGTGGGTGTTCGTGGGCCCTTCGGAATTGGATGGCCTATGAAGGAAGCGCAAGGCAAGGACGTGGTTATCGTCACCGGCGGGTTGGGGTGCGCCCCAGTTGTCGGAGCCATTGAATATATGTTCCGCAGGCGGGAGGAGTATGGCGCCATGACCATCCTCCACGGGGTAAAAACCCCCCACGACTTGCTTTACCGGGAACGCTTCGATGCCTGGCGGCATGAGCCTCGCACGCAGGTGCTGCTCACCAGCGATGAACCCGGCAAGACCTGGCATAGTCATGTGGGCGTGGTCACCGAATTGTTTGATCAACTGCAGTTGGATCCCGACAACACACTGGTCATGATGTGTGGACCGGAGATCATGATGCGGATTGCCTGTAATACTTTATCCCATCATGGTCTGCGCCCTTACACCATGTATGTGTCGTTGGAGCGGCATATGGAATGCGGCATCGGACTCTGCGGACATTGTCAGCTTGGGCCGTTTTTTGTCTGTAAAGACGGGCCCGTGATGCGATTAGATCGTGTGGTGCCGTATTTCGGAAAAGTAGGTGTGTAGGAGAAACTCAAAACCAGATTTCCTCCCCTTTGTAAGGGGAGGATTGAGGTGAGGTAGAATTGTCAAAGGGAAAATCAGTCGCAATAGGAGAACATCTTTCAGCCTGGGAAACTCTACCTCCCCTCGCCCCTCCTTACAAAGGAGGGGAACGAGAATAAATGGATTCCCGATGAAAAAAGTCTGGAATGACGCAGAAAAAGAATAAACAACTTTCTCTGCTGTGGGTGTTCAAAAATGGGATTTTGCCTGTTTAATAGCCGGTGATGAATATGAACGAAACAACCGCCGCAACTCAGCATCCTTCAACCAGGCCTCGCCCCCGGATTGCGGTGGTGAAGTTTGCTTCTTGTGACGGATGCCAGTTAAGCATCCTGAATATGGAGGACGATTTACTGGCGTTGGGAGAGGCCTTCGACATCGCCTATTTTCCCGAAGCCTCCAGCAATATGCAGCCTGGCCCGTATGATATTACCTTCGTTGAAGGCTCCATTACCTGTCCTGAAGATCTTTCTCGAGTTCTCGATCTCCGGCAACAGACAACCACCTTGATCACCATCGGTGCCTGTGCGACTTCCGGCGGCATTCAGGCTCTTCGGAACTGGGGCGATGTGGAAGCCTTCAAGCGAACGGTATATCCCAGCCCAGAATACATCCACAGCCTAAGCACATCGACTCCTATTTCCGAACACGTCAAGGTGGACTATGAATTGTGGGGATGCCCGATTGATAAGCCACAACTCCTTCGAGTGCTCACCGATTTGCTGAGAGGCGTCACTCCCAGCATTCCCGCGCACAGTGTATGCCTGGACTGTAAACGCCAGGGACATGTCTGCGTCCTGGTCGCGAAGGGACTGCCCTGCCTTGGACCGGTGACGCGTACCGGGTGCGGGGCCATCTGCCCCGCTATGGGCCGGGAGTGTTATGGGTGCTTTGGCCCGGCCGAACAGGATTCAGTGATTCCCGGAGTGCCCCCAAACACCGGATCTCTGGCCAAACAATTTCA
Source organism: Nitrospira sp. T9 (assembly GCF_052156535.1). Lineage (NCBI taxonomy): Bacteria > Pseudomonadati > Nitrospirota > Nitrospiria > Nitrospirales > Nitrospiraceae > Nitrospira > Nitrospira sp. T9. The sequence goes on from NZ_JBQKUP010000035.1 coordinate 262,533, forward strand.
TGAGCACCTGCAACTCATTCCTCTGGACATGGTTCGCCGTTTTCGAGGAATCAACGGATCGGTTCAGCCGTTCCAAAAGGAAAGTGATGCCTGGGAATCCTGATAAATCAAGAACCATCAAAATCGACATGATGGCCAGGGTAGAAGGGGAAGGAGCCCTTCATATCACTGTCCAGGATGGTCAGGTCCGGGATGTGCAACTCCGGATTTTTGAGCCTCCTCGTTTTTTTGAAGCCTTCCTCCAGGGACGTCACGTCACCGAAGTGCCCGATATCGTGGCCCGTATTTGCGGTATCTGTCCTGTGGCGTATCAAATGAGTGCGGTCCATGCGCTGGAACAAATCTTCGGTGTGGAGATGCCACAAAGCCTTCGCGATTTACGTCGACTCCTGTATTGCGGGGAATGGATCGAAAGTCATGTTCTGCACATTTATATGCTCCAGGGCCCGGATTTCTTAGGATTCGACAGCGGGCTTGAGATGGCCCGTTCACACCCCGATCTTGTGAAGCGAGGGCTTCGAATGAAGAAGGCGGGCAATGATCTGTTAACGCTGTTAGGGGGACGATCGGTGCATCCGGTTTCGGTGAAGATTGGCGGATTCTCTCAAGTGCCGACAAGGAATGCCTTACATGGGCTGAAGGACGAATTCCTTTGGGCCAGAGATGCCGCTACGGAAACGCTTCGGTGGGTGAGCGGGTTTGAATTTCAAGATCCCGAACAGGCCTATACCTTCCTCGCCCTCCGGGGACCTTCTGAATATCCGATGAATGAAGGCGACGTCGTCACCAATCGAGGGCACCGCATGGCCGCATCGGAGTTTGAACACCATTTCCATGAAGAACAAGTACCCTATTCCAATGCCCTCCACTGCACGTTGAATGGACAATCTTATCTCACAGGGCCGTTAGCCCGGCTCGCTCTCAACCAGCACCAGCTTTCGTTGTTAGCCAAAGACGTCTTACAGAGCACGGGATTAGTCCTCCCGTTCAACCGCGCGTCCATGGGTATCGTGGCGCGATCGGTGGAAGTGCTCTATGCCTTTGACGAAGCCCTTCGACTCATTGACCAGTATGAGCGGCCACCTGCTCCAGACGTTCCAGTGACACTCCGCGCCGGAACCGGTATGGCCGCGACCGAAGCCCCGCGAGGCCTTTTATACCATCGTTATGAGGTCAAGGCTGATGGAACCGTTCACCTCGCCAGGATTGTGCCGCCAACCTCCCAAAATCAACGCCGCATGGAGGACGATCTTCGAAACCTCCTGCCAGGCATCCTTCACCTCAACGATCAGGAAACCGCGATGAAATGCGAAGAACTGATTCGCAGTTATGATCCTTGCATCTCCTGCGCAACACATTTTTTAACACTGACCAAAGAAAACCTTCCTCCGGCGATGTCATAATTCCCATAAAGAATTGCTGAAGGGAATTCGCAAGCGGAAGGAACAATTCAACCGATAGGGTTTTGGCCTGTTGGCGCAATTTAAGAATATTTCCTTAATTGTGGGGGTATTTCCTTGAGGTTTGCCGCAAAGAACCTGGGAAGGATGCCGGAATCCATCGTACCCGGCAACTGCAGGAAAACTGAAAGGGAGGTCTTAAGGAAGGGTCGCCAAATGATGCCCGGTCAGCCCAAAGTAGGCTTCATCGACCGTCCCAACAGGGGAGACCTGCATCAAAAACGGGGTACGCCAATCTCCATCCCGTACATCATACTCGCTGGGAACCAACACACGCTCAAAGTGATTTTCGTAGGCAGCTAGGATTTTGAGTTGAAGCCCTCCCACCGCTCCGATCGATCCTCTTTCCGTGATCGTTCCGGTGAGGGCCCGACCTTCCAGGAGATGATCTCCCTTGATCATGGACACCACGCTCAGGCCCACCATGGCCGAAAGGCTTTCCCCATATACCGTGAGACCGGTATAGGGAAATTTCAGGAGGACAGTCCAGGATTCAGACGGAAGATGGGCAGCAGCCAGCGCCCGAGTGATGGCCGCATGGATCGACTGACGGGCAAATAAGGAAAAATTTCCTGGTTCGGTATGGAATTGGATTTGAAGGCCGTTATGATCCTGCCGCTCATAGACATCAATCACCACCTGGCTCACCATGCCCACCGGCCTGAATTGTTTGTTGAGAGATGTCCCCAGGATGGGAATGATCAGATGCGGAATCTGATGAACAGACGGACTAGCCCCAAGACTGTTGGCACACACCACATTAAGGGTCAAGACTAACCCCAGAAGCAGTGAGACCTTCTTCCTATCCGTTTTATTAATCATATATTGATATCCTTTTAACAAAAGAGGAAATACCCCTCTTTTTTATACCTTTATTCTATTATAACGGACAATCTAGTTTTTTGTCGCCTGTCAGCTTCTGAGCGCCTCGAAGGCACCACCAACTAATACGGCCTTCTAATATTCCTCCAGCACCCTCATATGTTGGGCCGGAATACCCCAAATACACAAATATTTAAAAGAACTTAATATCCCCAGCAGATTCTTCAGGAATGTGGCCTGAACAGGCCGAAAAATTTGGCGGGACCGGGGAGCCAGTTTTCAGTCTACCATTCCAAAGGGACCAGATCGACCTCTTCAGGGAGTGCAGCCGGACAGGGTTGCACAATCGACAAAAAATGTGTTGCCAGCGGATGCAGGAGGACGTGCGAATGAAATCGAGATTGCCCTTACTGGCAGGGGCTGGGACACCAAAACACCAGATAGAGAAAAACTAACACGCCTATCGCAATTGCACCAAAAAGGTACCAGGTTTTATGCATACAACCTCGGAAACGGATTATTTGTCCAGATTGATCCTGTAAACCGGATCATTCACGCACAAACAAAATTGAAGACTCAGTGTGATGCACCACGGAATGGGAGACGCTTCCCAAAAGAAAGCGACTCACGCCGGATCGGCTATGTGTCCGCATCAGGATCACATCAGCAGCATATTTGTTCGCTTCCTCAATGATCGTGGGTGAGGGTGCCCCGACCACGACAACCCCTTTGGCCTCATGCCCCATCTGCTTCAATTCCGCGCTGAGCCCGTTCGTAAATTTCTCCCCATAGGCGATCATCTCTTTTCGAAATTCCGGAGAAATCATCGCACCCACCGGCCAGACCGGTTCTGAAAACGGAATGACATGCAGAACGGTCGCAGTGATCGGCTCCCGGAAGGGCTTCTTTTTCAAAAACCGCACGACAATTTCGCCGTCTTCCTGACTTTCAACAGGAATTAATACTTGCTGGATCTTGCGAGTGGGCTTCTTAATGATCAGAGTCGAACACGACGCATGCGTCATCACACGATGCGAAACGCTCCCCAACATTTGCTCTCGAATCTGACCAATACCCCTGGCGCCCAATACCACGAGATCGATTCCCTTTTCCTTGACCATGGTAAGAATGACCTCGGCAGGAGTACCCATTTCCAGTCGTCTCATGACTGATCCCGGATGAAGAGGCAGGAGGGACAATGCCTGCTCAATGATCCGTTCTCCTTCTTCCCTCATCGCTTTGTCCACCGCCAACCTCAAATCTTTCGCGATCCCCGCCCCGATGGACGGATAGGGGATACCCGGCACATTCACCACATGTAATACCATCAGGCTCTCCGCCGGGCTCAGCGCTTCAAACGCACGTATCGCATCGACCGATTGATCCGATCCATCAACTGCTAATAGGTATTTCATACATCGTCTCCCGGGTGTGACACATCCTTTGTGCCGTGTGTATTGCTGTCAAATAACTCCTCACACCTGTTCCAACTATCAAACTCCGGTGTGTGCACAATTATTCTGTTCCTATCTGACTTCCTTAACCATATCAATGGCGCCGCAGGGACATTCTTCCGCGCACACCCCACATCCCTTGCAATAGTCATAATTCACTTCGTACCGTTGACCGGGACCCAATTTGATAATGGCATTGTCCGGACACACGCCATAACAGGTATCGCACTCAAAGCAATTTCCGCAAGAGAGACAGCGTCGGGCTTCGAGCAACGCCGTGTCCGTATCCAACCCGCCAACCACTTCTTCAAAGCTGGCGCGACGCCTGGCCAGATCCAGGTAGGGCTGCCGATTCTTATCCGCATCGGTGTAATACCAGGTATTGAGCCGGTCATACGTCGCAACGGTATTGGGCGATGATTTCCGGTACTCACTTCCGCGGAGATACGCATCAATATGCCGTGCCGCTTTTTTCCCATGGCCCGTGGCCACCGTCACCGTACGCTCTGCAGGAACCATATCTCCCCCGGCAAACACTCCCGCACGCCCGGTCATCATTGAGGCATCGACTTGAATCACCCCATCGGACGAAATATTTAATCCCGGCACATTCTCTAAAAACCCGGTATCCACTTCCTGGCCCACCGCCAAAATAACCGTGTCGGCTTCCAAGGTCTCAATCCGCCCGGTGGGTTGCGGGCGCCCCTGCTCATCCAGCGTCATCTCTTCAACGGTCAACGTCGTATTGTCCACTTGTCTGATGGTATGCAGCCATCGGGTCAGCACCCCCTCCTCCAAGGCTTCTTCCACTTCAAAATCATGGGCGGGCATATGCCCGCGATCACGCCGATAAATCAGGATCGTTTCATCGGCACCCAGGCGCTTGGCGGTTCGCGCAGCATCAATAGCCGTATCACCTCCACCATAGACGACGACCCGCCGACCGATCTTGGGAACAGTCTGGCCATCCATTCCTTTAAGAAATCCCAAGACATCGATCATCCGGCCGGCATCCCGGCCGGGAATATCAACCCGCTTACTCAGATGAGCCCCAATGGCCAGAAACACGGCATCGAATCCGCCCTCTTTGATGGTCGTTTCTAAATGATCGACTTTTTGATTCAGATGGATCGAAACGCCCATGGCGACAATTCTTGCAATTTCGGCGTCAAGGACATTCCGTGGCAGACGGTATTGCGGAATCCCGAACCGCATCATGCCTCCCGGCTTCGGCCCCGCTTCAATGATTGTCACAGCATGTCCCAAACGGGCGAGATGATACGCAGCAGAAAGACCGCTCGGGCCCGCGCCGACTACCAGGACCCGCTTTCCGGTTGCCACGCCCGCCTCCACCTGCCAACCCTGCTCAATTGCGTAATCGCCTAAAAATCGCTCAACGGCATGAATGCTCACGGGCTCATCGAGCTGGCCCCGATTACAGGCGGTTTCACACGGGTGATAACACACTCGACCATGAATTGCCGGAAAAGGATTCTCTTCCATAATTTTTCGCCAGGCCTGTTCATATTTCCCTTCCTCCGCCTCATACAACCAGCCTTGAATATTTTCGCCAGCCGGGCAGCCTTGATTGCAGGGCGGAAGGTGATCAACATAGATCGGACGCATCGTCCGCCAGTTGCCCGTATGATTGGCCAGACTTGAAGCGGGGTTCAAGGTAATGGCAAAGGGTTTCTGTTCCATCATCATGCCTTTACAGGAAGTAGCTGATACCGGTGAATATTTGCATCCGCCATCGCCTGAATCGCGTCAAGAGCACACTCGTCCCGTGGATGCAAAAGATGTTTGAACCGACCTTGGAGTTCGAGGTATTGCTCGACAGGGACTTGTTTTCTAATAGGTGTTCGATCGGTCACTTCTCCCCCTTCGGCTTCAATCAAGGGGAAAAGGCCACTTTCCACCGCCAGGCGGGCGACCTTGATCGTATGCGCAGGATCGGACTTCCAGCCTAGCGGACAGGGCACATGGATATGAATATACCGTGCGCCCCTGAAGTTCATCGCCTTCGTCACTTTGGCTTCCAGATCATGGAGATCGGCCACCGAGGCCGTGGCCACATAGGGAATACCGTGGGCCATCGCAATGCGTGGCAGGTTTTTTCCAATGCCCATGGGGTTGCCGGGGTCGGTTCCCACGGCCTGCGTGGTATTGGTCCAGGCTCGTGGCGGGGTGGATCCCGAACGCTGCACTCCCGTGTTCATGTAGGCCTCGTTGTCGTAACAGACATACAACACGTCATCATTGCGTTCGAACATTCCCGACAAACACCCGAACCCGATATCAACCGTCGCACCATCTCCACCCTGGGCGATGACTCGGATATCCGTCCTGCCTTTGGCCCGCAGGGCTGCCGCCACGCCGCTCGCCACCGCCGGTGCATTCCCGAACAACGAATGCAGCCAGGGAATCTGCCAGGCACTTTCCGGATAGGGACTGGAAAAGACCTCCAAACAGCCGGTGGCATTCACCGCAACCATCTGCTGATGCGTGGCGCGCATTACCGCATCAAGGGCATAGCGGGCGCCCAGCGCTTCACCGCATCCCTGGCAGGCGCGATGGCCGGAATTGAGTGAATTCGTTCGATCCATCCCGGCTTGCACCGTGCGATCGGATTCATCCAGTAACCGGTTGCCAACCGTGAAGGTTCCCGTTTGATAAAATTTCACTCGTTGATAAGACATACCGGCCTCACGACTAAAAATTAAATGGGCGATGCGCCGGGAACACCGATTTCCCGGAGAATATTTTCTGCGGTGGGCCCCGAACGCCGCTGCGCCTGCTGTCTGGTCAATTCCCGATTAATGGCGTCCCAATTCAGATCGAGGAAATGCGGTTCCTCCAAACCCTCCAGGCATGCTTGCTTCACCGTATCGATGACCGAGGCTTTCGGAATCGGGCGACCTCCGAGTCCGGCGATCACGGTATCCACGATAGTTGGTAATCCCCGCAGTGCCATCTTCACATCGCTGGACACGATGCCACCCTTTCCCACCGCCAGGTCTTTTTCAAAAACAATGATCCGCTTGGCATCCTGAACAACGTGGCGAAGAGCATGGGAGGGGAAGGGACGAAATGCACAGAGCGCAATAGAACCGACCGGCCATCCTTCTTTCCGCAAATCATCCACCGCGTCTTTAATGGTACCGTTCACCGATCCCAGTGCCACCAGAATGGTTTCCGCCCCATCCGTGTGATAGGCCTTCAACAGTCCACCAGACCGACGCTGAAAAATATCCTCAAAAGCCCGAGAGAGTCGTGGGATCGCCTCTAACGCTCGCAAATGCTTGTCATGCGCGAGATAACGCACCTCGGCATAGGCTTCCGGTCCGACCATTGCGCCAATGGACACCGGGTCTTGCGGATCTAACACTTGAACAGGTTCAAACGCCGGCAGGAAGGCATCCACCTGCTCTTGCGTGGGAAGGTCCACCACCTCATAGGCATGGGTGAGGATATAGCCATCCATGCAGACCATCACCGGACAACTGAGTTCCTCAGCCAGGCGAAACGCTTGAATATGAAGATCGACGGCTTCTTGATTATCTTCCGCAAACAATTGAATCCAGCCGGCATCCCGCATGGACATGCTATCCGAATGATCGTTCCAAATATTAATCGGCGCGCCGAGGGCGCGATTGGCAATGGTCATGACAATGGGAAGGCCCAATCCCGCCGCGTTATAGACGGCCTCGGCCATAAACAAAAGACCCTGGCTTGTCGTCGCGGTGTAGGTTCGCGCGCCCATGGCCGAGGAGCCGATCAGCACGCTTAAGGCGCCGAATTCCGATTCGACATTCAGGAATTGGCAATTGCCGATTTCTCCGGCTTTCACCTTACGTGAAAGGGTTTCGACAATATGGGTTTGAGGAGAGATCGGATAACAGGCCATCACTTCAGGCCGACATAAGGCGACGGCATGGGCCACGGCTTGAGATCCTTCAATATGATGTTTCATGGTCGTCTGTTGATTCCTCGATTGAATTACACCTTGGCCAGATTTGCCGCAACATAATCATACACCTCTCCGGCCACCGCCCCGTTCAATTCTCCAATCCTTCCCGGAAACTTTTCTGTGATCGCCTGATTTACGGAAGCTTTGCTGACTTCCCCGGTCAGGGCCGCATAACCAGCCACCATCCCGATATTGGCAAACGGTCGCCCCAGATGCTTCATGGCCAGATCGGATGCCGGAAGCGTATGCATCTGCGTTCCGGGATGTTGGGCAACAAAGTCCGTAAGATGAAGCGCGTCGACATCTCGTGTAGAATTAATGAGAACAAAGGCTGACAACGCCAACCCGGCAAAGACATTCACCTGATGCAGCAGTGTGGAGTCCTGTATGAGCAGGACATCCGGATGATAGACCGGCTCCCGACTGCGTATGGGGTGAGAATCAATCCGGCAGAATGCGGTTACCGGCGCACCGGTCCGTTCAGATCCAAAACTGGGAAAGGCCTGAGCTTCCTTCCCATCCCGGAATGCCGCTAGCGCAAGCAGCTCCGCAGCAGTCACCACGCCCTGCCCTCCTCTGCCATGTATACGGATTTGGATCATCGGCCTCCCATCAATTCGCCTGAATGTATCCCTGTCGCTAGTACTCACTGATAATACATTTGGCAAGAGATATGCCTTATTTTGTGAGAACTTGAAATGATAGATATAACTAGCAAAACCTCAACAATCTTGAACAGGTCCAAAGCAGTGACCTGGAACATTGGGGAAAAGAGGTACAGTCAAAATCATTAGTCATGTAGAATAATGCCCCAGTTGATTCCCTAAATGAAGTCCATTCATTCCTGAACGCAGCGAGGCAGATGTCCACAGGTTATTGAAAAATTAAGGAGACTCCAATTGTCATCTTCACCATTTTCCTCAAAAAATCTTTGCCGGATTACTCTCATGCTCTGGATAGTCAGCGCCGCCTTGCTGGGCTGGTTTTTCATTCAAGGGTCGACCACCCCTTCAGCCGATGGCCGAACTGTTGTACATCTTGCTCCAACCGAACGTGACTTTATCCTGACGGAAATGCGGCAACTCCTTCAGGCCGTGCATGGCGTCGTGACGGGCCTGAGCGATCCTGACCAGACCCAAGGACATGCTCAGGCTGCAGCGGCTGCCCGTTCGGCCGGAATGAAGATGGCCGTAGACGACAATCCCTCGCTCATGCTTAAACTTCCTCTTCCCCTCAAACAGCTTGGAATGTCCGTACATCGTGATTTTGACGAATTGGCGGACGCGATCACCGGGGACACGACATCACAGGACATTCTTCAACGCCTGTCGACTATCACGACCAGATGCCTGGCATGCCACGAGATGTATCAAATTAAAGAGGGATAACTTATAAGTTTCACCGGCCAGGCACGACTTGCTAAATGCGCTGAATGATCAATAAGAAACACCCATCCTATAAGGCTATGTCATCCTGAGTGGAACGAAGGATCTGGCAAAGGCATGGGATCGTCAATCTGGACACAGATCCTTCGCCATGGTCTCAGGATGACCACGACTAATCTGGTCAATTATTCGTCCCATTTGTAATTGATGAAATTAAAGTTATGACGCCGCACATACTCACCAATGTTCCAAACACTTCTGAAGACACATTCCAGCCAAGATGACCAACACCCCCAACAATAGAGCGGAGACCCCTCGCGCATCGCCAAGCGACACGGTCTGGCATACTCTTTCTTTCCCGGATGTGAGTCAACGGCTGGATGTCGATCCTCACAACGGGCTGAATACCGGGGAGGCCCGCCGCCGATTGCAACAGCATGGCCAAAACACCATTCCCGAACACCGCCAGCGCAGTCTCGCGCGAATCTTCGTTGATCAATTCACCGATTTTATGATCCTGGTGCTTATTGGGGCCGCCATTGTCTCGGGCATGTTGGGGGAGCGACTGGATGCACTGGCGATTGTCATCATCGTGGTGCTCAACGGTATCATTGGATTTGTGCAGGAATATCGGGCGGACCGCGCCATGCAAGCCATCAAAAAGCTCGCCACACCGACCACGCGCGTTCGACGTGAGCAACAGGTCGCCTCGCTCTCCACGCTCGATGTAGTACCGGGCGACATCGTTCTGCTGGAAGCCGGAGATCTCATCCCTGCCGATCTTCGATTAGTCGAAGCCGTTCAACTCAAAACGGATGAATCCGCGCTCACAGGCGAGAGCGTTCCGGTAGACAAACAGACCGACCCGCTTGAGGACTTGAAGCTGCCCCTGGGTGATCGGCGCAATATGGCCTATAAAGGCACGCTCCTGACATATGGGCGCGGCACAGGGATCGTCATTGGCACCGGCCTCAAGACCGAGCTAGGACAAATCGCGTCGCTCCTGCATAAGGACGAAGACATCAAAACGCCCTTGCAACAACGCCTGGCGGTGTTTGGACGACGCTTGGCGATGGCCGTTCTAGGAATCTGTGTCGTGTTATTTGCTGTGGGCGTCTGGCGGGGTGAGCCGCCGGTGCTCATGTTCCTGACGGCCGTGAGTCTGGCCGTGGCCGCGATTCCTGAAGCCTTACCAGCCGTCGTCACCATTTCGCTGGCCTTGGGCGCACGAAAAATGGCGCGAAAGCAGGCGTTGATCCGGCGACTGCCCGCTGTGGAAACCTTAGGCTCCGTCACCTATATTTGCTCCGATAAAACAGGCACGCTCACACAAAACTCCATGCGTGTGGAGCAGATATCGGTGGCCGGGAACATCCTGCGCCCATCTGCGGGCAGACAACCCGACAGCGACGCCGACCTCCACAATCCCATTCATCTGTTTTTTCTGGGGTTGGCGCTCAACAACGATGCAAACGCACAGACCGAAGGCCAGACCTTGGGTGATCCCACGGAAGTGGCCTTGTATCTGGCGGCCGTTGAGGCCGGGTACGACAAAGGCACATTAGAGGCCACAAATCCCCGCATAGAAGAAATCCCCTTCGACTCAGATCGCCAATGCATGACGACAATGCATCGCATGCCGACGGGCACCATCTCTTTTACCAAAGGATCGCCGGAAAAACTTCTTCCGCTTTGCCAATCCATGCTCACACAGACCAACCCTGTGTCACTAGACATCGGCAGTCTATTAGAGCAGGCCGAACAGATGGCCAATGAAGGCTTGCGGGTGTTGGGGGTGGCCTATCGGCAATGGGATCAAGCACCCACGGAAATGACTTCCTCGACTGTCGAACGCGAACTCATCTTCCTCGGATTTGCCGGCATGATGGATCCGCCACGGGAAGAAGCCGCGAAGGCGGTCGCCCTCTGCCAATCGGCAGGTATCACCCCCGTCATGATCACCGGCGATCACCCCGGCACCGCCCAAGCCATTGCCTCACGCGTTGGCATTATCAATAAGGACACCAAGGTGCTGACCGGCCAGGAACTGGAACACCGTTCTCCTAAAGAACTGGCGCAACTGGTTGAGCATACCCGGGTCTATGCCCGCATTACACCCACGCAAAAAATTGCCATCGTCAAAGCCTTGCAAAACAGAGGAGAGTTTGTCGCGATGACCGGTGACGGGGTGAATGACGCCCCCGCATTGAACCAGGCCAACATCGGCATTGCGATGGGGAAAACCGGCACCGACGTGGCCCGGGAAGCCTCCGACATGATTTTGTTAGATGATAACTTTGCGACTATTGTCACCGCTGTCCGGGACGGACGCCGGATTTATGACAACATCCGCAAATTTGTGAAATATACGATGACAAGCAATTCCGGAGAAATCTGGACGATTTTCCTGGCACCCTTATTCGGCCTGCCGATTCCCCTGCTCCCGATCCAGATCTTATGGATCAATCTCGTCACCGACGGCTTACCAGGCCTCGCTCTCGCCATGGAACCTGAAGAACGCCACATCATGCAGCGCCCACCCCGCCCACCGAATGAAAGCATCTTTGCCGGTGGCCTCTGGCAACATATCTTGTGGGTAGGCCTGCTCATGGGCGGCGTGTCGCTGGCCATCGAAATGTGGGCCTATAAGGCTAATCAAGAACAATGGCAAACCATGGTGTTCACCGTACTGACCCTGTCCCAGATGGGACATGTGCTAGCCATTCGAGCAGAGCAGGATTCATTTCTCCAGCGAGGGCCGTTGAGCAATCTCTGGTTATTGGGAGCCGTCCTCCTCACGTTTGCCCTTCAGATGGCCACCATCTACGTGCCTATCCTCAATCCCATCTTCCATACCATGCCCTTAACCCTGGACCAACTCGGCCTCTGCCTCATCCTTTCAACAATCGTGTTTTTTGCCGTGGAACTCGAAAAATGGGTTAGACGGATTTGATCTCCTTGCCATAACCTGGAACTTGTTTCGTCATCCTACCAGTACATTAGTTCACATTGAAAAGAGCATAGGGGATGAGTTCCGCTTGACATGGTCTTATCCGTGGCCTAGCCTTAACCAACTTTCCTATCAAAAATTTAAGAAGCGAAATGTAGTGGTCTATTGTGAGAAAATTCACGTCCATGTGAACGATCTGGCCAAATACGAAAAATAATAAAACCGTGATGGCCAGATTTTTAGTGGTCATTTAGTCTCAAATAACGGGGAGGACAATCAATGGGGACAAGCAGCTATACTGCGATTGTCGAAAAAGAGGGCGATCTGTACGTGGCGCTTTGTCCTAAGTTGGATGTGGCCAGCCAAGGAACCTCCGTGGAAGAAGCGACAGCCAATTTAAAGGAAGCAGTAGAAATGTTCCTCGAATGCGCGGACCCTGACGAGATCGGGCGTCGTCTTCACACCGAAGTGTATGTACCGCGATTCGAAGCCGCGCATGGGTAAGCTGCGGGTTCTCTCTGGGAAAGAAGTAAAATACTCGAAAAACAAAGATTTGCGGAAGTTCGCCGACGGGGAAGCCACATCATCATGCAGTGCCGCACTGACGCAGGAACAGTCACAGTGCCGGTTCCGGATCATCCAATACTTGCAGTTTGAACGCTCCGTTCCATCATCCGGCAGAGCGGTCTGGTCCGCAATCTCTTCGAATCCTGATACACCCCATTTTCGACATCAAAACTGCATATAGGTCTTTCAACCATCATTTTTTCCGTTGAGCACGAAAAATAGGTCCGGCGTCACGGCTGGCTGGCCCAACAACCCGCTAACCCAAATTATCAATTTTCTAATGAAGTATCTGCTTAGGAAGGTGGGCATCCGGACGGGCCGCAGCTGTTCTTCGGAGCCGTTGCAAACAAAGACGATGGACAGAATGCACGGGACACGTTCTGAAGTGATTACGAACGAAGATTACCTGGACACATCCGGTCTGGGATCCGGCACAAACCCGTTGCGGTTCGGCATGTGAACAGCGGGCAGTGTCCCGGCATCCAACACCGTCCCGGTCGAGATGATGTTGTTTTGATACAGCAACCAGGCCACGACTGCATACACTTCGTCATTCGTGAGGGATTGTGGCGCGTTGAACGGCATCGCGCGACGAATATAGTCATAGAGCGTGGTAGCATAGGGCCAATAACTGCCGATCGTCTTGATCGGTTGTCGACTGGCAAGCGTGCCCTGTCCACCGACGAGGCGATCCATCGGCCCTTCCCGGCCGGTCATCCCATGACAGGATGCGCACTTCCCGGCAAACACAGTATCGCCCTGGCTCACCGTTCCCTGGCCGGCGGGAAGGCCGGCACCGGTCGGGCGGACATCAATATTCCAGCCTTGCAGTTCACGGTCGGAAGGCGCATGGCCGAATCCATAACCCGTGATCGAGTGCGCTTCAGCGGCCGTAGCCAACCCCTTCTGCCATCCTAGGCCAAGCGTGATCACAAGAACCGCCGCAACTAAATTAAACCTGAACATTGGTGACGTGCCCCTCCCGCGAGATCTTCCAGCTCTGAATCGCATTGTTATGATAGTCAGAGTTCATTCCCCGGACTGCGATCAACGCTGTACGTGCGGGTTGCACGTAACCGGTTTCATCGATACAGCGGCTTTGCAGGATTGTCTCTTCTCCATCCCAGCGCCAGGAAAACCGAAATCTGGTGTGACATTTAGGAAGAACCGGTTCCTGTAGCTGCGCCTCTTCCCACGAACGTCCTCCGTCCGTGCTAACCTCTGCCTTCATCACCGACCCGCGACCACTCCAAGCAAGACCCCTCACTTCAATAAAGCCGGGGCGGACCTTTTGGCCACCGGAAGGAGTGGTGATGACGGACTTGGCCTCCATGACCATCGTGAATTGTCGTGCGCTGCCGTCGGGCATCAAATCGGTATACCGGGATGTTTCCTCCCTTGTCATGAACGGTGCCGTTCCCAGCTTCAGTCGACGCAGCCACTTAATACAGGTGTTGCCTTCCCAACCGGGAATGACCAGTCGTAGCGGATACCCTTGCTCCGGCCTAAGCGCCTCACCGTTTTGCGCATAACAGAGAAGGCCCTCCTCCACGATGTCGGCCACCGGCAGACTACGCGTCATGACCGCCGCGTCACTGCCTTCCGCCAACATCCAGGTCGCCTCCGGTTTTATACCGACTTCTTTGAGGACTGTCTCCAGCCGCACCCCCGTCCATTCACTTGTACTCGTAAGCCCATGGGTCTGTTGGGCCGTCTGTCCGGTCGGAGCCCGCCATTCAGGTCCGGAATTTCCCGAACATTCGATAAAAACGAGTCGCGAGACGGAGGGAAACCGTTTCAGGTCATCCATGGATAGAATCAACGGCCGATCGACCAGACCATGAACAAGGAGCTTATGATGCGACGGATCGATCAACGGCACCCCATTGTGGTGACGCTCGAAGTGTAAGGAAGCAGGAGTGACCACGCCCTCAAGATCTTGCAGAGGGGTAAAAGACCCCCACCAGGACTTCACCACACGCTCACTCTTTTCGAACGGCGAGCGCTGACCGTACAGGGTGGGCGGGGTACCGGGTACTCTGGTCGGATCGGTCGGCACCGATGACTCTTCTGCCCGCAAAGGGCTCAAGATAGCTTGAGCCGCCGTCAGTCCGCCGGCAGTGAATGCTTGGCACAGCAGGGCGCGACGACTGAGTGGCCGGCTGCCGGGAATATCGGCGGGCGGCTCCTCTCGTGTTTCTGAAATAGGATCCTCGGGTGCCGGGTGCATAGATGCCCCCCCCATAAACCGGAGCGATGGACGGCCTTGAGTTTGAAAAATCCTGCGCCATATCGCAAGGGTAGATTTCAGACCATCCTACAATCTTCTTCTCATGTGGACAAGCCAATGCCACGCGTCAGGAGTCGGCATTATCAATAAGGACACCACAGTGCTGACCAGCCAGGAGTTGGAACACCGTTCCCCTGAAGAAGCGGCACACTTGTTTGAGCATACCCGCCTCTATACCCGCACTACACCCGCGAAAAAATTGCCATCGTCAAAGCGCTGCAAGCCGGAGGAGAGTTTGTGGCGATGACCGGCGACGGGGTGAATGACGCCACCGCGTTGAACCAGACCAACATCGGCATCGCATTGGGACAAACGGGGAGCCCTTCAGATGGCCACGATCTACGTGTCCTTCCTCAATCCCATCTTTCATACGATGCCCTTAACCCTGGACCAATTAGGCCTCTGCATCATTCTTTCAACAATCGTGTTTTTTGCCGTTGAATTCGAAAAATGGATCAAGCGTCACGGTTGGTTTATCCGACAATAACCAATTGAACTTTTCCCCTCCATCCCGAGCCAATACTTGCCCAATTGTAGCTTATAGGCTACAATTTAAACCTGTGGATGCCACACCCAAAGAACTTAGGATTTTTATCACCGATGAGGGGCGAGAACCATTCAATGAATGGCTTGGTTCCCTTCGAGATATCAAGGCCCGGGCAAAAGCTCGTGTACGCCTGGACCGCATGAGCCCGGGAAATTTTGGTGACTGTCACGGAGTAGGAGAAGGCGTAAAAGAACTGCGTATCGATTTTGGCCCAGGCTATCGCGTCTACTTTGGACAAGAAGAAGCCACAATTGTTTTGCTCCTCTGTGGTGCCGACAAAAGTACCCAAGCCAAAGACATCGAAACCGCAAGGCGATATTGGAATGAATACAGGAGGAGGCCATGAAAAAGAGCAAAGCCTATCAACCAGGCCTGATTGAAAGCCTGCGTGGTGCGAGTGAAGCCGAAGAATATTTGAACGCGGCACTGGAAGAAGACGATCCTGAATTGTTTTTAGTGGCGTTAAGGAATGTAGCCGAAGCTCAAGGGGGCGTGGCAAAACTCGCCGAGAAGTCCAAACTCAATCGTGAAAGCCTGTATAAGATGCTCTCTGGACGCGGCAATCCAGAATTCAGAAGCCTCGATGCACTTTTGCATGCGTTAGGATTCCGTCTCGCCGTAACCGCAAACCGTTAGAACTGAAATATAAGACGCGAAAACAACTCGCTTCCATAGACCACGAAACATTTCAATGATTTAAATGTAAGACTTGAACCAATTTTTCCCTCGCTGAAATGATCTTCGCCAAAACATTTCTTAACAACCTTCACACGGTATAACCGATGCCAGTTTCACCACGTGTATTGATTAGCTATAGCCACGACTCGACAGAACATAAGAAGCGTGTCCTCCAACTTTCAGATGATCTTCGAGCTAACGGCGTAGATTGCAATCTGGACCAATACGAATTATTCCCGGAAGACGGATGGCCTCGTTGGATGAACAACCAAATTGAGCGTGCGGACTTTGTACTTGTCATTTGCACGGAAACATACAACCGTCGAGCTACTGGTTAGGAATCTCCAGGGCGGGGACTTGGTGTCAGTTGGAAAGGTCAAATGATCACCCAACAAATCTTTGATGATGGTGGACGGAACTCTAAATTTATTCCGGTTACCTTCACAGAATCTGATGTCAAATTTGTTCCTAAATTTCTGGGTTGGTCGACCCGTTTTTGTGTTGAGACACCTGAAGGGAAAAATGAACTTTATCGGTTCATTACATCTCAACCAGCCGTAATTAACCCCCCCTTAGGTCCTGTGCTACATCTCGCTGGTCACTCGGGACAGGCTAAAATCAGCAGTGACTTAGAGATGAAAATGCCATTTCTTAAAGTCGATGAACCAGTGGTGATCTGGAGGATGCCACGCGGATTCATTTTATTGGATCGTCTAATGAAAAAAAACGACATTTCCTGGGCAACCATAGCCTCTTATTACGACTATCATGGGCGCGAAGGTAACGGGACCCATTACCACGAAAGCTATAGGTGGTTGGATGAAGCGGATGCCCTTGAAGGACAATGCCTCAAACTTCATATACCACGCGGGGATTGGATGTTTGCCAAAGGATCGCTCAACTTAATGATAGATATTCGGGAGGGTAGGGCCTCAATTTCGAAAAAAGGGGTCCTCAAAGGAAGTTTTTCGGAACAAATGTTGTCCATTGAACATGCAACAGTTTTTTCTCCTGGGAACATTCCTCTACCAATGATACCGTCAGAGTTTCGTCCTTTATCTGTCTCTGGCCCCATCCGCGACCTGGCTGATGAAGCTAACGACCTTCTTGATAAACAACACTTCCCAACAAAAAACAAATACCCGGAGGACTTTGCTAGGTGCGTTAACAGGATTCGTCGGGAGACGCGTATTGAAGTTCACCGCAAGCTCGCAGAAAACCATCCCGCCTGCAAAAATCTTGCGGAAATCATTACACAGTATCAACCTCAAAATGATGGTGAAAGAATTACGTGGCTAATTGAACTTAAAACTGCTATTTGGGAAGCTGCACGGTGTATAGAGGATCAAGTATCCTAGCGAAAAATTCAATCGCTTTTGAAGCTACCTCAAGAAATTAAACCTACGCTGAATTCCATCTCATCTATGTCTTTTCTTACATCTTGCCAGAGGCAAGTTCAAAGTCGATCCTGAGATAAAACGAAATTCCTTATCAAAATTCACCCATCCCTTTTCCAATTTTAGCTTTAGGAATGCAAGGATCTGGAGATCTTTCAATCTGCTCGACAACCAAAAATGGTCAGGCCCTGAGGCCTTCATTCACATCTACTTCAGTGGCTGGTGTCTGAAGAACTTCCCTGTTTTAGCGTTGATGAGCGTGCTTCTTCCTTCCGCCTGATCACTAACAAGATTCCAATAGGCGCCTTCGCTTTTGGTGCCTTGAAGCATGACATGGAGGGTAAACATGGCTCTGCGCTTCCCTTTGAGTCCTTTCTTTTTCGCTTCTGCCATCGCCTGGACACTATCAATAAAGTCTCCAGCCACGGCATCGGTGAAACTCGGCGACACTTCAGTCGTTTGGTCAATCTTGCTGCCCTTCACGTCTACCTTGTAACTCTTTTTGGCCTGAGGTGAATGGAAGAGAAAGCTCCATTTCTCCGCGGTGCCGTCCATATTTCCTGAGACGGTGATGATTTGGACCAGAACCGCGTCCGCCTGCCATTTGACGGCAGACGCTTGCGATTGCCCGAGTCCGGCCTTTGCCGTTTCCACACCCGCAAAGGCGGGAGACAAACAAAGAGACAAGGCGATTAGGGTCAGAAGGGGACACAGGATGCATAGTTTCGGTTTCATAGGATTTTCTCCTTCTAGGGCCTTGCTGAGAACACCTTTAAGACCTTCTCGCCATTCCCTCACACAGTTGCTTCAGTCGAGCGCTGCCCCAGTATCGCGTTAAAGCGTAGACACGTCGCTTCACAGGACGCCCGATGGTGACCCTCTGCGATATCTATCATCGTTCCATCCTGAATCGGGACGCGAGCGTAGAAGTATGGGGCACCTTCATCGTCAGTTGACTCGACCACTGTTGCAGGAGCGACGTCGGTACACGCCACAATTCTTTCTTCCTTCCTGAACGGGAAGCGCCATGTAATGAAGACATGTGAATCTGATTGGACGGTGACACGAAGGCAATGTTTGCTCGTGGAATATACGGTGAAACCCACCGCACCGATCCACAAGAGCGCCATCGCCCCAGTGACAATGATGGGAGAATAGCCGAATGGTGCCCCGCCGCGGATAAACACATATGTCATAACCGCAACAAGCACCAGGAAAATTGCCGAAAAGCCCCAAAGAAACGCGGCGACGTTGTTGCGAAATGTCATAGCTAGGCTGACTCCCAACTCAAGCCTTCACCTGTCTGGGCCGCCACCGGGAGCCGTGAAGTGAACTCATGCTATGAGCGCCACAACCAGCTCCGGCATTCGGATCAACCCCTGCGTTCCTTTCCCTCTTGCGGATCTGACTGGGTCATCCCCGATCCATGCACCGTTTCCCGGTATTGTGGAAGACGAAAAGAGAAACAGGCCCCCTGGCCAACCACGCTCTCACACCAAATCTGCCCTCCCACCCTCTCGATCAGTTCCTTGGCCACCGCTAAGCCGTACCCTGTTGAAAGCTCTCCTGCCGTAGGCCTCGGAGTGAGTAGTGCCCCGGGTTGGAAGAGTTTGGCCTGGTCTACCGGACTCAGACCCGGGCCTTCATCGCGGACACGGCAAACAACCCAATCCTGCTCAGGCTCCACTTCGACCCAGATCCGCTTCCCAGGGAATGAGTACTTCACTGCATTCGAGAATAAGTTATCCAGCGCGGCGGCCGTCGCCACACGATCCGTCCACACCGAAGGAACATCCGCAGGGGCAACCGAGAGACACTGAATCTGTTTTTGATCCGCAATGCGTTGATAAAAGATGCGGAACCGCTGGGCCATGATCGGCAGTTCCACCTTTTCGAAACGCAGCGTCGCATCCCGTCCTGTCTCGGCATTCACCATTTGGCTTACGGTGTGCGTCATCAAGTGAGTAGCATGCTTCAACGCTTCAAGCCCGGTGCGAACCTGGTCGTCCGGATGTTTCGCCAGCATTAATAGAAGCAATTCGACTGTCCCCCCTACTACGGTGAGAAAGTTATTCAGTGCATGTGCGGCAAAATGGACAGCACTTTCACTGACGACCGGCAATTTCTCCAGGTCATACAACACCTGCTCCAATTCTGCCCTGGCCTTGAGAATGCCTGACACAATCTGATTCTTGTCCTCCTGCATGAACTCTCCTCCCTGAGATGGATATTGGGGTCTCACCCCAGTCAGCGAAACCCACACAATCTTGAGGCTGACAATATTATCAGGACCATTAGGATTTCATAATGAATGCAATTGAACCTCTGATGCATGACGATGATGAATCAATGTTGCCACGCGGCTTTTCCACATTCGTTCTCCTGCTCACATCTCAATACGCTACGACTGCACAGCTTAATCAATTTTTCTTCAACCACCGAATTAAGTCAAGAAAAAACAGGCGATTGGGTACCCGGTTGCGGAAAGGAGAAAACCCGCAAGATCCGATCCTGAATTCCTCATCAATTTCGAGAGTTACCCGTGTTGAGGGACACCCCCATTCGAATCCAGATTTGCCCTGAACCTTCATGGCCAAACCTGCACGGCAATAGTTGGTTGGCTTACCACGTATAAAGGACCCCCATCCCCTCTTTGCACAAGCCCCCCTTTCCATGGTTCTTCTGGTTGCAAGCTCCATTGTCATACGGTCTTCCTAAGGGTGGATTTTAAAAAACGCTACACACATTCATCCCCTCGGACACAGTGGAGTGATCACATTCAAAATTTGCTATTCTGAAATCAACGGAAAATCCCGCTTCCTTCATGCCTGAATTGATCGGTATACAGTTTTCTGTTTCAACTTAAAGGTAGGGTACGGAGAAACGGCAGAAAAATTATTCACCTTTCGAGAAATTTTACGACGAGAGCATGAGCGGGTACGTATAGGCCTTTTGGCTCAAGGATCTGCAGGGTTCAAATTTGATACCTTGCATCTCCTATGGAAATTGGCATCGTCGGTCTACCCAACGTCGGCAAATCTACGATTTTTAACGCGTTGACCTCTGGAAACGCGGCCGCATCGAACTATCCGTTTACGACAATCGAGCCAAACGTCGGTGTCGTGGCCGTTCCTGACGCACGTCTTGGGCGCCTGACCGAGTTGGTCAAACCCAAGAAAACCGTGCCGACTTCCTGCCGTTTCGTCGATATCGCCGGTCTGGTTAAAGGCGCCTCTCAGGGCGAAGGGCTGGGAAATAAATTCCTTGCGAATATTCGGGAAGTCGACGCCATCCTTCACATGGTGCGACTCTTTCAGGATCCGGACGTGGTGCACACCATGGGCGGCGTGGACTATCGTCGTGATATCGAGGTGATTGAAACCGAATTAATGCTTGCGGACCTCGACAGTCTCACCAAACAGTACGACAAGGTCACGGCCAAGGCGAAGTCCGGAGACAAGGCTTCGAAAGAGGCTCTTGTGGTGCTCGATATTCTGAAGAACAGCCTCGAAGCGGGTAAACCCGCGCGAGCCCTGGGCCTCGAGCCGGAAATCCTCAAGAACTTTTTCCTGCTCACGACGAAGCCCGTGCTCTATGTCGGGAATACCGATGAGAATCCGGATCCGGCCACCCTTGCGGATTTTCATGCCTTCGCGAAGGAACGCGGCTCGGAATCGGTCGTGATCTGTGGCAAACTCGAAAGCGAAATCGCCCAGCTGTCCGGCGAAGACCGCGAAATTTTCATGAACGATTTGGGCATGGAGCAGAGCGGCTTGGAGAAGGTCGTCATCGCCGCCTACAAAACACTCGGGCTCTGCTCGTTCCTCACCTCCGGAGTGCAGGAGGTCCGAGCCTGGACCATTCCTATCGGAGCCAAGGCGCCACAGGCTGCCGGCGTCATCCACACCGACTTCGAAAAGGGCTTTATTAAGGCCGACATTTACGCCTTCGCGGATATCGACAAATACAAGTCGGAAGCCGCCCTGCGCGAGAAGGGCCTGATCCGCTCGGAAGGCAAAGAATACGTCGTCAAAGACGGCGACGTCTGCCACTTCAAGTTCAACGTCTAGACCGGCTTTTCCTTGCCGCCATGTTGGCGCGCACATTCGTATTCAGCCGACAACGCATTTTCCCCTCCCCATAGCGACCTTTACGTCTTTTCGCGTGCGTCGACAAGGGCCTATCTTGGCTCATGTTATTCTCTCTAGATGAAGAATCTTTCATGTCCGCTTCATATCGCCTTCATGTAGACAGTCTATGCTGTATTCATGAACAGCCGATTGCTTCCATTAATTTTTCACTAAGGAGGATGTATCATGAAGCGGTTACACTCATTCAGTTTATTGGGCGCCTCAGCGTTGCTATTGACTTCTGTTGGATTGGCCATGAGTCATGATGGCAAAGACAAAGCGGCCATGGCCAACCTGGCCACGTCGGTCACCATGGAAGAAGCCATCAACACTGCGACGACTCAATTTCCAGGCAAGGTGCTGGAAGCCGAGCTGGAAAGTAAAGACGGGAAGGGGATGTATGAGGTCGAGATCGTCAACGCCGCCGGAGAGATCAGGGAATTTGAGATTGACGCCCAATCGGGAAAAATTCTGAGCTCTGAACTCGAGGACGAGGAAGGGCACGAGAAAGGCGCTTCTCACAAGAATACCGAAAAATCCTAAGAAAACAGCAAGGCCCCATACTCAAGGGGGTGTGGGGCCTTCTCTCGTTTCCCCGCATTGACGACTCACAGGAGAAATCATGATTGAGTTGCGATGACATCCCATATTAGTTCATTTCCCCATCGCCTTGCCCTTCACCAGTGTGCTATTTGATGCCGCAGAAGCCTCTTTCAAATCGTGAAATCTTTCGTGACGGCGCCTTATGGCTTATTATTCCCGGTCTTCTCGAAGAGGTGGCTGCCGCCATGGCTGGCGATTGGGCAGTGGAAGCTGCTGAAAAGCCCGGAATTCCCGAATCGATGATTGGGACGCACGAGACGCTTGCCTTCGCGACTTTGGGATTTTGGGCAGTTCTCCTATAATGTGCCGGAGAACACCCGACCCGACCGATTGTAATTTTCAGTAGGAAACCCATGCGTATTCTTTTAGTGGAAGATGATTCAAGTGTGTCCGGATTTATTGTGAAAGGCTTGCGGGAAGAGCAATATGCTGTGGATCTCGCCACTGACGGTGAGATGGGATTGGCCATGGCCGAGTCCACACGCTATGACGTGATCATTCTGGATATTATGCTTCCCAAAATGAACGGCATTGACGTCTGCCGCCGACTTCGAGCGAAACGCCACACAACCCCAATTCTTCTCTTGACCGCACGGGAGGCCATTGAAGATCGAGTGACCGGTCTGGATACCGGCGCCGATGATTATTTAACGAAACCGTTTGCCTTTGCCGAATTATTGGCACGCCTCAGAGCACTTCTCCGTCGCGGCAGTGCCCTCCCCACACCTCGCCTTACGATCGCGAACCTGGAGCTGGATCCGGTGACCCATCGTGTTTCACGGGCAGGCCAAACCATCATTCTGACCAACAAAGAATATTCACTTTTGGAATATCTCATGAGAAACACGGGACGGGTATTGACCCGAACAGCCATTACCGAACACGTGTGGGACATTCACTATGAGTCCGTGACCAATATTGTGGATGTGCACATTAAAACCTTGCGCAGCAAAATGGATCGGGACTTTTCTCCGCAGCTGATCCATACGGTGCGGGGGATCGGCTATGTCTTAAAGATTCCGGAGGCCTAAACCATGCAGGCCTTTCGCACTCGCATACGTCGTGTGGCCTTAGGTTTTATTGTGATCCTCCTAGGCCTCTTTAGCCTGCTCCTGTACCTGGGACTATCCACAATTTTGCACCGCCATATCGATGGAGAACTGATGGCACTCGCACAGGAGGAAAGCCTCCGCGTGGACCTGGCGACGGACCATGTTCGTGTGTCTCCTCACCGGAAACATGAAGAAGACGAATTAGAAGAATTTGATGACGAAGAGGAGTTACAGCAGGCTATCCGCTACAGCGCCATCCTGGATCCCGCCGGCCATATTCTCTGGAGTGGGCAGAGTACAGAGAATCGCCTTCCTGTGACATCCCAACTTATCATGCAGGTCCTCGATGGAGAAACCGTTTTTGAAACCTTTCACAAGCCGGATCATCCGCCCATTCGCCGTATCTCAATTCCTCTCATCATCGAAGACCATGGACGGTTCATTTTACAAACGGAAAAATCCTTGCAATTTGTTCAGGAAACCCTTCAGTGGTTGGCATGGCTACTCTGTGGCACCTCCGCGATCTCCCTCCTCTTTGCCTTATGGGGAAGCGGACGATTGGCCGATGAAGCCCTGTCTCCCGTCAAGGCATTGAGTCAGACGGCGGAAACCGTGTCCGGGCAGACGCTTTCCACTCGTCTCACACTCAGCTCGCCCTACGCCGAATTTCAACGCCTCGCCCACACCTTTAACGGCATGTTGGACCGCTTGCAGCAGGTCTTTGAAGGACAACGTCGCTTCGTGGCCGATGCAGCCCATGAACTGAAAACCCCATTAACGGCGATGAAAGGCAATTTTGAGGTCAGCTTGCAACGGGCACGGTCGGCAGAGGAATACCGGGAGACCATTCTCTCCAACCTGGCTGAAGTCGACCGACTCACCGCCATGACCAAATCGCTCCTTACCCTTGCACAATTCGCCGGTGACCGCCCCCCACTCGTCTTGCAAACCCTTGACCTCCCGCCACTTGTCAAAGAAATCGTAGGCGAGTTGTCCGTGTTAGCACACGAAGGCGGTATCCATCTGCAGACTGAGTTTGAACCTGTTCCTCCTCTCATGGGAGATGCCTCACAGCTCAAACAAGCCCTGATCAATCTCCTGGATAATGCGCTCCGGCATACGCCTTCAGATGGAACCATCACCGTGCGGGTCAAGTCTCAGGATAGATCCATCCGGTTATCCGTGGAGGACTCCGGGCCGGGAATTGATTCCCAACATCTCCCTCACCTGTTTGGGCGATTCTATCGAATCGACCAGGCGCGGGATCGCCAATCAGGAGGAACAGGCCTGGGATTGGCGATCGTCAAGGAGATTATCGAAGGCCACGGAGGAACTATTCAGGCACAGAGTCAAGCAGGAAACGGCACCACATTCACGATCACATTCCCAACCGGGGAAGAAACACCGTTAACAGGAACACCATGATAGTATTTTACTGTAGGAGATTTTTTGTCCAATTGGGCCATTCATGAAGAATCTGAATCACAGACACTGGAGATGGCTCCCTGTTCTCTGTCTTATCGGGCTGTTCCCCTTTGGATGTTCCGACACCCAGCCACCAACTGACAGCCTAGCGGACACAGACGTGACGGCTTCCTTGCCCGATCTCGCTCCCTCTCCGGGACAGCTCTTTCACGTTGATTATGTCCCTGAACAAGCGCGTCAACGAATCCGAATTGAAGAAGTCAAAGAACGCCTGACCCCGCATTCAGTTTCGGCTCCGGGAAATGTCGCCCTTGATCTCGCGCACGTGGCAAAAGTTTCCTCTCGCATCCCCGGACAAGTGGATAAGGTGATGGTGCAATTAGGGGATCGGGTTACAAAAGATCAGCCGCTCGCGGCCGTGGAAAGCATGCGCTTGGATGAATTAGTCCAGGAATATCTGGTGGCCAAATCCAAATTGGATGTAGCCTCCAGCAACTTTAAGCGAACCAAACAACTCCTGGCTGAAAACATTATTTCCCAACGTCGTTTTCTGGAAGACCGCGGACAGCAGATTGAAACCCAGGCCGTCTATCAGCACGTTCGGGAAAAGCTCCTGAACATGGGACTCAGCCAACAAGAACTCCAGCAACTGGAGCATGGCAGTCATCTGGAAGGGCACAAATATTTGCTACGGGCCCCACTCAGCGGAACGGTGGTGAGCCAACAGATCGTGCTGGGCCAGGGCGTGGCGGCAGGAGACGAGTTCTTTGAAATAGTGGATACCAGTCGCGTGTGGGTGTTTGCCAATCTGCCCATCGAACAAGCCCGTCGTTTCCAGGAAGGTGATGAAGGCCAGGTTCTTCCCCGTGGCGGAGAGCCCATCACCGCCCGACTCACCTATATCGCCCCGGTCGCGGATGCCACCACTCGAACGATCCGCGTGCGGTTCGACGTCGAGAACCCGAAAGGCCGACTCAAACCCAATGAATATGTGGAAGTGCGGTTGATCGATCAACAACATCCCGCGTTATCCATACCATTATCGGCCTTAACGATGTTGGATGGCGTGCGCGGCGTATTCGTTCAACGGGACAATGGATACGATTTCGTGTTTGTCGAGACCGGCCGGGAAGGCGGCGGACTTGTGGAAATCACACGGGGTTTGAAGTTAGGAGAACACGTGGTCACCGAAGGTGTCTTCGACCTGAAAAACGCCATCATGAAAACCTCCATTCAGGGGGAGTAGGACGTGAGAAGTAAAAAGTTTGTTGTGAAAAGCATCCCTTTGAACAATTCCCTTTTTTCTTTTCACACCACTTTTCACACTATTGAGCCCTGTTAATGGAGCGTCTTCTTACTCTCTCACTTCGGTATCGGTTTTTTACCGTCGTTGCCCTTCTTCTGGTGATCGCCTCCGGAGTATGGTCGCTGACCAATCTCACGATCGACGCCGTCCCCGATCTCACCCCCGTCCAGGTGCAGATCCTCACCCGTTCCCCCGCGCTCGGTCCGATTGAGGTGGAACAATTCATCACATTTCCTATTGAAACCGCACTCAGTGGAATACCGGGATTACAGGAGGTGCGCTCAGTCTCACGTTATGGCCTATCGGCCGTGACGGCGATTTTTGAGGAACACCTCGATCTCTATTTTGTCCGACAACTCGTGAACGAGCGACTAACGTTAGCCACCGAACGCATTCCCGCCGCCTATGGACGACCGATGATGGGACCCTTATCAACCGGCCTGGGAGAAGTCTACCAATTCACCCTCACAGGCCAGGGGCACAGTCCCATGTTCTTGAGAACTCTTCTGGAATGGGATATTGGCAGGCGGCTTCGGGCTGTTCCCGGCGTGGTGGAAGTCAATATCTGGGGGGGAGAAACCAAACAATTTCAGGTGGTGGTCGACCCCGGCAAGCTTCTAGCATTCAATCTCACATTACAGACGGTGTTTGAAGCACTCGAACAGAACAATGCCCTCGCTGGCGGCGGCTACATAGAACATGAGCGGGAACAATATCTCATCAAGGGCGAAGCGATGGCTTCGACCATTACCGATTTAGGGCAAATTGTCGTGAGTCATGGGCCGGGTGGGGTTCCCATTTTCATTAGAGATCTGGGAGAAGTCAAAGAAGGCGCCGCCCTGCGGATAGGCGCGGCCACACGGATGGGAGAGGGAGAAACCGTCATCGGGATGGTTCAAATGCTCGCAGGCGCCAATGCCCAGCAAGTGGTCAAACGTGTGAAAGAACGCGTCCAGGAAATTCAAGCCACCCTTCCACCGGGAGTGGTGATTGAACCCTATTATGACCGGACCCTCTTCGTCTCAAAAGTCATCAACACCGTCAGAAATAATTTACTCGAAGGGGGTCTGCTGGTCATCGCGATTCTCTTTTCATTTTTAGGAGACGTTCGGGCCGGATTTATTGTGGCGTTGGCCATTCCCCTTTCCATGCTGATGGCCTTCACCGGCATGTATCACGCCGGCATCTCCGGCAACCTGATGAGCCTGGGAGCAATCGATTTTGGACTGCTCGTGGATGGATCGGTCGTCATGATCGATAACATTCTGCGACGGCTTGGAAACGTCACATGCCAATCGAAGGAAGAGAAGTTGGCGACGATTCAGGAAGCCGCACGGGAAGTGTTGAGGCCCATTGTGTTTGCAGTCGGCATCATCATCGTGGTGTACCTTCCAATTTTGTCGTTGCTCGGGTTAGAAGGCAAAATGTTTCGGCCGATGGCCATGACCGTCATTTTTGCCCTGGCCGCCTCACTGCTCTTTGCGGTAGCAGGCGTCCCTGTGCTGTCGTATTGGTTTGCCCGCGCCCGGCCGAACCATGAAGAAACCTGGCTCATTCGGCGTTTTCGCCGACTCTATCGACCATGGTTAGCGGTCTCTTTAAACCGGCCGGCGCTGGTGGTCCTCCCTGGCATCCTTCTGTTTATTCTCAGTCTGGTGATTGGATCCCGCTTAGGGATCGAGTTTGTTCCTCGATTAGAGGAAGGCGATATGGCCATTCAAGTCTGGAGGCTTCCCAGTGTCTCCCTGACCGAATCCGTGGAAACCGCTTTGGGCGTAGAACGGGCGTTACGCCAATTTCCCGAGGTCGTCCAGGTGGTGACCAGAACGGGAAGTCCGGAAGTGGCCACTGACGTGATGGGCATTGACATGTCTGATGTCTTTGTCATCCTGAAGCCTCGAAACGAATGGACCACGACCACTTCGAAAGAGACGTTGATCGAAAAATTTAAAACCGCCGTTCTGGCAGAGGTTCCCGGCGTGGGACTCAGCTTCACCCAGCCGATTGAGATGCGATTCAATGAACTCATTGCCGGCACCCGATCCGATCTTGCTATCAAAATTTTCGGAGAGGATCTTGAGGTCTTACGCCATCAAGGTGATGTGGTAGCTCGTGCACTCGAACAAGTGCCCGGCGCTGCCGATGTGAAAGTGGAACAGGTCACCGGTGTCCCCAGGATTCGGATCACCGTTGACCGTGACCAAATCGGGCGATACGGGCTGAGTGCCAAAGACGTGTTAGGTATTATTGAATCCGTCCGGGTCGGCCAAACTGTCGGAACCGTCTTTCAGGGGCAACGCCGCTTTGATCTGATTGTCCGCTTCTCTGATGAGACATCGGCCGGGCCGATAGCGCTTGGCAACATCCTGATCCCCACCGCACATGGTGAACTGGTTCCCTTGTCCCGCGTCGCGACTATTGAAGTCGATGAAGGCCCTGCGCAAGTCAGTCGAGAAAATATTCAACGCCGTCTGGTGGTCGAAGCCAATATCCGTGGTCGGGACCTCGGCTCATTTGTCACCGAAGCCCAACAGGTTATCCGCGACCGCGTCTCCCTCCCACCCGGGTACTACCTTGAATGGAGTGGACAATTTAAACATCTCCAGGAGGCCTCACGGCGGTTGGCTGTGGTGGTGCCGATTACCTTACTGCTTATCATCGCCATTCTTTCGGTGATTTTTGGAACGATTCGTCCGGCCCTGCTCATATTTCTGAATGTGCCCCTCGCTCTGTCGGGCGGGATTTTTGCCCTTTGGATTCGAGGCCTGCCGTTGAGTATCTCGGCGGTAATCGGCTGTGTGGCCCTCTTCGGGATCGCCGTCTTAAACGGTGTCGTATTGGTGAGCCGTATCCAAAGACTGGAAGCCAAAGGGCTTCCGACCCGGGACGCTGTGGCACAGGGGGCCATGGATCGTCTTCGCCCTGTCTTAATGACCGCCCTCGTCGCCAGTCTGGGGTTTTTACCGATGGCCGTTGCCACCAGTATGGGAGCCGAGGTCCAACGGCCTCTGGCCACAGTCGTGATCGGCGGTTTGATCACATCCACGGCCTTGACCCTATTTATTATTCCAGCGCTGTACGGCACCGTCTGCCGTTCCAACAAACAACCAGCCATACCCCATCAGTCTCACACCAGCACCACCTCAACCTGAGAAGGATGGTGTTGTCACAAGAAGGGAACATGTCATGTGGTTCAAACAGATCATTTGCCTCATCATGCTATACGGTCTCTGCTGGCAGCCGGTGTTGGCAGCGACTGACACCACACCACAGGCTGTGCCCCGACCTATGGTCTGCAAGATATTCTGGCCATGGCCTTAGAGAAAAATCCCCTTATGAACGAAAGTGAGGGGATCATCGAACAAAGGGGGGGGGAGGAGATAAAATCTCTGCCTCCGTTTATCCCAACCCCACGCTATGGATTCAGAGTGGACGTGGAACCGTTAGAGATCCTACCGGCATTACACTCACTGAACGGTATGCCACCCTCTATCAGCCCATCGAATGGCCCGGGAAACGGGCCGCACGCCAACAGGCAGCCCAGGCAGGATTGGACGGAGCCCTGGCCTCAAATGAAGAAGCCAAACTGAATTTGATTACCGCAACCAAACAGGCTTTCTATGACCTCTTATTCGCCGAACGTCAAACGGAAAAGGCCATCCAAAATGTTCGGACGATGGAAGAAGTCCGAAAAGCCGTGATTCGTCGGGTTGACGCCGGTGAAGCGCCCCCTTTTGATGCCGTGAAAATCAAGGTGGAGGGCATGAAAGCTCAAAAAGAGGTCGCCCGGACCAGAGGTGTCGTCCAGTCCATCCAAGCCTCACTCAATAGCCTCACTGCCGTGGCATTGGGACTTGAATTCTCCATTCAAGGTGATTTCGCCGTCTGGCCTGGAGCCTTACACCTCGAGACACTCTCGGAGCAGACTCTGGCAAACCATCCCATCATTACCAAATGGAAAAAACTGATAGCACCAGCGGAGCAGACCCACCATCAGGAGCAACAGGCTCGCGTGCCCGATGTGACGCTAAGTGGAGGGTACCAACGAGACGCAGGGCGGGAAGCCTATATCGCTGGGGTTTCCATACCTTTTCCGGTGTGGAATCAACGTCAGGGAGACATTGCCCAGACCAAAGGCACCTTGCGACAACGGGAAGCGAGCCTCCTTCGGGCCAAGCAGGAACTTCTCAAAGGAATCACCCAGCAGATCCAACTTTCTCAAGCCGCGGTCGCACAAATTGCCACATACGAAAAGGGCCTGCTCAAGCAGGCACAAGAGGCGCTACGCATCGCCCAAGTCAGCTTTAAATACGGGGAGGCCAGTCTGCTGGATGTGCTGGATGCCCAACGGGTCTTGCGGCAAACACAGATAGACTACGCGCAGGCCAAATACGATCTCTCGATTGCCCTGACCAAACTGAAACGCGTCAACGGCGTAACCGTACAACCCTGAAGCACTCCGGTTATGCTATCCATTCCGGATAGCACCATCGTATCTATAAACCAATGGGTAATAGTGCCATTTTTCCGCTACTATCTTTTACTTTCCTTGTGTGCTACGATTTTTTAACTCATCGCCCTGGGCTTAGCTTTGAGAGTTCAATCACTCAAGCCCGTAACCGGTGTTGTTTAGCCCGAGAGAATAACTCGGAAGTGTCTGACCTGAGTCGCGTGGAAACAGCGTCCGTGGCCTACCTCTTCCATATGTTTTACCCTTCTCGAGCATCAGACAATATCATCTTTTTAAAAGGAGGAACCCCATGGGTTCAAAATTGTATGTAGGTGGGTTGCCGTATTCAGCGACTCAAGCAGAATTAACCGACCTGTTTTCGGCACACGGCACCGTCGAATCAGCTAACGTCATTAGCGACAAGTTCACCGGCCAATCGCGCGGATTCGGATTTGTTGAGATGTCTACCGGAGAGGAAGCACAAGCCGCAATTGCAGCATTGAACTCTACGGAGTTTGGTGGCCGCACATTGACGGTGAACGAGGCCAAACCCCAAGCTCCACGAACCGGTGGCGGCGGAGGCGGCCGTGGTGGATTCGGTGGCAGTGGCGGAGGCGGAGGAGATTTTGGAGGAAAGCGGCGCAGCCGATTCTAACGATCACTCTATACGTCTGATAATAAGGGAGAGGTCCACAAGGCCTCTCCTTTTTTTATTCCATTTCCGGAATTCAGATCGTTACCCTCAGGCTCTCACCATGATAACGGCAGACAACAGCACTCCCAACCCTAACAACAGGGTCAGTCGGCCAAGGAGGGAGGATAATCGGAGCAGGAGCTTTTCGCCAGCCGATAATTCTGAAGCAGCCTTGCTCTTCAGGGTGCTTACTTTTTGTGCCATTATCCGGTCGTGACCGAAGGAAACCACCGCTAACAGGAACACTAGTATCAGTTTCGTGAAGACAATAGGTGGCCAGGAGGAAAGGGGAGCCTGGAAATTGATGACATTTCCAAGAAGGACCGACCCCGTCACCACCAGAATGAATAGGGCGCTCCATACGAGCGTTCTGAATCGACGAGCAAGGCTTATAAATCCGCGTTGAGCGGTAAGAGGGTCGGAGGCCTGTCTCATGAGGGGCACTGCGACAAGGGAGAGGAACAGCATCCCTCCAATCCAGAAGGTTGCGGCAATCAGATGAGTCCAGACCAGGATAATATATAAGAAATTCACCCTGGAATTGTAGCGGGATTACTGTGTCCTCACCAGACAAAAATGTATCCGATCTCGTAAAAAGAACCATTTCGAGTGAGTGGTAAAATCTATCATACGTAGCTACCACTTCCGACACGCGAATACTCGAAACAGCGTCTCCCTATAGTCGAAGCCGGATTATGACGGACCCAACGATGTCCTAATTGCTGCTGCTTTTATAGGCGGCAGAATTTACCTCTCCAATTTCTCTTGGGCCAACCAGGTCCGATCGCAATCTCATCTCCGCGGCTTCCCATGATTCCCTTTCCGATAATTAAAACGCGATGCCGACATACGCACCGGCGGTGCCGAAATTATTCGTTGTATCTGTTTGGCCGGTCGCGAGATGAAATCGGCCGTCCACTCCAAGATGAATGGCTTTCCAAATTCGATATTGCGCCCCGACTGCGAACTGGACACCGATATCCAGGACAGTCGTATCATTTGAGGGAGGACTGATGACATGGAAGTCCAGCCCTACCGGAATGACCCAGGGACGGAATCGGCTGCCTTCCATAAACATGATTTTCGGTGCCACATTCACCGTCAACATCGTGATTTGCACCTTTTTATTAGTTTCGACCGAGCAAGTCGGGACTCCTGCGAGGGCACAGGTGCTGGGAACCGCCTGCGTCACGTTTTTGGAATTAAACCGTTTATATTCCACCCCGATTTCCCCCAACACCCAGGTTCCCGGAAACAAATCCCAAATATCTCGCGTGAGAACCAGATCCAGTCCAGCGCCGACATAATAGCCGTTATTACTATCATTGGACCCACTCAGACCAAAAACATCGGTCTCTACTTCATTCGAACGATCATTCACTAACCCTGCCCAGCCTCCACGGAAAAACACCATGTTCCCGGTTTCTTGTTTAGCACCTGGGGATTGGGAGAGCGTTTTCTGCTCCAAACGCTTCAGCCTTTCGTCCACGCTTAACCCCTGGGCGAGACTCACTTCCGGTATTGCCCACAACATACATCCCACAATCCAAACCAATAGGCCCAATTGTGTTACCGACCGGCTTCTGCTCATCATGTCTCCTCCCCATTCAAGAATTGTGGTAGAACTTCGACCCGTCATGACCATGTCCTTGACTTGTGCATCACCTCTGCGTCCCTCATCTTCAGTGAACTGGGAAAACCATTGAACGGGCCGTAGGGTATACGATTCCCGAAAGCAGGACCTTGTTGGAAAACAATGGCCAATCAGATACTTATCAATCTTTTGAATAGGCCGAATGACCTAAAGACGGCGAGAGTACGCAGAAGACGGGAAGGCAGTGCATGAGAGTCGGAGTGAGGTTAAAGAAGACCGAGCAGAGCCAGTGCTAGAAGCCTGTCGGACTTGGGGGATCGAGAGCGAAAAAGCGGCTGAGCGAGGCCAGATTTTGACAATTTCGCCGGCCCATAGTAGGACTATGGTCCAAGAAAGCGGTGAAATATGGACCGCTTAGACGCTTTTGCAGCCGATTCATCCTAAGTCCGACAGGCTCCTAGGGAGGAAACGGGAAAAACGATAGAAAAGAGAGGAAGCGTTGAGGAGGAATACTTCAACGAGAGAGGGGCATACCGGCAATTTTCGTCAAGCGATCGACATTTATAATCATCAATTCCCGTCCATGCACCATAATGAGATGATCTTCCTGGAAATCATGAAGAAGCCGGACTACGGTCTCTACGGTGACCGCCGTCATTTGCGCAAGATCTTCCCGTTTGAGTTTGAGGGTAATGCGAACGCCAGCATCATCGTTTTTCCCGAATCGATCGCTCAATTCCAATAAGAGTCTGGCTAATCGCTCACGTGCCGGAGTGAACGCAAATTGATCAGCGGCATTCAACACAGCCGTCATTTCTTTACTGAGTACCTGAACGAGTTTGACCGCCAATTCACCATGTTCTTTCAGAAAGGAGAGAAAACTGGTGCGATCCAACAGACAAATTTGCGAAGGCTCCAAGACTTCACAAGTGACCTGATGAACCGGTTGCTCCTGAAAGGCCTGTTTTTCCAGCAGTTGGCCGGAATCCAAAATACCCACCAACCGCTGTTGCCCCTTCCGATTAAGCCGGGTCAGTTTCACGCGCCCCTGGCAGAGAATGTATAGACCCAGGGCCACATGCCCTTCGTAGAACGCAAATTGGCCGGCCTGATACATGGCCCTGCGTTTAATGAGCCCGAAGGGTTCTTCCACAGAAGGGACGAGCTGACAGATATCGGACGATTCACGAATGGGACAGGCTTCACATTCAGGAATGGCTGGGGAAGTGGGTACTTTCATCGCTCACTCCGCTACAATTCAATCAATTGGACTATACCCGATTCTTGTTATTCAACCAACCCCTTCGCTCAATAGACCGGATTACTTCTGTAGTATGAGTGTCCCTATACGTGTCTTAAGCAAGAATATGCCCATTGATTCATTTTCAGCAGTTTCAAATTACTTCCTGGGTCTTTATAATCTTCTCACTGCTTTCTTCCTGAAAATTGTATCTGTCTATGACCAATTTGCCACAATCTAATCCTCCTCTCCTGTCTTCTCCGGCATACAAACGGGCAGACTCCGATCTTGATTTTTTGCAGCGAGACGACCTCAGGGCGGTCCGGCTCCAATTGGAATGGTTTAAACCGGAACTGATCCAACGGGACGAGGGTATCGAATCCACCATTGTGGTGTTCGGCAGTGCCAGGCTTCTGGAACCGGCCGCAGCCAAAGCCAAGCTCTTGATCGCGGAAGAAGAGCTGGCCGCTTCACCGCACGATCCTGAAAAAAAACGGGCCGTAGCCATTGCCAAAAACCAGAAGGCGTATTCTCCCTATTATCAGGAAGCACGTGAATTCGGCCGCCTGGTGTCTTCCAGTTGTCAGATAGACGGACGTCGAAAATTCGTCATCATCACCGGCGGGGGTCCCGGTATCATGGAGGCAGCCAATCGAGGTGCAGCCGATGTAAAGGCCAAATCCATCGGACTGAATATTGCGTTACCATATGAGCAATTGCCCAACCCATACATTACTCCTGCACTGTGTTTTCAATTTCGTTACTTTGCCCTTCGGAAAATGCACTTTCTCAATCGAGCCAAAGCCCTGGTGGTCTTTCCCGGCGGATTCGGGACTATGGACGAATTATTTGAGACCCTGACCCTTCTTCAAACAGGAAAAGTACGTGACGTCTCAGTCGTACTCATCGGACGACCCTTTTGGGAAGATCTCATCAATTGGGACAAATTTGTGGAGAATGGCTTGATCGAGGCTGAAGACCTGCAATTGTTTCATTATGCTGAAACCGCAGGGGAAGCCTGGAACATTATCATGGCCGAACATCCACTTGAAGCCCCATCATGAAGATTTCGTTTCATGGAGCTGCCCGATCCGTCACGGGGAGTCGTCATCTCATCCACGCGGGATCCTCCCGCCTGCTTCTGGACTGCGGTATGTTTCAAGGGCGGCGAGACCTTGCGGCCACACTGAATCGTCACCTTGGCTTTGATCCAAAATCCCTGACGGCCGTGTGCTTATCCCATGCCCACATCGACCATTCCGGAGCACTTCCAGTCCTCGCAAAAGAGGGCTTTCGCGGATCGGTCCATATGACGTCGGCCACGGCAGATTTGACAAAAATATTACTGGAGGATTCCGCCAGGATTCAGCAAAGTGACTGTCGGTACGTGAATAAAAAAGAACGACGGAGGGGTCCAGCCTGTGTCACACCCTTTTATTCGATAGAGGATGTTCGAATCATCGGCAATCAGTTTCGAGGAGTACGATATGGGGCCACCACCTCTGCGGCCCCCAATCTAAAGGTGCAATTTCATGATGCCGGTCATATTCTGGGATCGGCAGGCATCTGGGTTAAGCATCAAAGTCGTGGGAATACCACCTCGGTCCTGTTTTCGGGAGATCTGGGGAGGGCCAACATGCCAATCCTTCGGGATCCGCATGCGCCTCCCTCCTGTGATGTGCTGATCATTGAATCGACTTATGGCGACCGACTCCATGAGGACGACCAAACCAAACGAAAAGCAATCGCCAAAGAACTCGTGACCCATGCGATTCAACACAAAAGCAAAATTATTGTTCCAGCCTTTTCCGTCGGCCGCACTCAAGAAATCATCATGCGCATCAAGGAACTCGTGAACAATGGAGAGGTCGAACCCATTCCAATTTATATCGACTCCCCTCTTGCGTTGAAAGCCACCAAAGTCTTTCGCCAGCACCCGGAATGCTACGACGAAGAAACCTATCGAACCTTTACCTCGACCGGCGATGTCTTTGCCGCCAAATACATCAATTTTATCTCGACGGCTCAAGACAGCAAGCTCCTGAACCGGCGCAGCGGCCCATGCGTGATTATTTCCGCATCGGGCATGTGTGAAGGGGGACGCGTCGTGCATCATCTCAAACATACTATTGAGGATGAAGCCAATGTGATCGTCTTGGTGGGATGGCAAGCCGAACACACCTTAGGACGCAAACTGGCTGAGGAATGGGACACGGTGCCTATTTTTGGAATCCCTACGCAACGGCGAGCTCAGGTAGTCCGATTAAATGGATATTCCGCTCATGCGGACCGGGATGATCTCCTCGCCTATGTCCGCGCGATTACACCGCATCCTCGAAAAGTCTTTGTGGTGCATGGCGAAGAACGCCAGTCGCTTGCGTTTGCCATGAGACTAAAAACGGAATTCCCCGGCATGGAAGTGGAAATCCCACGGGTTGACTCTACTCACGACGTCTAAATCCATGTCCGATTTCACTTGAATGATGTGTATGATTTTTATCACTCTTCGATCTCCGTTTCCCCAAGCAACCCGTGAGCAGCACATATTGGTTCCGAGTGTGTCAGTCCGCCATCCATCGCCATACACTTGACACATGCCACCCATGATTGCCCCAGGTAATTTTCACATACAAGACGGGAGGTGTATCGCCGTCTTTGCCTATGACGTGGGCGCCTCTATTCAAATTGAGGAAGCCGAGCAACGAATTACGGCCATCAAGGAACGAGGGCGGATTAAACGAAAACGGCCGGCACCGGAATACTTTGATTATCATCCCGCACCGCTCCGCATTACGGAAGAACTTCAATCGATCAGTCTCGGAACGCACTGCACCCTTCACACGGTCGAAACCGTCCTCTATGACTTCGGCGCGATCATGGTCACCTATCAGATTCCACTCGCGGGACCGTTTGCATCGTTGCTTCCGCTCAGTGAAGCGCTCTATGAAAATACTCAACTGCTCGAAAACACACTCCGACACGTCCAATCTCTCCTGACCACGTTAGGTTCAGCCATTGAAAAACCGAATATCTCCGAATTTGTCGAGGACTATACGATATTTCATATTTTCTCGACACAACCCGCTTTGGATCTTTCGCAATTTGTGACCCAACACGGCACCCTTCTGTCTCAAATCCTCCGTTGTGAGGATCAACCGTTGTCAGACCAGGAAATTCGGGATGCCACCACGAGTCAAATTGCCTTTGGAACGCAGGACCTGACCCTCATTGATTGGAATGCCGCGCTGATGATCGGGAAAGAGATGGATGACGTGCTGGCGGTCTTAGAATTTGCCAATGTGGAATTAGTCGAGCGGCGATTTCTCGATCACCAATTAGACGAGGCGCTTGACGACGCGTATGGCGCTCTGACACAGGAAACCCGGCACAGGTTTCGTTGGCCGGGATCCTCAGATGCCAATCTTCGCCGAATCGCAAGCATGCAAGTCGATAGCGCCATTCTCTTTGAACGGGTGACCAATACCCTGAAATTATTCGGGGATCAATATCTAGCTAGAGTCTCGCGCCTGGCGTCTCAACGCTTTCATTTGCAAAGCTGGGATGCAAGCATTCTTCGCAAGTTGAACACACTGGATAATTTGTATGACAAAATGGCCGGTCAAACCGGCAATCAACGGATGGAAATTCTTGAATGGATCATCATTATTTTGATTGCAATCTCCATTCTCCTTCCTTTTATCCCGGGTTTTCCCGGATATTAGCCTGCTTACTTTAACTCAGGATTCTCCACCCGTCGTCACTTTCAACAGCTCTCATGGGCACAACCATGCGACTCAACATTCTCAGTTGATTGAAAAAAGTTGCAAGACAAAACTTCTGAGAGGGGATTATTGGGACGCCTCAAGGAGAAACCGAAGAGGGTCAAGATTGTAAAGAAAGGCGCTTATTCGAGTACCATTTGGCCGTCGATATTCCGGATGATTCTGGCGCGACCGGACTGATCGAGCTGCGCTTCAATCCAGTCCCCCACATGCGCCGGACGATCAATCTGGGTATTTTCATCAAAGGGCAGTCGCGCTTCAATCTGATCGTTTACGTGCACAACATAGGCCGCGCCTTCGATTTTAAACACCTGGCCCTGAACCTTTCTTAAATGCCTATGGGCGGACAACGCTTCGTGTTGAATCTGTTGATAGCCTTTGGTGCCTTCGACAA
The DNA here is from genome assembly GCF_052156535.1 of Nitrospira sp. T9. NCBI lineage: Bacteria > Pseudomonadati > Nitrospirota > Nitrospiria > Nitrospirales > Nitrospiraceae > Nitrospira > Nitrospira sp. T9. The sequence goes on from NZ_JBQKUP010000035.1 coordinate 300,723, forward strand.
TGCCACGCCCGATAGCCGATTGCTGAGCGTCCACGAATTCCTGCTGTCCCACGCATCCCATCAGTCCCATAATGGCCAATGTCACACTCATCCAGCCCTGACGACTTGATGCCATTTCCGGCTTTCCTTTCTCCTACTCACTCAGGTACATCATAAACAGTGCCAATACGAATTATCCTATCACACGCCATCAGAGAGTCCAGGGAATAGGGCTCATCCCAGACCGTCTGACGTCCGCAACTCCACTCCCATTCACTCACCTCTCTATTTCATACCCGGGATATTTCTCTCCGATTCTTCTATGAAAATTGACCTTTTCATGGAATTCTTTTACCCTGCCCGTGAACATGTTCACAACATGATTGATCCGCACTCATCGATCCGTTCAGCAATGTCATTCAGAGGCGCGCCCGGCTTCATCCTGCCTGTCAACTTATACCTTCACTCAACCAATCTTCAATCTTTTCATTGAGGTCAGGAACCTTCGATTGATGCTTCAAGATTTTTGGCAAGAAATTCTTACGGTCTGGCAGATCGGCATTTTACATACTACCCTGGGTGATATCTTTATTGCCTTAGGAGTATTTCTGGCATTCTTGTTTGTCCGTCGTATTTTCTTCCGTTTTTTTTCCCGTCTCTCGCGACGGTTTACCGGAGGAACCAAAACGGACATAGACGATCGCATCCTGGAAGCCATTGAACGCCCGCTTGAATTCACGTTTGTCATTATTGGTCTGTACATTTCCGGACAGGTCATCTCCTTGTCGCCCGCATTGGGTGCGATCTTTGGACAAATCATCCGGTCCTTGATTGCCTTCACGATCTTCTGGGCTATTTTTCGAATACTGGATCCGCTGTCAGCCCTACTGGATCGATCCATCACACTCTTCGGCAGCCAAAGCATGCACGAAACCATTAAGGGGTTTTTTCTCAAGGTCGCAAAGTTCGTGGTGGTCTGCTTAGGCATCGCCGCGGTGTTTCAGGAATGGGGATTCAATGTCGCGGCGGTCCTCGGTAGCTTGGGACTGGTCGGCATGGCGGTCGCCCTCGGCGCTCAGGATTTCATCAAGAATATGTTTGCGGGATTCACGATATTTTTGGACCGGATTTTTGAAAAAGGCAACTGGATCAAAACGCCTGACGTGGAAGGCACGGTGGAGGAAATTGGATTTCGTGCGACAAAGGTCCGTCAATTCGACAAAGCCCTGGTCACACTCCCCAATTCCAAATTGGCCAATGAAGCGTTAATCAATTACTCCCGCATGACGAACCGGAGAATTCATTGGATGATCGGGATCGAGTATCGTTCGACTCATGATCAAATTCGGAATATTATCCAAGCCATTTCGACCTACATTTACGAATGTGGTGACTTTGAAACCAATCCCGAAAAGACCAAAACATTCATTTTCCTGGATTCATTCGGCAACTCGAGTATTGACATTAAACTGTATTGTTTTACGAAGACCATTGTGTGGGGTGAGTGGTTGGAAGCGAAAGAACGCTTGGCATACAAAATCAAGGAAATCGTCGAGGGCGAGAAGGCCAGCTTCGCGTTTCCATCGAGTTCCATTTATGTCGAAAGTCTGCCACTCGGACAACCTGAAACCTTCCCCCTTCAACCTTCCGACAAGCCCGCATCCTCACAGATGTTGAGGGATGCCATCTCCAATCACCCCCGATCTGAATAAAGGGAGTGCGGTCATGAATAAACGCTACGTCTATTGAGCCACCCTGTTCTGAATGAAACAGCTTGAGGGATAGCCCGGGAAAGTTCAACCGACCGCCGGGGCCTGATCGTTTTTCCTGTCTTCACATATTTTTGCCGGGTAGGACAAAAGCTAGTCGTTATTTTGATACCTCATCTTAAACGTACCGGATCCATCCCGCTGAACACATCCTTCCATCCTCTTTACCAGGAGGACTAAGCTATAACTATCCCTGTTTGGATGTGTATTCCGAAGGTCGCGTTGGTCGAAATCTACTGGAGCTCTTCACGGTGGGAGCTTAGGCCTGCTTGCCATACTGCCCCATATTCAATATCTAACTTTTCCTTTTTCACATTTCTCAGCTAAACCCTCTCAGCCATCCCCCTAACCTTAATCTCAACCTTGTTTCTCACGAGCTCATACCCGATTCAGCTGGCGCATCTCCTCTCATTTGGAGGCGGCTTGGCATTGAAAAACCTGGCTATTCATACTCTCCACTCCCTGACCTGAATACATTTCCATGTATGCCTCAAACGGCATCTTGTTGTTGGAGGGACAGGCGCCCCCCCTTGGCCATCTTCCACCGTCTCGCTCGAATGCTTTTGAAGACCTCCTTTCTGATGCCATAACACACTTCCTGGCCAATTGTATCCATTTCAGATTATGTCAGAAAAATCAGGAGATCCCGTATGCGACCATCCTAAAGAAAAGATTTTCTCGTGGAAAAAACAACCCTCTATGGCTTGAATCAGGAAATCCTAGAGAAGAAGGCCACAGAGAGTCATTAGTAGGGCGGAAGGCATTTTTCTCTGCGGTAGACGATTAGATGTTTTTATTCAACGCTCTTGCTAAGCTTTTTGCGACATTCATTCGGATTTCATCTCTTCATCCATTTTCATCTTTTTTCATTTATTTAAGGAGGGGCAAACAATGAAAAAACGAATTTTGGGTACAGTGATTTCATTTTTCGTACTTGGTGGATTTGTGGCAGGGCCGAGGGGACAAGTCCTGATCGGAGCCACAGCCACAGCCGCATCATGTGCTGATTCGGCCAGTGTGGAAATGTGCATTGTCATAAACAAAAATGGCAAAGTCGACATAGTTGTCGGCAAAGATAAAAAATTACGCAAGCCCAAACAACGCAATAAACCTGAGGAGCCAGCCGACCCAGTAAAAGTACCGGAGGATCAACCCAAAAGTGAACTTCCGGAACCTATAAAGAACAGCGAGGAATACGATAAATATGGTGATCAATTTAAAAAACACGAAATCATCGTTTATGCGGGCAAGACCTGTATGGTTTACAACGGAGTTTGGTATTGTTGGTGATTCCTGATCCTGATCGTTCCCTCGCGGCCGCCACAGAACGAGAGGCACACGGAAAAGGCTGTCGGGGTGGAAAATTTAAGGTGGCGGCGGCTCATCTTGTGCGGGAAGAGGAGGGAAACTTTCGAGGCGACAAATACAAGCAATCAGGTGTCAGTGGCGATCGAAGGATAAAAGAATATAAGAATATGAAGCATTGAAGTATTTAATGTCCCATCGGGGTAATTTTAGTTACGGCTACTTTCTATGACCTTCCAAGGTCATTGGTGGAGAACCTTGATGTGGTACTCCTTAAAGAGAGTGTTGAAAAAATTAAGGTGAAGGGTGGAAGTTCCCTTGCCACCGAGAAGTTGCCTCATTGGGATGGAAATGCCCACATCAAGAAAAGGGCATGGGGCTCACTCAACGGAGCTTTCCTTTTCGTCGCCCTAAGTGTTGGTGGGGGTGTGGTCAATACGGAGTCCGCATTCGCCACCCCTTGTGAAGAATGGGTGGCTAAGCTCGTGTCGGTCGAGGGGACGATCGAGGCTCGTTCGGCAGACGAAGCAAGCTGGGAAACGAGCCAGACAGGTGCGACCTATTGCGCAGGCGATACCGTTCGCGTCCCTCAATGGCGGGCAGCGCTGGTACTCAAAAATGAAACCATCATCCGACTGGATGCAGGCTCCGAAATCACCTTCACGGAGTCCAAGGAGGAGAAGCCTTCTTGGATTGATCTTCTGAAGGGCATGGTGCATTTCTTAAGCCGCACCCCCCAGCGCCTGACAATCACCACCCCCTTCGTCAACGGGACGATAGAAGGAACCGAGTTTCTCATTCGTGTCCTCGAACAGGAAGCCCAACTCTGGGTGTTTGAGGGGCGTGTCGCGCTGGAAAATGAATTTGGCACGTTGCCGGTTACCAGCGCCCAATCGGCTGTCACGCACAAGGGAGAGGCTCCTCAACGGGTGATTGTGGTCCGTCCACGGGATGCGGTGCAATGGGCCCTCTATTATCCACCCCTGTTCGATTATCGCGCGGCACGGCAGGCAGGGTCTGATTCCCCCACTCTTCTTAAGACAACTCAACGCTATGAGGAGGGAGATGTGCTGGGGGCCTTGTCCCACCTCGAAAAGGTTCCACCCGATAGGCGTGATGTTCATTATTTTACGTTGCGGGCAGGAATACTTCTCTCCATCGGGCGGGTCGAGCAAGCGCAGGCGGATATTTCCGACGCACTCAACCAGGATCCCGACAATGGCGTGGCCCTTGCCCTGTCGAGCGTGATTGCTCTTGTCAACAATGATAATCAGGAAGCGCTCCAGCTTGCGCATCGGGCCGTTGAACATGCACCGGACTCGTCAACTCCGCGTATCGCCGTATCCTACGCTCAACAGGGAGCCTTCCAGATCGATCAAGCATCGGCGAGTGCACAAGAAGCCACCCGTCTGGCACCTGAAGACGCGTTAGCGCAGGCCCGTGTGGCTGAACTGTGGCTCGCCCGCGGATACTCAGGGCGGGCCATAGAGGCGGCCCAGAAGGCAGTGGAACTCAATGCCAAAGTCAGCCGCCCTCACACGATCCTTGGCTTTGCCCGTCTCACCACGATGGAAATTGAAAAAGCCGCAACCGCCTTTCAACAGGCGATTGCCCTCGATCAGGCTGATCCCCTCCCACGGCTGGGGTTAGGGTTAACACATGTCAGGCGAAACGAACTGGAAGCCGGGCGGCTGGAAATGGAGATCGCGAATACCCTTGATCCCAACAATTCAATTCTTCGCAGCTATTTGGGGAAAATTTATTTCGAAGAAAAACGTGAGGAGTTGGCCGAAACGCAGTATGAGATGGCCAAGGAGTTGGACCCGCATGATCCGACCCCCTGGTTTTTTGACGCCATTCGAAAGCAGTTGGTCAACAAGCCCGTCGAAGCGCTCCACGATTATCAAGAATCCCTCCGTCTGAATGACCAGCGGGCCGTCTATCGTGGACGACTCTTATTGGATCAGGATGTGGCGGCTCGTGGCGCCACCGTGGGCCGTATTTATAACAATCTAGGGTTTGATCAGCGGGGGAGGGTTGAGGGTTGGTATTCTCTCACCAATGATCCCGCCTCGCCCATGGCCCATCGCCTCTTGTCGGACGTATATAGCACTCTGCCCAGTTTTGGAATCGCCAGGGTGAGTGAATTATTGCAGTCACAATTATTGCAGCCGTTGAATACCAATAACCTTCAACCCCAGTTAGCCTTCAGCAATTTACAAATTATTGAAGCAGGAGGGCCATCCTCGGTCTCTCTCAACGAGTTCAATCCTTTGTTCATGCGGGACCGGCCACGATTGCTGGTCAATTCGGTGGTGGGCAATAACGACACGTACGGGGGCAATGTGACCGCATCAATTTTGCAAGGACCGGTGTCTCTGAGTGCCGGGGCCTATGGATTCAAAAGCGAGCCGGATTTCCGCCCCAACTTCGATGTGAAGCATGAGATTTATAACCTATTTGGGCAGGCGGAGTTTCACCCCAAGTTCAACGTCCAAGTCGAATACCGCTACCGGAAAACGGACCAGGGTGACCTTGAACTGAATTTCGATCCGAAAAACTTTACTGCCGATCAAAAGACCAAAATTGACCAAAGCGTTGTCCGAACGGGGGCTCGCTTCACCCCCGGACCGCATTCGGACATCATTGGATCATATATTTATAGTCGACTTGAGCAGAATTCCTTTCAACCTGGAGTTCCGTCCATCGACGGGAATGCCGTGGATAATGCCAATCAGGTCGAAGGGCAGTATCTGTTTCATGATGGAATCCTCAATGCCCAGATCGGCGGAGGATACACTCATGTCGATACGAACAATAAGTTTAACTTACAGGCCCAGGCGGTATCGGTCCCTTTTCCCCCTTTCACAGTCTGTGCACCTCCTCTTCCCATATTTTCACCACCCGCTTGCAACTCGATTCAAAAGGATAAGTTCACGTCCACACAAACCAACGGCTATGTGTATCTCAATATCCATTGGCCACAACAGATTATCTGGACAGGAGGGTTTGCGTATGAGTCCATCAATGACCGGTCAAATGAGTACGACCGGCTCCTGCCAAAAGCCGGCATGCAGTGGAATATGACCGACTGGGCACGTCTGCGGTTGTCCTATGTCCAAACGGTGAAACGGCCGTTAGTGGCGGATCAAACGATTGAACCGACCCAGGTCGCCGGATTCAATCAATTTTTTGATGATGCCAACGGGTCGATTACCGAGCAGGAGGGGGTAGCCCTCGATCTCACGCTGACGAACGATCTGTATGCCGGATTCCAACTGGCCCATCGGGAACTGAAGTGGCCGTCCATTTCCAATCTCGTGACCGTTTTCAATGACCGACGTGAGGATCGTGCACTGGGCTATCTCTATTGGGCACCTCATCCCTCGTGGGCCTTCACGGCAGAGGGATCGTATGAACGGTTCAAACGTTCCGCCTCTGACCCTACAGCGGTACTTGGAGGACACCCACTGAAAGTGGAGACCGTGACAGTGCCGTTGAGCGCAAGGTTTTTCCATCCGTTCGGATTTTTTGCCGGAGTAAAGGGAAACTTCGTCTGGCAAACGGTTGAGCTTCCATCGACATCAAACTTCAATGATGGCCATGACGACTTTTTTCTGGTGGATGCCGATATCGGGTATCGGCTTCCCAAACGTTTTGGCATCATCAGTCTGGAAGTCCGCAACCTCTTTGATACATCCTTCAATTATCAGGATAATAATGTCCAAACCGCGCGGGAAGCCCAGACGTCACCTTTTCTGCCGACACGCATGGTTTTTGGCCGGTTGACGTTGAGTTTTTAAGAGAACGTACCTGATTCCTTTATGGGAGACATTGCCTGATAAATGAATTTCCTAGGGCCTGAAGAGTTGAGGGTATCAAAAGCCAATTCCTTCCCTTCTTTTGAAACGCTTACACCCTCAAATGCTCAACCGGCCTTGGAAGGATTATGTAATTCTTTCATGAACCAGAACGTGGTAAACATATACACTCTCAATAAAAATTTCACCCTGACCATTTTTCATAAAATTTTGCTCTTGGATACCCCCCAGCTTGCTGGGGGGAGGAAAAGAGCAAGCCCGCGAAGCGGGCTGAGTTTGGTATTCTTCCATGCATGAGTCTCAAACGAACCAGAGGCGCTGTTTACGATCTCAAG